>NZ_JBEYXK010000001.1:0-376029 GCF_040645035.1 Streptomyces sp. NPDC046876 | reverse complement strand
CAATTCCAGCCCCGCCGGCGTTTGAGGCGCGGGGGTCCGGGGGCGGAGCCCCCGAATCTTTGAGCCGCGCCGGCGATTGAGGCGTTTCTGGGGGCACCTCCCAGCGGTAGCTGGGGGAGAAGGGGCGGGGTGGGGGAAGGGCTCCGCGCAGCGGATGCTCGGCCGGCACGGCCGGAGCCGTGCCCGGGCGGGGCGGCCGCAGGGCGCTGACCTGCGGCGAGGCCGAGCGGAGGCTTCGCCTCCGATGGCATCGCGCGCCCCCTTCCGCCATGATCCCCCCATCGGCACCACACCCAGGGGGGACCACCATGAAGAAAGCCGCCAAGACAGCCGCGGCCGCAGCGGCCCTGGCGGTGGCGGGCGGCGGCGCACTCTACGCCGCCCTCCCCACCGCCCACACGACCGGCACCACCGACCAACGGCTCGCCGCCAAGCCGAAGCCCGGCAAGGCGAGCCCCGCCGCCCCGGCCGACGCCCGCCCGTTCACGCTCCTGGCGACGGGCGACACCATCCCGTACCCGTCGATCATCCAGCAGGCCGCGGACGACGCGAAGGGCGCCGGCGCCGAGGGCCAGAGCCACGACTTCCGGAAGATACTCGCGGGCGTCAAGCCCCTGGTGGCCGCCGCCGACCTGGCGATATGCCACCACGAGATACCGTACGGCCGACCCGGCGGCCCCTACACCGGGTACCCGGCCTTCAAGGCCCCGCACCAGCTGGCCGACGCCCTGAAGGACGCCGGCTACGACAGCTGCTCGACCGGCTCGAACCACACGCTGGACGACGGCTACGACGGGCTGGTCCGCACCCTGGACCACCTCGACCGGGTCGGCCTGAAGCACGTCGGCTCGGCCCGCAGCGCCGACGAGGCCAAGGCGCCGGCCGTGCTCTCCGCGGGCGGCGCGAAGGTCGCCCAGCTGGACTACACGTACGGCACGAACGGCATCCCGCTCCCGTCCGGCAAGCCGTGGTCCGTCAACCTGATCGACCAGAACCGGATCATCGCCGACGCCCGCGCGGCGCGCGCGGCCGGCGCGCACGTGGTGGTCATGAGCGTCCACTGGGGCACCGAGTGGCAGACGGCCCCCGACCAGCAGCAGCGCGACCTCGCGCAGGCGCTGACCGCCTCCCGGGGCCCGGACGGCCTGCCCGACATCGACCTCATCATCGGTACGCACAACCACGTGCCGCAGCCGTACGAGAAGATCAACGGCACGTGGGTGGTCTTCGGCATGGGCGACCAGATCGCGAGCTTCTACGAGGCCGAGAAGCTGCGCGGCAACATGTCGTCCATCCCGCGGTTCACCTTCACCCCGTCATCGGCGCACCCGGGCCGCTGGGAGGTGACCAAGGCCGAGTACCTGACCTCCTTCTCGGACCGGGGCGCCCCGTTCCGCGTGGTGTGCACCTCCTGCGCGGCCGGGGACGGCGGGCTCGGCTCCGCCAAGAAGACCGAGTACGCCGCCGTCGACAAGCAGGTCACGGAGGCCGTGCTGTCGCGCGGCGCGGACAAGCAGGGGCTGGTGCACGCCACGCGCTGAGCCCCCCGCGCTGGGCCCCGGGCACCCGCCCCCGGACCCCGGCCGCTACGAGGCCCGGCCGCGCCGGGTCACGAGGAGTGCGCCCCCGCCGAGGCCGAGCAGGGCCAGGGCGCCGCCCGCGACGTACGGGGTGAGCGAACCGCCGCCGGTCTCGGCGAGGCCGGGGCCGTCGTGGGTGAGGACGGCCCCGGTCCCGGAGGCGCCCGTCTGCGGCTTGATGTCGGACCCTGCGGCGGGGTTCGGGGACGCGGGCGGGCCGGCCGGGGCCTCGCAGCGCGCCTCCGCGAGGACGACCTCGCCCTCGACCTGGGCCACGTTCAGGTCCAGCGGGTTCACGGACACCTTCAGCCGGAGCGCGGCCGCCGCGGCCGTGGTGGAGGTGGTCCGGGTGCCGGAGAGCTCCAGGCTGACCCGGCCCACCTTGGGGACGTCGACCGTGGTGGGGCCGCCCGCGGAGAGGGTGACCTTCTTGCCGAGGACGGTGACCGCGCCCAGCACGTTGGAGGTGGCGACCGGCTTCTTGCCGGCCTCGCACACGGCCTTGGAGGTGACCTTCTCCACCTCGATGAGCGAGAGCGCGGGCAGGCCCGGCACGTGCACCCGGGCGTGGGCGAGGTTGGCCTCGGCCACGGCCCGGCTGCGGTCGGCGGTGGCCTTGGAGGTGGCCGCGTCGGCGCGCAGCACGCTCACCGGCTGCCCGCCCTCGACCCCGTCCAGGGCCACCGTCAGCGCGGTCTTCTCGGCCGTCGCCGGGGCGCTGACCTCGTTGAGGGTGGTCGTCAGCGGGAGGTGGACGGCCTTGTTGAGCAGGCCGACGTCCAGTCCGGCGCGCAGGACGACGGCGCCGGCGCGTCCCTCGCTCCCGGCCGCAGGGGGATCGGCGGGGCCCGTGGCGTGGGCGGCCGGGGCGGTGAGCAGGGCGACCGCTCCCGTGGCGAGCAGGGCGGCTGCGGGCAGGCGGAAGGTGTTGCGGTTCAAGGTGGTGGAACCCCCGGGGAGTTGGGAGCCGTGGCGCAGCCAATGGGGGACATCGCGCACCGACGGCCTGTTACCCGGGGAATTTTTTACGCACGGAGAGTGAACGTGCAGCCACCCGAGGTGAGTTCATTCCAACGGGTGGTTTCCATGTACACGTTCGAATCTTGACGCCCCATGGGGCACGGGAGTTCTTTTTCGCCACAGAAGTGGGCGGGTGGCAGGCGTCGATCGGACAGATACAACGTCCGCCGGCGCCTCCACGTCACGCCGCGTCAATCCGATCCGTCAACCGTGACGGTTGGCTGTTTCGGCCATTCGCGGCCGCACCGGTCCGGCGGGGTCCGGGGCCCCGGGTCGGCGCCGCAGCCGCCTGGCTGACCACGGCGGGCAGGCGGTGCCCCGTTCGGCGGGTGCATCCCTTCCGTCGGCGGGGCGGCTGAGGGGCTGTGGTCCTCGAAGGTGTCCTGGGGCCGGGGTGCTCGGCGTGAGGCACCTGTGTCGTCTGGGAATCGTGGCCGGTTCCGGGGGTCGGCACCGCAGGCACCGTCGACAGCAGCGGGTGACCGCGCGGATGCTACGTATCGCTGTCATATGCGGGAGCGTGACGGAGCAAGGTCCGGCGCCGTCCTCAGCTCCAACTGCCCTGTGCCGACGACAAGCCGGTACTGGATCGGACACCTTCCGAAAGCCCGGCAGCGGGGTGCCGCCCAGGCCGTCACGGCGGTGCCGACCCGACTCCGTCCGCCACAGGTGCGGACAGAAGGAGACAAGCCTCATGCCCCTGTCAGTAGCCGACCTCGCGAAGCTCGGCGGCACGCCGATCGGCATCCAGTCCACGTTCTTCCACAACATCTTCCTGCGGATGGACGGGGCCGGCGTGACCTCCCTGACCGACAACGGTGGCGGGAAGGTCAACTGCCAGTACGGGCCCGGGCCGCTGACGGCGTTCAAGGTCCACCCGAACCCGGACGGCTCGTTCTCCTTCGAGTCGGCGGTGTCCGCGAACGTGTTCCTGCGCATGGACGGCCGCGGCGTCCCCTCCACCATGGCCGGCGGCGGGACGGTCAACTGTCAGTTCACCCTAGGCCCCTGGGAGAAGTTCCTCCTCGTCACCCAGCCCGACGGTTCGGTCTCCCTCGCCTCGCAGGCCTTCCCCGGCATCTGCCTGCGCATGGTGACCGGCAGCGGCGTCACCACCGAAACCGGCCCCGGCGGCACCGTCAACTGCCAGACCAACGCCATCGGCGGAGACCACGAGAAGTTCTGGCTCGACGTCGCCTGACACCCGGTCACGGGCGCCCCGAGGGGACCCCGCCTGAGCCCCAGGAGGCCGTCCCCAGCAGCGCCCGGGGCCGGCCTCCTGGTGGGCTCTCCGGGAGCGTCCGGCTCATCGGCGTTCGCTGGTCGGCACGTCGCCCTCCGCCCGCCTGCGGCCCCCCTGATCAAGGATCAAGGAACAAGCGTGAGACACACCCTCGTGTCTGGTGACCCAGCCGACTTCCGCTCATGCCCTGACCGTGCCGTTCACGACCACGCGCAGCGGCTGCGCCAGCGCCCGTACGTCGGCCCGCGGGTCGGTGCCGTACACGACGAGGTCCGCGGGGGCGCCCTCGGTCAGACCGGGCCTTCCCAGCCACGCCCGCGCCGCCCAGGTCGTCGCCGACAGGGCGTCCAGCGGCGGGATCCCGGCCCGCACCAGCTCCGCGACCTCGTCCGCGACGAGGCCGTGCGGCAGCGAGCCGCCCGCATCCGTACCGACGTACACGCCGATGCCCGCGTCCCAGGCGGCCCGGACGGTGTCGTAGCGGCGCTCGTGCAGCCGGCGCATGTGCGCGGACCAGCGCGGGAACTTGGTCTCGCCGCCCGCCGCGAGCTTCGGGAACGTCGCGATGTTCACCAGCGTCGGGACGATCGCGACCCCGCGCTCCGCGAACAGCGGGATGGTGTCCTCGGTCAGCCCGGTGGCGTGCTCGATGCAGTCGATGCCCGCCTCCACCAGGTCGCGCAGCGAGTCCTCGGCGAAGCAGTGCGCGGTGACGCGGGCGCCCAGCCGGTGCGCCTCGGCGATGGCCGCCTCGACCTCGGCCCGCGGCCAGCAGGCCGTCAGGTCGCCGGCGTCGCGGTCGATCCAGTCCCCCACCAGCTTCACCCAGCCGTCGCCGCGCTGCGCCTCGCGCCCCACGTACGCGACGAGGTCGGCCGGCTCGATCTCGTGGGCGTAGTTGCGGATGTAGCGGCGGGTACGGGCGATGTGCCGACCCGCGCGGATGATCTTCGGGAGGTCCTCGCGGTCGTCGATCCAGCGGGTGTCGGAGGGGGATCCGGCGTCGCGGATGAGCAGCGTGCCGGCGTCGCGGTCGGTGAGGGCCTGCCGCTCCGCGGTCGCGGCGTCGACCGGGCCGTGGGCGTCCAGCCCCACGTGGCAGTGGGCGTCGACCAGGCCGGGCAGGACCCAGCCGGACACGGTCGTGGTCTCACGGGCGCCGGTCGGGCGCTCGTAGGAGATCCGGCCGCCGACCACCCAGAGCTCGTCGCGCACGTCGTCGGGTCCGACGAGCACACGTCCCTTCACATGCAGCACGTCATCGGTCATGCCCGCACTGTACGTGCGCGCTCGCTAGGCTCTCCGGGTAGCCCCGGACCAAGAGAGAGCTCCCCCGTGACCCACCCCCTGCTGGACCTTCCGCCGCTCACCGCGGAGCGCTTCGCGTCGATCGAGCAGGGGGTCGCGGACCTGCTGCGGACCCGGCAGGACGTGGTGATCACCCAGGGCGAGGCGCTGCTGCCGCTGGAGGGGTGCATCCGCTCGGGGGCCCGGCCGGGCTCGACCGCGCTGAACGTCGTCACCGGCCCGTACGGGACCACGTTCGGCAACTGGCTGCGCGACTGCGGGGCGAGCGTGGTGGACCTGGCGGTGCCCTTCGACACCGCGGTCGGCGCGGAGGCGGTCGCCCGGGCGCTGGAGGAGCACCGGGAGATCGACTTCGTGTCACTGGTGCACGCGGAGGCGGCGACCGGCAACACGAACCCGGTCGCGGAGATCGGCGAGGTCGTACGGGCCCACGGGGCGCTGTTCATGCTGGACGCGGTGGCGTCGGTGGGCGCGGAGCCGCTGCTCCCGGACGCGTGGGGCGTCGACCTGTGCGTGATCGGCGCGCAGAAGGCGATGGGCGGCCCGGCCGGGGTCTCGGCGGTGTCGGTCTCGGAGCGGGCGTGGGAGCGGTTCGCGCAGAACCCGGCCGCGCCGCGCCGCTCGTACCTGTCGCTGCTGGACTGGAAGGAGCGCTGGATCGACGGCGGGCGCCGGGCGCTGCTGCACGCCCCGGCGCAGCTGGAGATGCTCGCGCTCGAGGCCTGCCTGGACCGGATCGCGGCCGAGGGCCTGGACGCGGTGACGGCCCGGCACGCGGCCGCCGCGGCGGCGACCCGGGCGGGCGCGGCGGCGCTGGGCCTGGCCCCGTACGTGGGGCGGGCCGCCGAGGCCGCGCCGGTGGCCACGACCCTGCGCGTGCCGCAGGCCTCGGCGGTGGCGGCCAAGGCGCTGGCCGCCGACCCGTCGGCCCCGCTCGCGGCGGGAGGCGGCGCGCTGGCCGGGGAGATGGTCCGGGTCAACCACTACGGCCCGGACGCCTCGCCGGCCGCGGTCCGCTCCGCCCTGACGGCCTTGGCCGCGGCCCTGTCGGCGGACCCGGCAGAGGCCGTCGCCGCGGCGGAATCGGCCTGGCAGTCGTCCCTGCAACGCGCCTGAGGGTCCGCCGGGCGGGCCGGCCCGGCGCGTCGTCGAAGGCGGCGACCTCGCGGTAGCCGGGGACGTCGATGTGCCGGGCCGACCCGCCCGGCGCCCCCCGCCCGGCCGCGGCTTCGCCCTCCGGCGGGCCGGGCCTTGGCACACCGGGCCCGGGTGCCACCGGGCCGGGTGTGCCGGGGCCGGGCGCACTGGGGCCGGGTGCACCGGGCCGCTCCCTGGCACACCGGGCCGGGCGGGCCGGCCCCCGCTACGCCTGCGGGACCGCGCAGGCGCCGTCCGGGTCGCAGGCCTCGGCCGTGGGCTGCGGTTCGTCGATCTCGCGGCCGGCCCAGGCCTGTTCCAGGGCGCGCGTGAACACCTCGGCCGGCTGGCCGCCGGAGATGCCGTAGCGGCGGTCGAGGACGAAGAACGGCACGGCGTTGGCGCCGAGTTCGGCCGCCTCGCGCTCGTCGGCCCGTACCTGCGCGGCGTACGCCGAGTCGTCGGCGAGGACGGCGCGGGCCTCGGCCTCCTCGAGGCCGGCCTCGACGGCGAGCGCGAGCAGCACCTCGGGGTCGAAGACGGACCGCTCCTCGGCGAAGTTCGCGCGGAACGCGAGGTCGAGCAGCTCCTCCTGGCGTCCGCGGGCGGCGGCCAGGTGCAGCAGCCGGTGGATGTCGAAGGTGTTGCCGTGGTCGCGGCCCTCGGTGCGGTAGTCCAGGCCCTCGGAGCGGGCCGCGGCCGCAACGTGCTCCTCCATGCCGCGCGCCTCGTCGAGCGTGCGGCCGTACTTCTTGGCGAGCATCTCCAGGACCGGGGCGGTGACGCCCTTGGCGCTGTTCGGGTCGAGCTCGAAGGAGCGGAAGACGACCTCCACCTCGTCGCGGTGCGCGAACTCGGCCAGCCCCTTGGCGAAGCGGGCCTTGCCGATGTAGCACCAGGGGCAGGCGATGTCGCTCCAGATCTCGACGCGCATGTTCCTTCTTCTCTCCGGGTTCGGTGGACGGCGCCGCCGCGGCGGAGGGCCGCGGCGGTTTCACGTTCAACCACCTATCGGAGCGTCTCATTCCCCGGACGGGGGCCGAACCACGAGCCAGAGGGTCAGATGGGACCCGGCGCGGGGCGCGGAGGGGTCCGCGAGCCAGCCGTGGCGGGCGTAGAAGGCCTGGGCGCGCAGGTTGTGCTCGTAGACCTCCAGGCGGACCCGGTCTATGCCGGCCCGCCGCCAGGCGGCCAGGCAGGCGGCGTGCAGGGCGGCGCCGGTGCCGCGGCGCCAGTGGGCCGGGTCGACGTGGAGCTGGGTGAGCGTGGTCTCGCCGTCGGCGGTGCGGAACGCGGCGACCCCGGTCAGCTCGCCGTCCTCCTCCGCGCACAGCACCCCGCCGTCGGCCGCGGCGCGGGCCACGGCGCGCGACCAGCCCTCGCGGGTGCGCGCGAGTTCGGCCTCGCCGGCATAGGCCTGTTCGGGGATGCGGCCCCGGTAGTACGTGGCGCGCGCCCGGGCGTGGAGGGCGGCGATGTCATCGAGGTCTGCGGGTCGCGCGGTCCTGATCATGGGAAGGGAAACGCGCCGGGAACCTCGTTCGGTTCCCGGCGCGTCGAGGGCGCGGCGGGCATGGCTACTTCTTCAGCCACGCCTCCATCATCTTCTGCGCGATGGGGGCGGCCAGCCGGCCGCCGCCGATCTCGGACCGGTCGGTGTCCGAGTTCTCGATCATCACGGCGACCGCGATCTGCTTGTTGTTCATCTTTCCGTACGAGGTGAACCAGGCCAGCGGGGGAAGGCTGTTCTTCACGCCCCGCTGGGCCGTACCCGTCTTGCCGCCGACCTCGGCGCCCGACACCTGCGCCGGCTTGCCGCCGCCCTCGGTGGCGACGGTCTTCATCGCGTCCCGCAGCATCGAGGCGGTCTTGGGGCTCAGGACCTGCTGGACCTTGGGGTTCTTGAAGCTCTCCAGGACGGTGCCGCCGGAGTCGGTGACCTCGGAGACCGAGTGCGGGGCGACGAGCTTGCCGTCGTTCTCGATCGCGGCCGTGACCATGGCGATCTGGAGCGGGGTGGCCTGCACGTCGAACTGGCCGATACCCGTCTGCGCGACCTGGTCGACCGACATCTTCTTCGACGGGTACTTGCTCGGCAGCCGCGTGGTCACCGGGGTCTCGACGTTCGCGTTGAAGCCGAGCTTCTCGGCGGTCGCGCGCATCTTGTCCTGGCCCAGTTTGGAGGCGAGCTCGGCGAAGACGTTGTTGCAGGACAGCCGCAGCGCCGTGCGCACCGAGACGTTGTTGCAGGCGGCGGAGCCGGCCTCGCTGGGCAGCAGGGTCTTGGTGCCAGGGATCGTGTACGGGTCCGGGGTGCCGGTCGGCGCGTCGATGTTGGTGACCAGCCCGTTCTCGATGGCCGCCGCCATGGTGACCAGCTTGAAGGTGGAGCCGGGCGCCTGCGGCTTGCGCAGCGCCACGTTCTCCATGGCCTTGCCGTTGTCGGCGGACAGCTCCTTCCAGGCCTCGGCGTCGTTGGCACCGGAGATGCGGCCCGGGTCGAAGGAGGGGTTGTTCACGATGGCGAGGATCTCGCCGGTCGCGGGGTCGATCGCGACGGCGGAGCCCTGCTTGCCCTGGAGCGCGTCGTACGCGGCTTTTTGGACGCCCTTGTCGATGGTGGTCAGGACGTTGCCCGGCGAGGCCCGCTTGTTCGTGATCATGTCCATCACGGTCTTCAGGCGGTCGTCGGAGCCGTTGAGGATCTTCTTGTAGACACCCTCCAGCATGCTCGTGCCGAACGCCTGCGAGCTGAAGCCGGTGACGGGCGCGTAGAGCGGACCGTCGACATAGGTCCGCTTGTACCCGAAGTCCTTGCCGCCGGTCTTGACCGAGCCGGTGATCGCCTCCCCGCCCACGATGATGTTGCCCAGCGGGTTCTCGTACTGCCCGATGAGGTTCCGCCGGTTGTTCTCGTTGTCTGCGAGGGCCTTGCCTTGATACGCCTGCACCCACGTGACCCGCAGCAGCAGGGCGAGCACCAGGAGCAGGCAGAAGACCGACGCACGCCTGATCGTCTTGTTCATCTTCCGAAAAGACGATCGAAGGGGCCCGCGCGTTCCCCTCTGCCCCGATTGTGGCCGGGTTCTCAGCTTTTCCTCAGGATGAATCCCCCTTCGTAGGCGGCGATGACGGCCTGCGTGCGGTCGCGGGAGCCGGTCTTGGCCAGGACCGCGGCGACGTGCGTCTTGACGGTCTGGGGGCCGACGCCGAGGCGCTCGCTCATCTCGTGGTTCGACAGCCCGGTCGCCATCAGGCGCAGCACGTCGGCCTCCCGGTCGGTGAGCCGGGCCACCCAGGGTGCCGCCGGGCCGGCGGCGGCCGCGTGCGAGGCGGCCAGGGAGCGGACGGCCGCCGGGAAGAGCAGGCAGTCGCCGCGGGCGACCAGCCGCACCGCGCCGATCAGTTCGTCGGGGTCGGCCCGCTTCAGCAGGAACCCGGCGGCTCCGGCGCGCAGCGCGTCGTAGACGTAGGCGTCGTTCTCGAAGGTGGTGACGACCACGATCTTGGGCGGCTGCGCCATCGTGGCGAGGATCTGCTCGGTGGCCCGGATCCCGTCGATCTCCGGCATCCGGACGTCCATGAGCACCACGTCGGGCGCCAGCGAGCGGACCACCGACACGGCCTCGGCGCCGGTGGCGGCCTCGCCGACCACCTCCAGCCCGGGTTCGGCGTCGAGGATGACCCGCAGCGCGGTGCGCACCATCCGCTCGTCGTCGGCGAGCACGATGCGCAGCGGAGGGCGGCTCATCGGGCACCCGCCCCGAGCGGGAGGACGGCCCGCAGCCGCCACAGCCCCCGGTGCGGACCGGCCTCGACGCGGCCGCCGAGCAGGGCGGCCCGCTCGGCGGCGCCGTGCAGCCCGCGGCCCCCGGTGCTGCGGGCCGCCGGCCCGTCGCCGGCTCCGGGCGGATTGGTCATGGTGATCTCCAGTTCGCGGTGTGCGCTGCCCTTGCCGTCGGTCGTCTCCTGCACGGCGATCCGCAGCTCTACGGGCCCCGCGCCGTGGCGCAAGGCATTGCTCAGGCCCTCCTGGACGATCCGGTACGCCTCGCGGGAGGCGATCGCCGGTATCTGCGCCCAGTCCCCTGCGGGCCCGGGGTCCTCGTGGGCGGTGACGGTGGTACCGGAGGCCCGGGTCCGGGCCAGCAGCCCGTCGAGGTCGGCGGCGAGGGTCGGGGCCGGCGCCGCGTCCGGCCGGCCCGGGTCCCCGTCCCGCAGCAGGCCCAGTACGGCGTCCAGCTCGCCCACGGTCCGCCGGGTGGTGTCCTCGATCGCGGCCAGCGCCTCCCGTACGAAGGCGGGGTCGCTGTCGAGGACCCGCCGGGCCGCGACCGCCTGGAGGGTGACGGCGCTCAGGGCGTGCCCGACCGCGTCGTGCAGCTCTCGGGCCAGCCGGTTGCGCACGGCGAGGTCCGCGGCCCGCTCCTCGGCCGCGGCCAGCCGGTCCGCCGCCGTCGGCCCGAGCAGCCGGGGCGCCGCCCGGGCGAGCAGCACCCCCGCGCCCGCGGCGCACAGGACGAGCCCGGCCAGCAGACCGATCCCTAGGAAGGGCGCGGTGTACGGCGAAGCCAGGGCGCTGAGCCAGACCGGCCCCTCCCGGACCCTCTGCAGGGAGCTGAAGAACGGCAGCGCGATCAGCACCACCGCCATGGGCGGCACCGCGAGGCTCATCCCGCTGACCGCCGCGCCGAGCCCGAGGTGCAGGGACCACCAGGCCGCGGCCCTGCCCCGGGCCGCCCAGGACCGGTCCGGCCCCTCGGCCAGCAGTTCCCCCGGCACCCCGCACATGGCCCGCACAGCGGCCACCGACAGCGGCCGGACCGGCCCGAACACCGCGGTCAGCGCCGCGAGCGGCACCGACACCCCGTAAGCGATGAAGGTCAGCGGGGTGGAGGCCAGGACGTTGACCCCGCCGGCCAGGATGCCGACCGCCACCTGCGTGAGCAGGAAGTACGGCATCAGCAGGGCCCCGCCGAGGATCAGGTGCACCCAGCGCAGCCGGGCCCGCGGCCCGAACAGCCGCCCCAGCCCGCCCCGCACGGCCGCTCCCGCCCCGGCCCGGCCCGCCCGCGGACCCGCCCCCGCCTTGTCCTCCGCCCCGTCCGGCTCGCCCTTCCGCATACGTGCGGCCGCCCCCGTCCCCGTCCCCGTCTCCGTACCCGCCTCCGGCCTTGATGCCGGGCCCGTTCCCGGCTCTCGCTCCGACTCCGTCCCGATCCGCACCCCGTCCCCCTTTCCGGATGCGCCTGCTCCGCCGGTCCGACTCCCCCGGTCAGACCGCCGCGCACCGTGCGGCGGTGAACCGGGCCAGGACCACGGCACCGAGGCATCCGGCGACCACCTGGCCAGCGTAGGTCAGGAAGATCACGACCGGGGTCCCGTCGCCCGGCCCGAGGTCCGGTCCCAGCGCGGCCACCACCAGCCACAGCCCCCAGGCCAGCATCTCGGCCGCCCCGATCCACGCCAGGGCCAGCGGCCACCACGCCCGGCGCGCCCCGCCCCGGGCCAGCAGCAGCACCCCCACGCCGGCGAGCAGGGCGCACACCGCGTGGACCCCCGAGACCACACCGGTCTCCGCGGAGTACAGCGCCGCCCTCTCGGCGCCCAGCCCGCCGCTGCCGCCGAAGGCCCAGTACAGGTGTATCCCGCTCACCGCAGTGCCGAGCGCGGCCGCGGCTCCCGCCACCACCCCCGTGGGCGACGGGAGCCGCGTGCCCAGCGCGCCCTGCCAGACCCGGCCCCAGCGCCGCCGCGCGTAGGGGACGAACAGCCCGGCCAGGGCGAGTCCTTGGATCGTGAAGCCGCCGTAGACCACCGTGAACACCCACGGGTCGAGGAAGGGCCCCCGGGCCACCTTGACCGCCTCACTCGCCCCCATGCCCAACGCCCTGACCAGCATCTGGCCGGGGAACGCGGTCATGATCGGGGTGAGCAGCCCGGTGGCCGTGAAGGCCGGGACGACCAGCAGCCAGCCGGGCACCCGTCTGCCCCAGGGTCTGGTGAGCAGCAGGGCGAGCACGATCACCGCGGCGTCCATGGCCACGGTGACGGCATTGGCCACCGTGAGGAACAGCCCGGCCTTCAGCAGCACGCTGCCCTCGGGTATCCCGATGTGACTCCCCGACAGCCAGGCGACCTTGAGGACCAGGTACGGCACCGTGGCGAGCACGGCCACCGCCCTCAGGATCCGCTGCACCCGGCCCGGACCGGGGTCGGACGCCGGACCGTTCCCCGGGCCGTTCACCGGGCCGGCCACCCGTCCGTTCACCGGGCGGGCCACCGGGCCGCCTACCGCGCTGTTCGTCTGCTGCACCGCTGCTCGTGTGGTCATGGCTCAACGATCCCGCCCCCACCGGCCCCGGCACCTCCCCCGCGAAGGGGAACCGCCTCCCCCGCCCGGGGGAGGAGCCCCTCCCTCCCCCGCCTCACATGCGCCGGGTCACCACCGAGAGCCGGTCCCGCGCCACGAACAGCGCCTCCTTGATGGTGTGTTCGTGCTCCGCCGTCAGCCGGGCCACCGGCACCGAGCAGCTCACCGCGTCCCGCGCCGGCGTCCGGTACGGCACGGCCACGCCGAAGCAGCGCAGTCCGAGGGTGTTCTCCTCCCGGTCCACCGCGTAGCCCTGCTCCCGCACCAGTGCGAGCTCGTCGATGAGCTGCTCCCGGTCGGTGACGGTGTGCTCGGTGACCGCCTCCAGCCGCTGCGGCAGCAGCGCCCGTACCTCGGCGTCGGAGTGCGTGGCCAGCAGCGCCTTGCCCAGGGCGGTCGAGTGGACCGGCAGACGGCGCCCGACGCGGGTGAACGGCCGCAGGTAGTGCTGGGACTGGCGGGTCGCCAGGTAGACCACGCTCGTGCCGTCCATCCGGGCCAGGTGGATGGTCTCGGTCGTGTCCTCGGAGAGGCGGTCCAGGGTGGGCCGGGCCGCGGCGACCACCTCGTCCCCGTCGATGTACGAACTGCCCACCAGCAGGGCCCGTACGCCGATGCCGTACCGCGTCCCCGTCGCGTCGGTCTCCACCCACCCCAGGTTCACCAGCGTGCGCAGCAGCATGTAGAGGCTGGACTTGGGCAGCCCCAGGTCGTGCTGGATGTCGGCCAGGCTGTGCAGGCCCGGCCGCGCGGCGAAGTGTTCCAACAGGACGACCGTGCGGACGGCGGACTTGACGGCCGCCGGAGCCGCACCGCCCGTCGCTTCCACCGCATCCCCCGCACGCAGCGCACCCACCGCTGCCGCCGCACCTACCGCCGCCGCTGCCGCCGCATCCGCCGCTGCCGCCGCTTGCGCCGCTGCCGCCGCTTGCGCCGCCTCCGGTCCGGCACCGGACCGGTCCGACTCACCTCTGTTCATTCGCCTTCTTGCCCCTCTTGTCTCTTGTCACGCGAAAGGCGCGGAAATAGAGTCCGCAACGGATGGAGATCATTCATCCACCGGAACGGCGTTCAGAATACTGAACGACCTCGCGCGGGCCGGCGTGGATCCAGGAGGAAGTGCGGCATGGCAGCAACCCCAGTCTGGAGTGTGGACCCCCGCACCGGGAAGCAGCGCGCGCAGGTCACGGTGGAGGCCGGCCCGCGCGAGGTGGACGAAGCCGTGCGCGCCGCGCACGCCACCCGCGCCGCACTCGCCGACCGCACCGCCCGCACCGCCTTCCTGCGCGCGGCTGCGGACCTGCTCGACGAGGCCGTCGCCCGCGTGGTCGAGACAGCCGACGCCGAGACCGCCCTCGGGCCGGCCCGGCTCACCGGCGAGCTCGCCCGCACCACCGGCCAGCTGCGGGCCTTCGCCGACGCCGTCGACGACGGCGGCTACCTCGACATCCGGATCGACCGGGCCGACCCCTCCCTCACCCCGCCGCGCCCCGAACTGCGCCGCTACAAGGTGCCCCTGGGCGTGGTGGCCGTGTACGCCGCCTCCAACTTCCCGCTCGCCTTCTCCGTCCCGGGCGGCGACACCGCCAGCGCGCTGGCCGCCGGCTGCCCCGTGGTCGTCAAGGCGCACCCCGACCACCCGGCGACCTCCGAGCTGTGCGGCGCGCTGCTGCGCCGGGCGGCCGTGGCGGCGGGCATGCCGGGCGACGTGGTGAGCATGGTCCACGGGTTCGACGCGGGTCTGGAGCTGATCCGCCACCCCCTCGTCACCGCGGCCGGGTTCACCGGCTCCCTCCGCGGCGGGCGCGCCCTGTTCGACGCGGCCGCCGCCCGGCCCGTGCCCATCCCCTTCCACGGCGAACTCGGCTCCCTCAACCCCGTCGTCGTCACCCCCGCCGCCGCCGCCGAGCGCGCCGAGGAGATCGGTGCCGGGCTCGCCGCCTCCGTCACGCTCGGCGTCGGCCAGTTCTGCGTCAAGCCGGGCCTGGTCCTGGTCCCGGAGGGCGCGGCCGGGGACCGGCTCGCCGAGGCCCTCGCCAAGGCGCTCGGCGAGACCGGGCCGGGCGTCCTGCTCGACCACCGGATGCGGGAGAACTTCCTCGCGGGGGTCGCCGAGCGGGCCGCGCTGCCCGGCGTCGACGCCCCCGTCGCCCCCGGTTCCGGCGGGGAGCACACCGTCGGGGCGGGGTATCTGAGCGTGCCGGCCGAGCACCTCCTCTCGGGCGGTGCGCACGGTCTGCTGCTGGAGGAGTGCTTCGGCCCGGTGACCGTGGTCGTACGGTACGCGGACCGGCAGGAGGCCGGTGCGGTGCTGGACCTGCTGCCCGGGAACCTGAGCGCCACCCTCCAGCTGTCCGCGGACGAGGCCGCGGGGGCTCCGGGGCCGGCGGCGGAGCTGATCGCCCGGGTCACGGCGCTGGCCGGGCGGATCGTGGTCAACGGCTGGCCGACCGGGGTCGCGGTGGCACCGGCCCAGCACCACGGCGGCCCCTACCCGGCGGCGACCTCGCACTCCACGTCGGTCGGCGCGACCGCGATCGAGCGCTGGCTGCGCCCGGTGGCCTACCAGTCGGTACCGGACCCGCTGCTTCCGCCGGAGCTCCGCGAGGCCAACCCGCTGGGGCTGCCGCGCCGCGTCACCGGGGCGCCGGACGCCGCGGCGCAGCCGGCCGGCTGAGCAAATCCCGTTGCCCGCCCCGCCCCGTGCGGGGCAGGCTGCGGCCCATGTCGAGACCGCACGGATTCACGTACGAGCAACGGGGCGACGGCTGCGTCGTCATCACCCACCGCGGCCGGGCCGCGGGCACCCTGCGCGGGGCGCGGGCCGAGAAGTTCCTGGCCGAGGTCGAATCCGGGGACGCCCAGCTGGTGATGGCCCGCTGGACGGGCGCGTACAAGTTCGGCAACGAGCGCCTCGCCCGCAACCACCCGCGCAACCGGGGCTGACGTCGGGGAACGGCACGGCCCCGCCGGTCGTTCTCCCGGCATGACCGCTATGACCCCTGGTTCCAACCTGCCGCTCAACACCGTCCGGGTGACGGTGGACGTGGCTGCCCCGGTGCGGCTCGACGTGTCGGGGCTCCTCCTCGCGGCGGACGGCAAGGTGCGTTCCGACGCCGACTTCATCTTCTACAACCAGCCGTCCGGACCCGGTGTCACCTACCGCTCCGGAGGCGGGACGGCGCCCGATTCCATCACCGTCGACACCGGGGCCCTGCCGGCCGGCATCGAGCGCATCGTGGTCACGGCCAGTCCGGATGCGGCCGGGCAGACGTTCCAGGGCATCGAGCCGACCGCCACCGTGCGCCATGCGGAGACCGGCGCGGTGATCGCGACCTTCACCCCGCCGCAGCTGGGCGCCGAGACGGCGCTGCTGGTGGTGGAGGTCTACCAGCGCGGCGGCGTGTGGAAGGTGCGCGCCGTCGGCCAGGGGTACGCCAACGGGCTCGCCGGCATCGCCACCGACTTCGGGGTCTCGGTGGACGAGGAGCCGGCCCCGGCGGCGGCCGCCGCCACCCGGCCGCCGGCCGCCGTCCAGCCGCCCGCAGTCCCGCAGGCAGCGCCGCCGGCCGCGGCTCCCGCCGGCACGGGGAAGATCAACCTCGACAAGGGGCGGGTCAGCCTCCAGAAGAACCAGACCGTGTCCCTGGTCAAGAACGGCCGCCCGCTGCTCTCCCAGGTGAAGATGGGCCTGGGCTGGGAGCCGGCGTACGGCGGCCGGGACATCGACCTCGACGCCTCGGTCATCGCCTACGGACCGCAGCGCAACCACATCGACAGCTGCTACTTCGGCAGGCTGTCCATCCTCGACGGCGCCATCAAGCACTCGGGCGACAACCTCACGGGCGAGGGCGCGGGGGACGACGAGGTGATCGTCGTTGACCTCGGCCGGCTGCCCGCGGAGGCGACGGGCCTGGTCTTCACGGTGAACTCGTTCTCCGGCCAGAAGTTCACCGAGGTGGCCAAGGCCTACTGCCGCCTGATCGATGCCGCGAGCGGCGAGGAGCTGGTCCGCTTCGACCTCACGAGCGCCGAGCCGCAGACGGGCGTGATGATGGCCAAGCTCGTCCGCCAGTTCTCGGGGGAATGGGAGATGACGGCCATCGGGGAGTTTGTGAAGTCGCGCACAGTGCGCGGGATGGTCCAGCCCGGCTCGACGGCACTCTGAGCAGGTGGGCGGGCACATGGAGCCACCGCGGCCGGTCCGGGCCGGAGAGCCGGCCCGGCCGAGGTGATGGATTACACCCCAAAAGCGGAGGTGACTGTCAGTGTCCGCCCGTAGCCTTGGAAGCATGTACAACACACTCCGGCCCGCGGGTCCCGCCCGCCCGTCCGCCGCAGAGGCGAACGAGGCGATACGGCACCTCGTCGAGTCCAGGGTGGACGGCGAATGGCCCTCCGAGGCGTACGAGTTCCTGCTCGAGGAATGGGCCAACGCCAGCCGCGCCGAGACGCTCGCCGAGTTCGCCGCCGCCCAGTGACGGGCGGCGGCGCAGCCGTCGGTCCCCGGCCCGGCGTCACGCCCCGGTGCCACACCCGGCGTCACGCAGTGTGGCCGCAGCCCCCGGTGGGGCGTGTTCAGTGCCCGCGGCGCCAGGGCCCGGTGATGGCCAGCATGATGCCGGGCTCCTGGATGTTGGCGAAGAGGGTGCGCCCGTCCGGGGAGAAGCAGACCCCGGTGAACTCGGAGTACTCCGGCTCCTGCTCCGTGCCGATGTTCAACTCGTTGCGCGCCAGCGGGTAGGTGCGGCCCGATTCGGTGGCGCCGAACAGGTGCTGCAGACCGCTGCCGTCCTCCGCGATGATCAGACCGCCGTACGGGGAGACCGTGATGTTGTCGGGTCCGTCGAAGGCGCCGTCCTGCGCCGGGTTCGCGTTCACCCCGAGCAGCACCTTCAGCGTGATCGTGCGCCGCTTCGGGTCGTAGAACCACACCTGCCCGTCGTGCGCCGCGCCCGGGCTCTCCTCACGGGCGTAGGAGGAGACGAAGTACGCGCCCCCGTCGGCCCACCACATGCCCTCCAGCTTCCGGGCGCGCGTCACAGCGCCGTCCGCGAACTGCTTGCGCACCGACACCGTCCGCGCGTCGCGGTCCGGCACGGCCGCCCAGTCGACGCCGTAGACGGTGCCGGTCTTCGTCGCCCGTGACAGGTCGTCGACGAACCGCCCGGCACTGTCGAAGCACTGGGCGGCCGCGAGCACCCCGGCGTCCGCCGCCAGCGTACGGAGCCGGCCGCGCCCGTGGCGGAAGCCGCTCGGCGGCGTCCAGCGGTAGAGCAGCCCGTTGGGGCCGGAGGCGTCCTCGGTCAGGTAGGCGTGGCCCTGGCGCGGGTCGATCACCACGGCCTCGTGCGCGTACCGCCCGAAGGCCTTGACCGGCTGCGGGTCGCAGTTGGCGCGGCGGTCGTGCGGGTCGACCTCGAAGACGTACCCGTGGTCCTTGGTCATGCCGTTCTTGCCCGCGAGGTCCTCGGTCTCCTCGCAGGTCAGCCAGGTGCCCCAGGGGGTGGCGCCGCCGGCGCAGTTGGTCGAGGTACCGGCCACACCCACCCACTCGGCGACCTCGCCGCCTCGGCGGACCTCGACGACCGTGCAGCCGCCGGCCGCACCCGGGTCGTAGACCAGGCCCTCGGTGAGCGGGACGGGGTGGGCCCAGTTGGCGCGCTTGCCCTTCAGCTCGTGGTTGTTGACGAGGAGGGTGACCCCGCGGTGGCCCTCGAAGGCGGCCGTACCGTCGTGGTTGGAGGGGGTGGACTCGCCGGATTCGAGGGTGGTGACGCCGCTGTGGGTCAGGACGCGGTAGGTGAATCCGGCGGGCAGGGCGAGGAGTCCCGCCGGGTCGGGCACGAGCGGGCCGTAGCCGGGCTCGCAGGGCCGGCCCTCCTCGTCGCGCAGGGCGGCGTCGTCGGCGGCGAGGGCTCCCGGCGCGGTGGCGAGGGCGCCGACCGTTCCGGTGAGCGCGACTCCTGCGCCGGCGAGGACGGTGCGGGCGGTGAAGTCTCTGCGGCTGAGGGGCATCGGGTCTCCAGGGGTGGGGAGGTGGTGCGCGCCTGTCGTGCGGTCGTCGGCGCACACGCTCCCGCCCGCACGTGAACCGCGGCTGAACTACCCGTGGCCGCCGACCGACCCCTTGCCGAGGGCCGCAATGGCCGACACGACCTCAGGAACGGCTCGTTCCGCCCCCTCTTGGGCGCATGCGCCGCGCCGCCGGCACCGGGCCGTGCGGGGCTCCGTGCACCCACAGCGCCCACCGCGCCGGGCGGCCCCGCGCCCGACGTCCCCGCGCCCGGCGGCCCGTCAGCGCCGTCGCGACCGGGCCTTGAAGGCCGCCTTGCGGGCCTCCTTGGCCGCCTTGCGGTCCGGGTGCAGCCGGCCCATCGCCTCCAGGACCTCGGCCGTCGCCGGGTGCTCGACCCGCCAGGCCCGGTCGAAGAAGCCGCTGTGGTGCGAGGTCAGGGACTCCATCAGCAGCGGGAGTTCCGCCGCCTCACCGTCCGAGGCGCCGCCCGGGCGCGGGGCACCCGGCTCGAACGGCCCGTCCGCGGCCAGCTGCGCCGCGATGGTGTCCACGGCCAGCCAGTACACGAGCTCCGCGTCCGGCGCCGGTACGCCGGCCGCGCCGCGCTCGGCCAGCCACACCCGCGCGAGCCCGCCGAGCTCCGGGTCGTCCAGCACCGCCCGCACCGCCGGCTCGGCCTCCGGCCCGGCCAGGGCGAGGGCCTGCTGGCAGCGCAGCCGGCGCAGCGGGGCGGCCGCGTCGGCGCCCCGGGCCGCGGCGAGCAGCTCGGCCACCGCCGCGGGCAGGTCGCGGCCGTCGAGCCACTGCCCGATCTCCGCCTGGGCGGCGCCCTCCGGGTAGCCGCAGACCGCGTCGAGCAGCGCGTCCGCGCCCTTGTCGGCCAGCTCCCCGACGACCGGGGCCGCGATGCCGGCCTCGCGCATGCGGGCGCGGACCCCGTACAGGCCGAGCGGGGTCAGGCGGACCATCCCGTACCGGGCGACGTCCTCGTCGTCGAGCTCGCCGGCCACCGGGCCGGCGGCGAACTCCTCGTCGTCAGCCTCCGCCATCAGCGCCTCGTCGACGGGCCGGAACTCGACCAGCCCGATCGGCTCCAGCTGCCGGAACTGGTCGTCGAGGCGCATCATCGCGTCCGAAACCTGCTCCAGGACGGCGTCGGTGGGGGCGCCCATGCCCTCGGGCACGACCATGGAGGCGGCGAGCACGGGCAGCGGTACCGGGCCCTGGCCGGACCTGCGCTCGGCGGCGGTCAGCAGGTAGAGGTTGGCGAGGACCCCGTCGAGGAAGTCGGCCTCGCGCTGCGGGTTCCAGTCGAGGCGGTCGAAGTCGATCGTGCCGCCCTCCTCCAGGGCGTCGACGAGGTCGTCCAGGTCGGGCACCGCCGCGTCGGCGAGCACCGTGTCCAGGGCGGCCAGCCACAGGTCGAGGACGTCGGCGGGCGCGCCGCCGGCCACCAGCGCCAGGTCCTCGCCGGGGGCAGCGGTGCCGTACTCCTCATCGCCGTCGTCCTCGCCGTCGCCCTCCCCGTCCTCCTCGGGTTCCGTGACCTCGACCAGGCCGGTGTCCAGTGCCACGCGCCACGCCTGGCTCGCGAGCACCGTGGCGTCCTCGTCGGCCGGGTCCAGGCCGAGGGCCGCTGCGGCCTCGGCCAGCCCCTCGGCGGCGAGTTCGCCGCCGACGCCGACGCGGGTGTCGGGTCCGGCCCAGCGGGCGAGGCGGACGGCGCGGGCGAACAGGGGCGCGCCGAGGGCGTCCCGGGCGAGTTCCGCTTCGGAGGGCAGCCGGACCGGCGGGAGCGTGGGGTGCGGCTGTGCGGGCATCGGGCGGTCTCCTCGCGGCGGGCGGACGCATGGCCTTCGGCGGCCATCCGGCGCACCAGAGTAGACGCATTTCGGGCGTGTCCGGCGTGGATGCCTTTGGTTCATCTCACAGTTGCTCCCCGTACCCCCTGGAGGTCTTGACAACTTCGCTGGTCACGCAGGAAATTGACGCGCGTAGAACCTCGGGGGACCTCCCGGGCGCCTGCGGACGCCACGGCCCGGCCGTCGACCACCGCAGGTTTCCGGCCACATCCACGCTCCACCACGCTCCACGTTGTCTGACGTTTCACGTTTCACGCTTCACCCTCCTGCCGCTTTTCCTCTCCACACACCGGAGTTCCTTGACCATGCGCTCCTCGCATCCCCGTTCCGCCGCCGTCGCCGCCCTCGTCGCCGGCGCGCTGGCCACCGGCCTGCTCACGGGCACCGCCGATGCGGCCGAAGGCGCCGCGTCCGCCGACGCGGTACGCATCCACGACATCCAGGGCACCACCCGCATATCCCCCCTGAACGGCAAGCAGGTCGCCGACGTGGCGGGCATCGTGACGGGCGTGCGCACGTACGGCTCGCGCGGCTTCTGGATGCAGGACCCCGACGCCGACGACAACGCGGCCACCAGCGAGGGCATCTTCGTCTTCACCGGCTCGGCCCCGACCGTCGCCGTCGGTGACGCGGTCAAGGTCTCCGGCACGGTCGGCGAGTACGTCCCCGGTGGCGCGGCCTCCGGCAACCAGTCGGTCACCCAGATCACCAAGCCCGCCGTGACCGTGGTCTCCTCGGGCAACGCCCTGCCCGAGGCCGTCGCCGTCAACGAGTACTCGGTGCCCGCCGAGTACGCCCCCGCGGGCGACCCGGCCGCCGGCGGCAGCATCAACGGCCTGGCCCTGGAGCCCTCCCGCTACGCCCTGGACTACTACGAGTCCCTCGAGGGCATGAACATCGCCATCGGCACCTCCCGCGTCGTCGGCGCCACCGACCCGTACGCGGAGCTGTGGGTGACCGTCAAGGGCTGGGAGAACACCGCCAAGCGCGGCGGCACCCTCTACGGCTCGTACGAGTCGCAGAACACCGGCCGGCTGCAGATCCAGCAGCTCGCGCCGCTCGCGCAGCAGCCCTTCCCCGTGGCCAACGTCGGCGACAAGCTGACCGGCCGCACCGAAGGCCCGATGGACTTCAACCAGTTCGGCGGCTACACGCTGGCGGCCCGCACTCTGGGCACGGTCGCGAAGGGCACGCTCGCCCCCGAGAAGACCAAGGCGCAGGCGCCGGGTGAGCTCGCGGTGGCCACGTACAACGTGGAGAACCTCGACCCGGGCGACCCGCAGGAGAAGTTCGACGCGCTCGGGAAGGCGGTCGTCGAGAACCTGGCCTCGCCCGACATCCTCGCCCTGGAGGAGATCCAGGACGACAACGGCGCCAAGAACGACGGCACCGTCTCCGCGGAGCAGACCCTGACGAAGTTCACGGCGGCGATCGCTGCGGCGGGCGGCCCGTCCTACCAGTGGCGGACCGTCAACCCGGAGAACAACAAGGACGGCGGCGAGCCCGGCGGCAACATCCGCCAGGTGTTCCTGTTCAACCCCGAGCGCGTCTCCTTCACCGACCGCGCCGCCGGCGACTCCGCGACCGCGACCGGTGTGACGACAGAGAAGGGCCACGCGGCCCTCACCCACTCCCCCGGCCGCATCGACCCGGCGAACCCGGCGTGGAAGGACAGCCGCAAGCCGCTGGCCGGCGAGTTCGTCTTCCGCGGCCGCACGGTCTTCGTGATCGCCAACCACTTCAGCTCGAAGGGCGGCGACGAGGGCCTGACCTCGCACCACCAGCCGCCGGTGCGGTCCTCCGAGGCCAAGCGGCTGCAGCAGGCGCAGGCCGTGAACGGCTTCGTCAAGGAGCTGCTGGCGGTCGACAAGAACGCCAAGGTCCTCGCGGTCGGCGACATCAACGACTTCGAGTTCTCCGGGACCGCGAAGGCGCTGGAGGACGGCGGCGTGCTGTACTCGGCCATCAAGTCGCTGCCGAAGGCGGAACGTTACTCCTACGTCTACCAGGGCAACGCGCAGGTCCTCGACCAGATCCTGGTCAGCCCGGCGGTCAAGTCCTACGCGTACGACAGCGTGCACATCAACGCCGAGTTCTCGGCGCAGAACAGCGACCACGACCCGCAGGTCCTGCGCTTCCGCCCGTAACACCCCGGCGCGGTAGTACAGCTCGCGCGCTCCCGCAGTCCGCAGGGGGCCCGGTCGCCGTCCCGGCCGGGCCCCCTGCCACACTCCTGATCATGGAGCTCCGCGAAGCCACCCGCCAGGACCTGCCCGTCGTACTCGCCCTGCTCGCCGATGCGGGCGAGGAGCGGGCCGAGGTCAACGAGGCCCACGAACAGGCCTTCGCCGCCATCGAGGCGGACCCCCGCAACGAGATGCTGGTCCTCGCCGACGGGGACGCCGTGGTGGGCTGCCTCCAGCTGACGTACATACCCGGCCTCGGCCAGGGCGGCCGCGAGCGGGCGCTGGTGGAGGCGGTCCGGATCCGCGAGGACCGGCGCGGGGGCGGGCTCGGCGCGGAGCTGATGCGGCTGGCGGTGGAGCGGGCCCGCGAGCGCGGGTGCGGGCTGGTCCAGCTGACCAGCAACAAGCGGCGCAGCGCCGCGCACCGCTTCTACGAGCGCCTCGGCTTCGCCCGCAGCCACGAGGGCTTCAAGCTCGGCCTGGACGGCTGAGAAGGACACGAGGGCGACCGGAGACCCACCGGCGGCCACCCGCAGACGACCGGAGACGCCGGAGCGACCCCCCGAGGCGGCCGGCCCCGGCGGGCAAATGGGGACTTTCGCCCCTGGCGTGACGCTCGACACATCATTACCCATTCGGCCCGGGTTGTGGTGTTGAGTGTCCCCACACGCTCGATCATGTCCCGCCGTCCCCTTGGAGGACGCGTGTTCCCCTCCATCTCCGTCGCCCAGGAAATCGGCCTCGCCGTTCTGCTGGTGGCGGCCCTCGTCTGGGTCATCGGTATCGGCCACATGCTGTGGGACACCCGGTTCCACCACCCGGAGCCCGGCGCGCACGAGGGCCTCGCGACCATCCCCGCCCAGCGCACCGCAGCAGGCCACCCCATGGAGACGGTCGAACTGACCGAAGCGGAAGAGGAAGCCTTCGCAGGCCTCATCCGCACCCTCCCCCTCCACTGACACCCCGGTGGTCCCCCGTCGGCCGCTCCCCCGCTCGGGGAGGGAGCGGCCGCCGACCGGCTGGCCGGTCCCCGTGAAGCAGCGGCGGCCCCGGCGTACCGTCGGAAGGGGACGCCCGCCCGCCAGGGAGGAAGACACATGGCGCGGCCCAGGTACGCGGGGGCTTCTGCCGACATGCAGACCTACGCGGCCACCGGGCTCTGCCCGCACTGCGGCCGAAGGGTCCTCGACGCGCCGCTGCCCGGCGCCGTGATCGATGCCCTGCCCCACGAGCAGTACCTGCCCGATGCGCTGGCGCCGTTCGGGGCGCAGGTCTCGATGAGCCGGGCGTGGGCCCGCATGACGTGCCGGCTCTGCGGCGAGTACTGGCCCATCCGGCAGCCGTTCTTCGGTGAGGCGCTGGCGCGCCGCCGGCGCGGGCACCGCGCCGGGGGCATCGACCTGACCGGCGCGAGGGTCCTCGGGATCGAGGAGACCGCGGGATCGGAAGAGCAGGTCATCGACGTCGAGCGGCACCCGTTCACCAACAGGAGCCGCACCTCGTCCGCGACGAAGCAGTTCGAGATCTCGAACTCCATCGAGCGGAGTGTCCAGATCGAATCGAGCAGCGTCACCAGGCGCGGCGGCGAGGCCACCGCCTCGGTGCTCGGGCTCGGCTCCGTCATGGGGCAGCTGCAGCGGGAGATCGGGCAGCGGTACGCGTTGGGCAGCCGCACCAGCCTCACGGTCCGGGAGTCCGTCAGTGTGGAGGTGGCGCCCCGGACGGCCGTCGAGCTGGTCGTCGAGTGGAAGGCGGTCTGTGCGCGCGGAGACGTCCGGCTGGGCACCGGCCGGCAGGGCGAGGACGCCTGGATCCCCTACCGCATCCCCGTCAGACTGACCTTCGAGGCCGAGGTCAGGGACCTGCCGTACAGGGACCTGCCGTAACCGGGGCCGTAACCGGGGCCGGAGCCCGGCCGCCCCGTGCCGTGAGGCAGGGAGCGGCCGCAGCCGGCGACCGCGGGGTCAGTTGTGGGAGTGGAGGATTTCGTTCAGGCCGCCCCAGACCGCATTGTTCGGGCGGGCCTCCACGGTGCCGGTGACCGAGTTGCGGCGGAAGAGGATGTTGCTGGCGCCCGAGAGCTCCAGGGCCTTGACGATCTGGCCGTCCGGCAGGGTGACGCGGGTGCCCGCGGTGAGGTACAGGCCGGCCTCGACGACGCACTCGTCGCCGAGCGCGATGCCGATGCCCGCCTCCGCGCCGATCAGGCAGCGCTCTCCGACCGAGATGATCTGCTTGCCGCCGCCGGAGAGGGTGCCCATGGTGGAGGCGCCGCCGCCGATGTCGGAGCCGTCGCCGATCACGACGCCCGCGGAGATGCGGCCCTCGACCATGGAGGTGCCGAGGGTGCCGGCGTTGAAGTTGACGAAGCCCTCGTGCATGACGGTGGTGCCCTCGGCGAGGTGCGCGCCCAGGCGGACGCGGTCCGCGTCGGCGACGCGCACGCCCTTGGGGGCGACGTAGTCCGTCATCCGCGGGAACTTGTCGATCGAGGTGACCTGCAGGTACAGGCCCTCGGCGCGCGCGTTCAGGCGGACGGTCTCGACCTGGTCCACGGCGACCGGGCCCAGGGAGGTCCAGGCGACGTTCGCGAGGAGGCCGAAGACGCCGTCCAGGTTCTGGCCGTGCGGCTTGACCAGGCGGTGGCTGAGCAGGTGCAGGCGCAGGTACGCGTCGTGCGCGTCCAGCGGCTTGTCCTCCAGGGAGGCGATCACGGTGCGGACGGCCACGACCTCGACGCCGCGGATCCCGTCCTTGCGGATCGCCTTGGACGCGGCGGCGCCCAGCAGCTCCACGGCCTGTTCGGCGGTGAGGCGCTCGGTGCCGGCCGGGCCGGGCTCGGCGACGAGCTCGGGGGCGGGGAACCAGGTGTCGAGGACGGTGCCGTCGGCGGCGAGGGTGGCAAGTCCGGCGGCGACGGCGCCGGTGGTACGCGTAGCAGTCATGCCTGAAACCTAACCGGCGACGGCTTGCGGGTGCGAACCGGTCTCATGTGCCGGGCGCGCCCCCTGCCGCCCGGGCCGCCGGGCGGCGTACAGCACGGCTGCGCCCGCCCCCGCGGCCAGCGCCGCGCACAGCGGCCACAGCAGGCCGGGGGCGGCCGCGTACAGCGCCCCGCCCAGCGCCGGGCCGAGGACGACGCCGCTGACCGAGACCCCGGCGTACAGGCTCTGGAACCGCCCGATGGCGTGCTCGGGGGCCTGGTCGGCGACGTACGCGGTGGCGGTGGTCTTGTACAGGATCTCGCCCAGGCTGAGCAGCACCATCATCGTGACGCCGGTCGCCACCCCCGCCCCCGGCAGCAGCGCCGCGTACCCGGCCGCGACCAGCACCAGCCCGGCGCCGATGACGGGCAGCGGCGGCCGGTCGCGCAGCAGTGCGGCGGCGGGCAGCTCCAGCAGCAGGATGACCGCGCCGTTGAGGGCGATCACGAAGCCGAAGTCGGTGGTGTCGAGGCCGTGGTCGGCGAGGAAGACGGGGAAGACGCCGTACTGCTGGCGGTAGACGACGTCGGTGACCAGGATCGCGCCGAGGAGGACCAGGACGGCGGGCCGCTCCCGCAGCTCCCGGAGCAGTCCGCGGCCCCGACCCCCGTCCGGGGCCGCGGAGGCGCTGCGCGCGCGGCCGCGGGCGGGGACGACCCGGGCGGTCCACAGCGCGAAGAAGAGGGTGCCGAGGCCGTCGCCGACGAAGAGCCAGTCGTAGGAGAGCCCGGTCGCGATCAGCGCGCCCAGCGGCGGGCCGAGGGTGAAACCGCCGTTGGAGACGCAGCGCACGACGGCGAAGGCCTGGCGGCGGGCCCCCTCGGGGACGGTCACGGCGACGAGGGCGGAGTTCGCGGCCCGGATCACCCCGGAGGCGTACTGGGCCAGCGGCAGGGCCGCGTACAGCAGGGCGCCGGGCAGCAGCGGGAAGGACATCAGGGTGAGGCCGGCGAGGGTGGAGGCGGCGAGGAGGACCCGGCGGTGGCCGAAGCGGTCGCCGTACCAGCCGCCGGTGAAGTTCCCGGCGACCAGCCCGATGCCGCCGATGCCGGTCACCAGGCCGGCCTGGGCGGTCCCGAGGCCGCGCGGCCCGGTCAGGTAGAGGAAGACGAAGACGAAGGTGAAGCTGACGACGGCGTTGACGAACACCCCCGCCGCCAGCAGCCACACCGCTCTCGGCACGTCCTTGAAGGCCTGCACCACGTCCGACCACTCCCCCGCCGCACCACTGGGACCCCAGTGAGTTCCTTTTGGGAACGGACTATGTCAGCATGACAGCCTTGGGTCAACGGACGAAGGAGTTCCCATGGCCCAGCGCACACACCTCGGCGACGCCGACTGCGCGATCGCCCAGGCCCTCGACGTGGTGGGCGACTGGTGGACGCTGCTGATCGTCCGCGACGCCGCGCGCGGCCTGCACCGCTTCGAGGAGTTCCAGCGCGAGCTGGGAATGTCCCGGAAGGTGCTGGCCGAGCGGCTGAAGCTGCTGGTCGAGGCCGGGGTGCTGTCGCGCGAGCCGTACCAGGAACGCCCGGTGCGGCACGAGTACCGGCTGACCCCGCGCGGGCGGGGCCTGCTGCCGGTCCTGGTGGCCCTCCAGGACTGGGGAGACACCTGGGTCCTGGGAGAGGGAGAGATGACGGCGACGACGCAGGAGGCCTCGCGGGAGGCGGAGCGGGTGCACGCGCTGCGCGGCACGCGGGTGCCGGAGCTGCTGCTGCCGGACCGTTTCGGCGAGCTCAGCGACCCGGTCGCCGGGGACACCCCGTTCACCGTCCTGTACTGCTTCCCCGGCGCGTACGCCCGGGCCGAGTCCTACCCGCCCGGCTGGGCCGGGATCCCGGGTGCCAAGGGCTGCACGCTGGAGTCGTGCACGTACCGCGACCAGCTCGCGGAGTTCACGGCCGCGGGCGCCACGGTCCACGGCGTGTCGACCCAGCGGCCGGACGAGCAGCGGGAGTTCGCCGAGGCGGAGCGGCTGCGGTTCCCGCTGCTGTCGGACGCGGACCTGGCCCTGACGGCCGCGCTGCGGCTGCCGACGTTCCGGGCGGCCGGGGTCAGCCGGATCAAGCGGCTGACGCTGGTCCTGGACCGGGACCGCACGGTGCGCGAGGTGATCTACCCGATCCGCGACATCGAGGCGAGCGTCACCGCCGCGCTGGAGGCGATCCGCGCCGCGCGCTGACGCCCGCCCTCCGGAGTGCCGCGGTCGCCCGCAGAGCGGAGAATGGACGGTGCCGGAGGGGGCAATGGGCGGGGGCCGGCGCCCGTACAGGGGCGGCCACCGGCGGGGCGGGCCCCAGTACCGCGACCGAACGGGAAGTCCGATGACCTCCGCGAGACGAACACGTCGGGCCCTGCGCCTGTCCTTGGGTATCGGCATGGCCTGCGGCCTGGCGGCAGCGACGACTGCGCCGGCCTCCGCCGCCGCCGACGACCCCATCGTGAAGGCGCCGACCCTGTTGAGCCTGCGGCTGGACGCGCCGACGGCCTACCTCACGTTCAAGGACAACTCCGAACCGGACATCCTGTACACGATCACCCTGACCGAGAAGGACAACCCGGGGTACACCAAGATCGTGCGCCAGGCGCCCGGCAGGGTGCCCGGTACGGGCCGGGTGGCCACACGTACGGCCACCGGCATCAAGCCGGGCCTGGCGTACTGCGCGACGATCAGGGCGACCGTCCACTACGAGGACACCGTGCCCAACCCCTACAACCTGGAGGATCCCGTCACGCCCGAGTCCAACAAGGTGTGCGCGGACCCCGTCAACGCATCCAAGCCCCAGAGCTCACCGACGGACCTGTCCGTCGGCCCGATCACCGGCGAGGCCAACCCGCCCTCGGGCACCAACCGGAACTACTGGGTGGGCTACGCCAACAAGGGCGCCGACGCGACCGGCGTCGTGCTCGAGGTCTGGGCGACGGGGCCGATGAAGCTGAGGCGGCCTCCGGAAAGCGGCACGTTCAGCGGCTTCACGTGCGCGGCCTCCGGAGCCTCCGGCTTCCGCTGCACGGGCGGCACCGTCAAACCCGGGGACAAAGGCAGCATCCCCTTCCTGATCTCGGTGACGGGCACCGGCAACGGCACCGTCCACGCATCGATCAGCGGATCCGGCGACGCGAACACCGCCGACAACGGCGCCTCGTTCGACTTCCAGGCGATCCCGCGCGTGCCCTAGCGGGCGGCGTCCGACCCTGATCCGCCGGACGGCCCCGGCCCGCCGGACCCGGCGAGCAGCCGGCCCAGCACCTCGCGGGCGTAGGCCTCGTCGTAGGCGGCGCCGGTCAGGAGCACCTGGAGGCCGATGCCGTCCATGGCGGCCACCAGGGCGCGGGCGGTCACCGGGTCGGTCCGCGCCGACAGGGCGGCGGCGACGGACTCGCACCACTGCGCCGCCACCGGCCGCAGTGCGGGCCGCCGCAGGGCCGCGAGGTAGAGCTCGTACTCCAGCTCCGCCCGCCCCCGGTCCGCCCCGAGGAACTCCCCGAGCAGCCGGGCCAGCGCCCCGGCCAGGTCCGCCCGGGGGTCGGCCAGCGCGGGCGAGGCGGCGACGGTCTCCTCGAAGGCCGCGTTGACCTGGGACAGCGCCGCCACCAGCAGGTCGTCCAGGGTGGCGAAGTGGTACGTGGTCGAGCCCAGCGGGACGTCCGCCTCGGCCGCCGCGCTGCGGTGGCTCAGGCCCGCGATGCCCTTGGCGCCCACCACCCGGATCGCCGCGTCGATGATCCGCTGGCGCCGGTCCGGGTCGTACCTGCGCCCCGTACCGGCGGCCATCAGTGGGCCCCGCTCAGGTTCACCAGGACGACCCCGGCGATGATCAGCGCGATCCCGGCGAGCTTCGCGGCGGTGGCCGTCTCGCCCATGAACACCATGCCGATGGCCGCGATGGCGGCCGTGCCGACGCCGGCCCATATGGCGTAGGCCGTGCCCACCGACATCGACTTCAGCGTCTGCGCGAGCAGTGTGAACGCCACGAGGTAGCCCACGACCGTGCCCAGCGACGGCCACAGCTTCGTGAAGCCGTCGCTGAACTTCATGGCGGTGGTCCCGGCGACCTCGGCGGCGATGGCGGCGGCGAGCAGTACGTACGGCATGTGTACCAGCGTACACATCGTTGCGTACGCGCGTACACAGCGCCGTGGAACAGCGCCGGCCGCCCACCCCGTGGCGGGGGCCGGCCCCGTCAGTTCAGCGTGAACCAGACCGCCCGCGACTTCTTCCACTCCGGGTGGGTCAGGTCCTTCGCCTCGACGCCGTCCCCGTACAGGTCCGCGGACCCGCTGTCGGTCACCAGCTGCACCCGCGCCCCCGCGGCCGACAGGTCCGGGACCTCCGCGATGGCCTCCCAGCCGCCGGGGTCCGCCGTCGGCAGGTCGAGCCGCTTGACCGGCGCGTGGCCCGGGACGCCGTCCCACTGGTAGAGCGCGTACGGGTCGGTGTTGTCGTCGGCAGCCCAGGAGCCTGCCAGGATCAGGTACTGGCCTGCGGCGTTCTTGCGGATGTCGCGGACGGACAGCCCGCCGAGGTCGAGCTCGATCCCCGCCCCGAAGACCGCCTTGGCCCCGCTCGCGAGCACCCGGTCGAAGTTGGTCACGGGCACCAGCAGCGCCTTCCCGCCGGGCACCGCGGGCGCCAGCGGGGCCCGGAAGCCGAGGTATGCGGTGGTCGTGGAGCCGGGCGCGAACTCCAGCCCCTCCGCGTTGAACCCGTCGATCTGCTTCGGCGCCTGCCCGGCCGCCGTCCCCGCCGCGAAGCCGTACCGGTTGCCGTTGGCGACGTCCCAGGCCACCAGGTCGTCGCGCAGCTTCTTGTACGAGCGCCCGTACGCCAGCTGCGTGCCGGGGCCGGAGCCGCTGACGGTCGTGGTGAACACCGTGTTCCGGGGCGCCTTGTACTCGCCGTCCTTGTTGTTGCCGAGCGAGCCCGTCCAGTAGATGGTGTCGCCGATCCGGGTCGCGCCCTCGATGTCGACCTCCTTGGTGACGCCCAGCTGGCTGCTGAAGTCCCAGGTCCGCACCGGCGCCCCCGAGCGGTAACGGTCGTACAGGCGCAGCACGTTGTTCTCGTCGTCGGCGACGACGGCGTACCCGCCGCCCACGTCCACGGCGGCCGAGGTGTCCGAGGCGCCGGTGAAGTACCGCGTGTCTGCGGGGTCCTGCACGGCGCCCGAGGCCGCGTAGGAGAGGGTCCTGGTCGCGGTCTTGCCGCCCAGTCCGGTCACCTTGACGGTGAGGTCGGTGTAGCCGCGGCCCCGCGCGGCGACGGCCAGGTGCCGCACCGCCCCGGTCCCGGTGACGGTCACGTCGCCCGGCGCGGCGACCGCGGTCCTGCTGGAGGCGGACACCGCGACGGTGAGGGCGGAGGCGTCGGCGCCGCTCTGAGCGACCGTCACGTCGACCTGCGGGTCACCGACCGCGCCGACGGCACCGGAGAGGTAGCCGGCGGACAGGGCGATGGTGGGCGTGCCGTACGTGACCGCCTGCGCCGGAGCGTGCGCCGCGGCGAGCAGCAGCCCGGCGATCCCTGCGAGCGACAACTGCTTCTTCATCGGTGACCTCCACGAACTGAACCGGTTGCGGAACCGGATGCAGGCCGCCGCACGGACCGGACGGCCGTCGAGAAGGGTCGGTGGCCCCGGTCAACTCCCGGTGCACGCCGACCGTACGCCGGACGAACAGGCAGGAAGCGAAAACGCAGGGAGGGCCCCCGGCACACGGCCGGGGACCCTCCCTGGAGCGGAACGGCTCAGACGTTGAAGCCGAGCGCGCGCAGCTGCTCACGGCCATCGTCCGTGATCTTGTCCGGGCCCCACGGGGGCATCCAGACCCAGTTGATGCGGAGCTCGTTGACGATGCCCTCCGTCGCCGACTTCGCCTGGTCCTCGATGACGTCCGTCAGCGGGCAGGCCGCCGAGGTCAGGGTCATGTCGAGGGTGGCGATGTTCGCGTCGTCGATGTGGATGCCGTAGATCAGGCCCAGGTTGACCACGTCGATGCCCAGCTCGGGGTCGACCACGTCGTAGAGCGCCTCGCGGACCTCTTCCTCGGTGGCCGGCTTGATCGACGCCTCGGGCGTCGCGTTCTCGGTCATGCCGTCTTCCTCTCCGCGCCGTCACCCATCACCTGGGCGGTCGCGTCCTTCCACGCCATCCAGCTGAGCAGGGCGCACTTCACGCGCGCCGGGTACTTGGAGACGCCGACGAACGCGACCGCGTCCTCCAGCACCTCCTCCATCGCCTCGTCGGGCTCGATCTTGCCCTTCGACTGCATCATCTCCAGGAACACGCCCTGGATCTTCTGCGCCTCACCCAGCTGCTTGCCGACGAGCAGCTCGTTCAGCACGGACGCGCTGGCCTGGCTGATGGAGCAGCCCTGGCCCTCGTACGAGACGTCGGTGAGCGTCTCGCCGTCGTACTTCACGCGCAGCGTGATCTCGTCGCCGCACGTCGGGTTGACGTGGTGCACCTCGGCGTCGCCGTCGCGCAGGCCGCGCCCGTGCGGGTGCTTGTAGTGGTCCAGGATCAGTTCCTGGTACATCGAATCCAGCTTCACAGCGTCCTCGTCATCCGAAGAAGTTCCGTACGTGCTCCAGTCCGTCGATCAGCGCGTCGACGTCGGCCGGAGAGGAGTACAGGTAGAAAGACGCTCGCGTGGTCGCCGGAATTCCGTACCGCAGGCAGACCGGGCGCGCGCAGTGGTGCCCCACGCGGACCGCGATGCCCTGCTCGTCCAGGACCTGGCCGACGTCGTGCGGGTGGATGTCGCCGAGGGTGAAGGAGATCGCGGCGCCGCGGTCCTCGGCCGTGGTGGGGCCGATGATCCGCAGGTCGGGGACCTCGTGCAGGCGCTTGACGGCGTACTCGGTGATCGCGTGCTCGTGCGCGGCGATCTTGTCCATGCCGATCGAGGTGAGGTAGTCCACGGCCGCGCCGAGGCCGACGGCCTGGGCGATCGGGGGCGTGCCCGCCTCGAACTTGTGGGGCGCCGGGGCGTACGTCGAGGAGTGCATCGAGACGGTTTCGATCATCTCGCCGCCGCCGAGGAACGGGGGCAGGTCCTCCAGGAGCTCCTGGCGGCCCCACAGGACGCCGATGCCGGTCGGGCCGCACATCTTGTGGCCGGTGAAGGCCACGAAGTCGGCGCCGAGGGCCTGGACGTCCAGGGGCATGTGCGGAGCGGCCTGCGAGGCGTCGACCAGCACCAGCGCGCCGACCTCCTGCGCCCGCCGGACGATCGCCTCGACCGGGTTGACCGTGCCCAGGATGTTGGAGACCAGCGTGAAGGAGACGATCTTCGTCTTCTCCGTGATGACCTCTTCGATGTTGGACAGGTCGAGGCGGCCGTCGTCGGTGAGGCCGAACCACTTCAGCTTCGCGCCGGTGCGCTGCGAGAGCAGCTGCCACGGGACGATGTTGGAGTGGTGCTCCATCTCCGTGATGGCGATCTCGGTCTCGCGGTCGACCCGGTAGGGCTCGTCGGCCCAGCCGAGCATGTTCGCGACCAGGTTGAGCGACTCGGAGGCGTTCTTGGTGAAGATCACCTCGTCGCGGCTCGGTGCGTTGATGAAGGCGGCCACCTTGTCGCGGGCGCCCTCGTACAGTGCCGTGGCCTCCTCGGCGAGCACGTGGACGCCGCGGTGGACGTTGGCGTTGTGCCGTTCGTAGTAGGCGTTCAGCGCGTCGAGCACCTGGCGCGGCTTCTGCGAGGTCGCCGCGTTGTCCAGGTAAACGATCTTCTTCCCGTCGTGGACCACGCGATCCAGCAGGGGGAAGTCCTTGCGGATCGCCTCGATGTCGAGGAGGCCAGGCAGCTGCGTCACGCGGTAGCGCCACCCTTCACGTACTTGTCGTAGCCCTCGTTCTCGAGCTGGTCGGCCAGCTCGGCGCCGCCGGACTCGGCGATGCGGCCGTTGGCGAACACGTGCACGAAGTCGGGCTTGATGTAGCGCAGGATGCGCGTGTAGTGGGTGATCAGCAGGGTGCCGACCTCACCGGTCTCGCGGACGCGGTTGACGCCCTCGGAGACGATGCGCAGGGCGTCGACGTCGAGGCCGGAGTCGGTCTCGTCGAGGATCGCGATCTTCGGCTTCAGGAGCTCCAGCTGCAGGATCTCGTGGCGCTTCTTCTCACCGCCGGAGAAGCCCTCGTTGACGTTGCGCTCGGCGAAGGCCGGGTCCATCTGGAGACGCTCCATGGCCTCCTTGACCTCCTTCACCCAGGTGCGCAGCTTGGGGGCCTCGCCGCGGATGGCGGTGGCGGAGGTGCGCAGGAAGTTGGAGACCGAGACGCCGGGGACCTCGACCGGGTACTGCATGGCGAGGAAGACGCCGGCACGGGCGCGCTCGTCGACGGACATCTCCAGGACGTCCTCGCCGTCGAGGGTCACCGAGCCACCGGTGATGGTGTACTTCGGGTGGCCGGCGAGCGAGTACGCCAGGGTGGACTTGCCGGAGCCGTTGGGGCCCATGATGGCGTGCGTCTCACCCTGCTTGACGGTGAGGTCGACGCCCTTGAGGATCTCGCGGGTGCCACTCGCCGAATCACCGGTCTCGACGGAGACGTGCAGGTCGTGGATTTCAAGCGTTGCCATGGATGCCTCAGGACTCCTGGGTGAGGGAGACGAGCACGTCGTCCCCTTCGATCTTTACGGGGTATACGGGAACGGGGCGGGTCGCCGGCAGCCCCGACGGCTTGCCGGTGCGCAGGTCGAACGCCGAGCCGTGCAGCCAGCACTCGATCATGCAGTCCTCGACCTCGCCCTCCGAGAGCGAGACGTTCGCGTGCGAGCAGATGTCGTTGATCGCGAACACCCCCTCGTCGGTCGAGACGATGGACACGGGCGTGCCGTCGAGTTCCACCCGCTTCGGGGTGTTCTCCTCCAGCTCGCTCAGCGCACAGGCCTTGATGTAGGTCATCAGACGGACGCCTCGAGCTCTGCCTCGATCTTGCCGATCAGGCGCTCCTCGATGTCGTCGACACCGATCTGCTGGACGAGCTCGGCGAAGAAGCCGCGCACCACCAGACGGCGGGCCTCGTCGGCCGGGATGCCGCGGGCCTGGAGGTAGAACAGCTGCTCGTCGTCGAAGCGGCCGGTCGCGGAGGCGTGGCCGGCGCCGACGATCTCGCCGGTCTCGATCTCCAGGTTCGGCACCGAGTCGACCCGCGCGCCGTCCGTGAGGACGAGGTTGCGGTTCATCTCGTAGGTGTCGGTGCCCTCGGCGCTCTTCTCGATCAGTACGTCGCCGATCCAGACCGCGTGGGCGTCCTGGCCCTGGAGCGCACCCTTGTAGACCACGTGGGACTTGCAGTGCGGGGCGTCGTGCGTGACCAGCAGGCGGTGCTCCTGGTGCTGGCCGGCGTCGGTGAAGTACAGGCCGAGCAGCTCGGCCTCGCCGCCGGTGCCCGCGTAGCGCACGCGGGGGTGGATGCGGACGACGTCACCGCCGAAGGTGACGACGACCGACTTGAAGCTGGCGTCGCGGCCCAGCAGCGCGTTGTGCTGCGAGGTGTGCACGGCGGTGTCGTCCCAGTCCTGGACGGACACGAAGGTCACCTTGGCGCCGTCGCCGACGAGGATGTCGACGTTGGCGGCGCGCACGCCGTCACCGGTGTGGTCGATCACGATGATCGCCTCGGCGAACGGCTTGATGTCGAAGACGGTGTGGCCGAAGGTCGTGCCGCCCTCTCCGTGCAGGGCGACGCGGATCGGGTCGGCGAGCACGGTCTCCTTGGGCACGGTGACGACCGTGGCCTTGGCGAAGGAGGAGAAGGCCTGGGCGGCGATCCGGTCGACCGGGGTGCCGGCCTTGCCGATGCGCTCGTCGCCCCGCTCGACCGACTCGACGGTGACGCCCTCGGGCGCGTCGATCTGGGCCTTCATCGTGCCGTTGGCGACCGCGGAGCCGTCGTGCAGACCGCGCAGGCGGGCGAGCGGCGTGAAGCGCCACTCTTCCTCGCGGCCGTGCGGGATGGGGAAGTCCGCCACGTCGAAGGACGGCGGCGCGCTCATCCGGGTGGCGACGGTGGACTCTGCGGCCACCGCGATCGAGCCGGCCGTGGTGGAGCCGACCGGAATGTTCTGAGCCTCAGCCATGGCTGTCGTTCTGCTCTCTTCCTTCGTCAAAGAATGTGCTGCGGGACGGGGGCGGGGCGGCCGGGACTAGCCGACCGAGCCCTCCATCTGCAGCTCGATCAGCCGGTTGAGCTCCAGCGCGTACTCCATCGGCAGCTCCTTGGCGATCGGCTCGACGAAGCCGCGCACGATCATGGCCATGGCCTCGAACTCGGTCATGCCGCGCTGCATCAGGTAGAAGAGCTGGTCGTCGGAGACCTTGGAGACGGTCGCCTCGTGGCCCATGGTGACGTCGTCCTCGCGGACGTCGACGTAGGGGTAGGTGTCCGAGCGGGAGATGGTGTCCACCAGCAGCGCGTCGCAGAGCACGTTGCTCTTCGAGCCCGCGGCGCCCTCGCCGATCTCGACCAGGCCGCGGTAGGAGGTGCGGCCGCCGCCGCGCGCCACCGACTTGGAGACGATGTTCGAGGAGGTGTTCGGCGCCATGTGGACCATCTTGGAGCCGGCGTCCTGGTGCTGGCCCTCGCCCGCGAAGGCGATGGACAGGGTCTCGCCCTTGGCGTGCTCGCCCATCAGGTAGACGGCCGGGTACTTCATGGTGACCTTGGAACCGATGTTGCCGTCGATCCACTCCATGGTCGCGCCCTCGTAGGCCACGGCGCGCTTGGTGACCAGGTTGTAGACGTTGTTCGACCAGTTCTGGATCGTCGTGTAGCGGCAGCGGCCGCCCTTCTTGACGATGATCTCGACCACGGCGCTGTGCAGCGAGTCCGAGGAGTAGATCGGGGCGGTGCAGCCCTCGACGTAGTGGACGTAGGCGTCCTCGTCGACGATGATCAGCGTCCGCTCGAACTGGCCCATGTTCTCCGTGTTGATGCGGAAGTAGGCCTGCAGCGGGATGTCCACGTGGACACCCTTGGGGACGTAGATGAAGGAGCCGCCCGACCACACGGCGGTGTTCAGCGACGCGAACTTGTTGTCGCCGACCGGGATGACCGTGCCGAAGTACTCCTGGAAGAGCTCCGGGTGCTCCTTGAGCGCGGTGTCCGTGTCCAGGAAGATCACGCCCTGGGCCTCCAGGTCCTCGCGGATCTGGTGGTAGACGACCTCGGACTCGTACTGGGCCGCGACACCGGCGACGAGGCGCTGCTTCTCCGCCTCCGGGATGCCGAGCTTGTCGTACGTGTTCTTGATGTCCTCCGGCAGGTCCTCCCAGGACTCGGCCTGCTTCTCGGTGGACCGCACGAAGTACTTGATGTTGTCGAAGTCGATGCCCGACAGGTCGGAGCCCCAGGTCGGCATGGGCTTCTTGTCGAAGAGCTTCAGGCCCTTGAGGCGGAGCTTCAGCATCCACTCGGGCTCGTTCTTCTTGGCCGAGATGTCCCGGACCACGTCCTCGGACAGGCCTCGCTTCGCAGCCGCGCCGGCCTCGTCGGAGTCGGCCCAGCCGTACTCGTAGTTGCCCAGACCCTCGAGCTCAGGGTGAGCAGTCTCCGTGGTCATGCGGGGTTCCTCCCGGCCGTGCTTGCAGATGCTGATGTGTTGGACTGTGCTGTGCCCGCGCCACGCGGGATGAAGGTGGTGCATACCCCGTCGCCGTGGGCGATCGTGGCGAGGCGCTGCACGTGGGTCCCGAGCAGACGGGAGAAGACCTCGGTCTCCGCCTCGCAGAGCTGCGGGAACTGCTCGGCTACGTGGGCCACCGGGCAGTGGTGCTGGCAGAGCTGTTCACCGCTGTGCGGACCGGGAGCGCTCTTCGCCGTAGCAGCGTACCCGTCCGCGGTCAACGCCTTGGCCAGGGCCTCGGTGCGGTCCGCGGGGGCTGCCGCGTCGACCGACTCCCGGTAGCTCTGGGCCTGGGCCTCCATCCGCGCCCTGGCGAAGGCGGCCACGGCCGCCTCGCCCTGCTCGCCGCCGCCGGCGGACTGCGCGATCCAGCGCAGGGCGTCCGCGGCGAGGGAGTCGTAGGACTGGTCGAAGGCGTCGCGACCGCAGTCGGTGAGTGCGAAGACCTTGGCGGGCCGGCCCCGGGTGCGCGTGCCGTAGACCCGCTGTTCACGGGCTTCGACGACGTCGTCCGCGACGAGGGTGTCGAGGTGGCGTCGGACGGCGGCCTGGGTGAGGCCGAGCCGCGCGGCGAGGTCGGCGACGGTGGAGGGCCCGTGGTCCAGGATGGACCGCGCGACCCGGTTGCGGGTTGACCGCTCCCCGGTAGCGAGCTCCCCCTGAGAGGCCTCGATCAGCCGTTCGCCGTATTTCACAACGCCATTGTTGCGTAATTACTCCAGCCCCGACAAGCCGTGACGGACGCCACCCCCGGTGTCCTCCATCACTAAGGGTCACCTAACCTGTCTACGCAGAGTGATCCCCCGGAGGGGCCTTTCCCCGGCCCGACCAGCGGCGATGCGTGCGCCCCGATTCCGCCCGCGTGCGCCCTCCCGAGCCCCCGACCCGGGCCCCCGGACCCCCCGCGGAGCTCCGTAGACTCACCCGCATGAGCAACGACCCCGCCGTGGAGATCCGCGGACTGGTGAAGCGGTTCGGCCCGAAGACCGCGGTGGACGGCCTGGACCTCACCGTCCGCAAGGCCTCGGTCACCGCCGTACTCGGCCCCAACGGCGCGGGCAAGACCACCACCGTGGAGACCTGCGAGGGCTACCTGCGCCCCGACGCCGGCACCGTCCGCGTCCTCGGCCTCGACCCCGTCGCCCAGGCCGCGGCCCTGCGCCCGCGCATCGGCGTGATGCTCCAGTCCGGCGGCGTCTACTCCGGCGCCCGCGCCGTCGAGATGCTGCGCCACATGGCCGCGCTGTACGCCGACCCCCTCGACGTGGGCTCCCTGGTGGAGCGGCTCGGGCTCGGCGGCTGCGGCCGCACCCCCTACCGCCGGCTGTCCGGCGGCCAGCAGCAGCGCCTGTCGCTGGCCATGGCCGTCGTCGGCCGCCCCGAGCTGGTCTTCCTGGACGAGCCCACCGCCGGCCTGGACCCGCAGGCCCGTCGCGCGACCTGGGAGCTCGTACGGGAGCTGCGCGCCGACGGGGTCGGCGTCGTCCTCACCACCCACCACATGGACGAGGCCGAGCAGCTCGCCGACGAGGTGGCCATCGTCGACGCGGGCCGGGTCATCGCCCACGGCAGCCCCGAGCAGCTGTGCCGCGGCGGCGCCGAGAACACCCTGCGCTTCACCGGCCGCCCCTCCCTGGACCTCGCCTCGCTGCTGAAGGCCCTGCCCGACGGCACCGAGGCCGCCGAGCTCCTCCCGGGCAGCTACCGCGTCACCGGCGACGTCGACCCGCAGATGCTGGCCACCGTCACCTCCTGGTGCGCCCAGAACGGCGTGATGCCGAGCAGCCTCTCCGTGGAGCGCCACACCCTCGAAGACGTCTTCCTCGAGCTCACCGGTAAGGAGCTGCGCGCATGAGCGCCGGTACGTTCACCCCCCGCCCGGCGGCCGCGCCCGTGTCCCGCATGATCGCCGCCCAGACGGCCCTCGAGACCCGGATGCTGCTGCGCAACGGGGAGCAGCTGCTGCTGACGGTGATCATCCCGGCGCTGCTGCTGGTGCTGTTCTCCTCCGTCGACATCGTCTCGGTGCCGCTGGACGCCGCCGCCGGCGAGAAGTCCGTCGATTTCCTCGCGCCGGGCGTGCTGGCGCTCGCCGTGATGTCCACCGCCTTCACCGGCCAGGCCATCGCCACCGGCTTCGACCGGCGCTACGGGGTGCTCAAGCGGCTCGGGGCCTCCCCGCTGCCGCGCTGGGCCCTGATGGCCGCCAAGACGCTGTCCGTGCTCGTCACCGAGGTGCTGCAGATCGCGCTGCTGACGGTGATCGCCCTGGCGCTGGGCTGGTCACCGCAGGGCGACCCGCTGTCGGTGGCGCTGCTGCTCCTGCTGGGCACGGCCGCGTTCTCCGGGCTCGGGCTGCTGATGGCGGGCACCCTCAAGGCCGAGGTGACGCTGGCCGCGGCGAACCTGGTCTTCCTGCTGCTGCTGGTCGGCGGCGGGGTGATCGTGCCGCTGGAGAAGTTCCCCGGCGCGGTCCGGGAGGTGCTGGGCCTGCTGCCGATCTCGGCGCTGTCCGACGGGCTGCGCGAGGTGCTGCGGCACGGGGCCGCACTGCCGTGGGGCGACGCGGCCGTGCTGGGCGTGTGGGCCGTGCTGGGCCTGGGCGCCGCGGCGAAGCTGTTCCGGTGGGAGTGATTCCCCTCCCCCGTACGTTGGTCCGGCAGGAGGACGGGCACCGCCGCACAGGGGCGGCGCCCACCAGAACGCCGGGGGGCGGACCATGGGGGAACGGGAGGCCGCGCTGCGGCTGGACGAGCGCTGGGCGCGGATCCGGTCGGGCGCGGAGCATGCGGAGTACGCCGAGGCCGAAGGGCTGCTGGCGGAGCTGATCGGCGCGCTGCGCGGGCCGGCGCGGACGGATCCCGCCTGCGCGGCGCGGCTCGGGCTGCGGCTGGGGGACCTGGCGGCGCGCCGGTTCGCCGGCGGGGACCGGGCCGGGGCGCTGGCGGCCGTCGAGGAGGGCCTGCGGTACGGGCAGCAGGCCGCCGGACACGATCCGGAGTACGCCCGGTGGTACGCCCGGGGGCTGATCAACCAGGGGGTCTGGCTGGCCTGGCCGCTCAGCGACGCCGGCCGGCTGCCCCGGCATCCGCTCGGCGCGGCCGCGGAGAGCGGCCCCACCGCGATCGAGCGGGCGGCCGGCGAGCGCGCCCGGGACCTGACCCGGGCCGCGGTCGACGTCTGGCACGGCCTGGACCAGCAGGACCCGGTCAACCGGCGCGGCCTCGCCCAGGCGGAGGTGTTCCTCGGCGACCGCCTGGCGGAGCTGGGCCTGGCCGAGGAGGCGGTGGCGTGGGCGGTGGATGCGGAGGGCGGGTTCCGCCGGCTGCTGCTCTCCGCGCCCGGCGCCCGGGAGGCCGAGGAGGCGGAGGAGGCCCTCGACCACATCGGCCGGCAGCTGGAGCTGCGGCTGCGCTTCCTGTCCTTCGAGTCCCTGGTGAACCTGCGCGCCCGCGGCCTGCTGCCCGAACGGCTGCTGCCCCGGGCCGTGGTGGCCGCCCGGATCCAGGGGGTGGCCGAGGCCGGGATCGCCGCCGGGCTCGGGCTCGGCGCCGACCAGGTGGGCACGATGCTGGAGGTCACCCCGTGGCGGGCCGCCTGGCGCTTCGAGGTGCGCGGTCCTGACGGACTGTGGAGCGCGCTGGACGGCCCGTGGCGCAGCAGCACCGAGATACGAAACCGGACAGCAAGTGACATAGGCACCGAATTGGTGCGCGGTTTCCGGGAGTCCGCGGACCACCCGGGGGACGGCGGCTATTGGCGCGTCCTGCTGTGGTGGCACGAGGAGGGCGATCCCGCGGGGGCGCGGTTCCGCCACGTCGCCGGGGCCGATGCCCCCGGGGGCCGGGCCGGCGGCGGCACCCCCTCGTGAAAGTTTGCACAAGGCGCCGCGTACGATAAGGGCCGTGTTGACCCCTCTCGCTTACATCGCCAGCCGCTGGACTCCGTCACCCCGGACCGTCCGGCGGGCCGCGTTCGCCGCACTCCTCATGAGCGTGGCCATCGTCGTCACCGGCGGCGCGGTGCGGCTGACCGGATCCGGTCTCGGCTGCGACACCTGGCCCAAGTGCACCGACGACAGCCTGGTCGCGACACCTGCTCAGGGTCTGCACGGCGCGATCGAGTTCACCAACCGCATGCTGACGTACGTGCTCTGCGCGGCCGTCGGCTGGGGCATCGTCGCGGCCCGCTCGGCCAAGCCGTGGCGCCGCTCGCTGACCCGGCTCGGCTGGGTGCAGTTCGCCATCGTCATGGGCAACGCGGTCCTCGGCGGCATCACCGTCATGACGGGCCTCAACCCGTACAGCGTGGCCGGGCACTTCCTGCTCGCCACCTCGCTCATCACGGTGACCGTCGTCGCCTGGCACCGCACCGGTGAGGGCGACACCGCGCCCCGGCCGCGGGTGCCCGGACCGGTGCGCAAGCTGTCGTGGGCGCTGCTCGCGACCACAGTGGTGCTGATCGCCGCGGGCACGGTGGTCACCGGCTCCGGCCCGCACGCCGGCGACCGCAGCGAGATCAAGCGCATGCCGCTCGACTGGGCGACGACGGCGCACGTCCACGCGATCTCGGCGTGGCTGGTGTGCGCGCTCGCCGTCGCGATGTGGCTGGTGCTGCGCGTGGTGGACGCCCCGGACGACACCCGGGCCCGCGCCCGCGACCTGCTGGTCGTGCTCGCCGCGCAGGGCGGCATCGGGTACGTGCAGTACTTCACCGACCTGCCCGAGGTCCTGGTCGGCGTCCACATGCTCGGCTCCTGCCTGGTGTGGATCGGCGTGCTCCGCGTGGCGCTGAGCCTGCGCGAGCGGCCCCTGGACCGGGCCGGGATCCCGGCCCAGAGCGACCCGCAGCTCACCGCCCTCTGAGCCGCGCGGCCCGACCGCATCCGCCGAGCCGGCCGGGCCGTGGGGTCCCGGCCGGCTCAGCCGCGTTCGTCCAGGCGGTAGACGCGCCGGGCGTTGTCCGCCGCGACCAGGGCGGCGACCCGCTCGGCGTCCCGCCAGGACCAGGCCCCGTCGCCGACCCAGCCGCCCAGCACCCTGCTCAGCGCCTCCCGGAACACCAGGGCGCCCACCGCGTGCAGTTCGGGCAGCCGCCGCCCGCCGCTGGAGAACAGCAGCTTCCCGAAGGGGGCGAGCTCCAGCAGTTCGGCGAGCACGCCCGCGGCCCGGGCCCCGCTGCGCCCGAGGGCGGCGCCCAGGTCGGCGTGGACGTGCGGGAAGGCGGCCGCGAGCTGCGCGGTACGGCGGTGGTACGGGTACCCGCCGAGCAGCACGATCCGGCTGCCCCGCCCCGCGGTGGCCCGTACGAACTCGGCCAGCTGCGCCGGATCGGCCCGCTCCGGCCGCTCCCCCGGCTCCACCGCGCCCGTGTGCAGCTGGAGCGGCAACCCGGTGGCCACCGCGCTCCACAGCAGGTGCCGCAGCAGGACGGGGTCGCGTACGGGCCAGCCCTTGGAGCGTGCCGCCAGCCACTGCCCGGCGGCCGCCCCCACCTCGCCCGGGTCGGGCGGGCCGGGGGCGTCGGCGACGGCGGCCGGATATCCCGCGTCGGGGCCGCAGGTGAAGGCCACGGCGCCGGCGGCGGCGTGGTGGAGCGCCTCGGCGAGGTTGGCGAGGAAGGCGGCCACGGTGCCGGAGGTGTCGGCGACCTGCTCGGCGAGCAGCTCCGGCCGGACGAGTTCAAAGGCCTCGGCGTCCCCCGCGAGGGCCAGCTCCTTGGGCCCGGCCAGGTCCCCGGGTACGCCCGTGTCGACCAGGTGGGCGGCGATGCCCGCGCCGCGCAGCAGCCTGCGCCGGGCTTCGAACGGGCCGAGCTCGCGCCGCCGGGCCAGGTAGCGGGCCGGGGCGCAGTGCGGCTCCAGGCCGAGGAGCGGCGCGCACCAGCGGCGCACGGCGAAGCCGGCCTGGGTGTCGAAGAAGGTCGTCCCGGCGGCGGGCGGTCCGGCCGCGGGGGCCAGTTCGGCCTCGAAGGTGCCGAGGCCCAGCTCGTGGCGGAGCACTCCGTGGCAGTACTGGTCCACCAGGGGCGGCGTTTCGATCATCCGGGCATCCCGTTTGCGGACGTGAGGAAGGGGCTTCCACACGTCCTAACGGGTGAGCGGGGTGCGAGGTGTTGCTCGCGCTGTTGACCGAGCGGCCACCGGGGCGGGCGTCAGGCCGCCGGGCGGGTGTCGAGGCCGCCGGGCGGGTGTCGAGGCCGCCGGGCGGGTGTCGAGGCCGCCGGGCCGGGCGTCAGGCCCCCGGGCCGGGCGTCAGGCCGCCGGGTTGTCCGCGCCGCCGAGCTGGATGCCCGCCATCCGGGTCCACTCGTACGGGCCGGTCTTCACGCGGGCGGCGAGCTCGCCGTCGAACTCCTCGTGGAGGGTCAGGCCGGCCTTCTCCGCGGCCAGCCGGGCCACCTCGTACGTGGAGGCCACCAGGTCGCCCCAGCCGCCGTCCGTACCCACGAGCACGATCCGGGTGCCGGCCTGGCCGATGTGCGCGAGCTGGCCCTCGGCGCCGCCGTGCTGCCGCGCGAAGGCGCCGATCTGCTTGGCGAGCTTGGCGGCCGCCCGCTCCTGCTTCTTGTCCGCGGCGTCCGCGGCGGTGGTGTCTGCCATGGAAAGCATGCTACCGGCGAGTAATCAGCGGAGGAAGGGATCCACGGCCACCGCCACGAAGAGCAGCGACACGTAGGTGATCGACCAGTGGAACAGGCGCATCTCCTTGAGCTTCGCGCCCGTGACCCCGGCCTTGGCCCGGGCGTGCAGCGCGTGCGCCTCCCACAGCCACCAGCCGCCGGCCGCCAGCGCGACCGCCGTGTAGAACCAGCCGGTGTACCCCAGCGGGGTCAGCAGCAGCGAGACGGCGACCATGACCCAGCTGTAGAGGACGATCTGCCGCGCCACGGCCCGGTTGCCCGCGACGACCGGCAGCATCGGCACGCCGACGCGCGCGTAGTCCTCCTTCACCTTCATGGACAGCGGCCAGTAGTGCGGCGGCGTCCAGAAGAAGATGACGAGGAAGAGGATGACGGCGGCCCAGGAAACCTCGTTGCGGACCGAGGACCAGCCGATGAGCACCGGCATGCAGCCGGCGATGCCGCCCCAGACGATGTTCTGGGCGGTGCGCCGCTTCAACAGCATCGTGTAGATGACGACGTAGAAGAGGAGCGCACCGAGCGCGAGCGCGGCGGACAGCCAGTTGACGAGCAGTCCGAACCACACGGTGGACACGACGCCGAGGGTGATGCCGAAGACGAGGCACTCGCGCGGGCTCACCATGCCGGTCACCAGCGGGCGCTGCGACGTGCGGTCCATCAGCGCGTCGATGTCCCGGTCGATGTACATGTTCAGCGCATTGGCCCCGCCGGCGGACAAATAGCCGCCGAAGCAGGTCGCGAGAACCAGCCACAGCGAGGGCACGCCCTGCTCGGCCAGGAACATGACCGGCACTGTGGTGATCAGCAGAAGTTCGATGATTCGCGGCTTGGTCAAAGCCACGAAAGCCTTCGCACGGGCCCCGAACGGCCGGTGGCCGGGGCTCGTCCCGAGCACCCCCGCTGGACGGGATTCGACGGCCGTCACGCACACCCCTGACAGAGAATCCAGCAAGCTCCGGACGGGTGGTCCGGAGCTTGCGCGTACCACGCCACTTTAGACGTTGCGCTTGCGTCGCCCCGCGCGGGGGTCGCCTCGTGTTGGTCCGATCGGAGTCCGCGACGTTGTGACGGACTGCGTGCACTCGAATAGCTGCACGCCGCAGCGGGGGTAGGCTCGGAATCGCGCCGGTGCACCGTTCGTCACCGGGAACAGACATGTGGAGAGGAGCCCTGACCCACGGTGAGCACCAAGCCGACGACCACAGAGCTCGAATGGACCGAACTGGACCAGCGGGCCGTCGACACCGCCCGCATCCTGGCCGCCGACGCGGTCCAGAAGGTCGGTAACGGCCACCCCGGCACGGCCATGAGCCTCGCCCCCGCCGCGTACACGCTCTTCCAGAAGGTGATGCGGCACGACCCGGCGGACCCGGAATGGGTCGGCCGTGACCGTTTCGTGCTTTCCGCGGGTCACTCCTCCCTGACCCTCTACACCCAGCTCTACCTCGGCGGCTTCGGTCTGGAGCTGGACGACCTCAAGGCGTTCCGCACCTGGGGCTCGAAGACCCCGGGCCACCCGGAGTACGGCCACACGGCCGGCGTCGAGACCACCACCGGCCCGCTCGGCCAGGGCGTCGCCAACGCGGTGGGCATGGCCATGGCCGCCCGCTACGAGCGCGGCCTGTTCGACCCGGAGGCCGCCCCGGGCACCTCCCCGTTCGACCACATGGTCTACTGCATCGCCGGTGACGGCTGCCTGCAGGAGGGCATCTCCGCCGAGGCCTCCTCCCTCGCGGGCCACCAGAAGCTCGGCAACCTGGTGCTGCTGTGGGACGACAACCACATCTCCATCGAGGGCGACACCGAGACGGCCGTCTCCGAGGACACCCTCAAGCGCTACGAGGCGTACGGCTGGCACGTCCAGCGCATCGCCCAGCAGCCCAACGGCGACCTCGACCCCAAGGCCCTGTTCGAGGCCCTGGCCGCCGCCAAGGCCGAGACCGAGCGCCCCTCCTTCATCGCGATGCGCTCGATCATCGCCTGGCCGGCCCCGCACGCCCAGGGCACCGAGGCCTCGCACGGCTCGGCCCTCGGCGACGACGAGGTCGCGGCCACCAAGCGCGTCCTCGGCTTCGACCCGGAGCAGACCTTCGAGGTCTCCGACGAGGTCATCGCCCACACCCGCAAGGCCCTCGACCGCGGCCGCGAGGCCAAGGCCGCCTGGGAGAAGGACTTCTCCGCCTGGCGCACCGCCAACGCCGAGCGCGCCGCCGCCTTCGACCGCATCCAGGCCAACGAGCTGCCCGAGGGCTGGGAGGACAAGCTGCCCGTCTTCGAGCCCGGCACCGGCGTCGCCACCCGCGCGGCCTCCGGCAAGGTGCTCCAGGCGCTCGGCGCGGTCATCCCGGAGCTGTGGGGCGGCTCGGCCGACCTGGCCGGCTCCAACAACACCACCATCGACAAGAACTCCTCGTTCCTGCCGAAGGGCAACCCGCTGCCGGAGGCCGACCCGTACGGCCGCACCGTGCACTACGGCATCCGCGAGCACTCCATGGCCGCGGCCATGAACGGCATCGCCCTGCACGGCCACACCCGTATCTACGGCGGCACCTTCCTGGTGTTCTCCGACTACATGCGCAACGCCGTGCGCCTGTCGGCCCTGATGCACCTGCCGGTGACGTACGTGTGGACGCACGACTCCATCGGCCTCGGCGAGGACGGCCCGACGCACCAGCCCGTCGAGCACCTGGCCTCGCTGCGCGCCATCCCGGGCCTGAACGTGGTCCGCCCGGCCGACGCCAACGAGACCGCCGTCGCCTGGCGCGAGATCCTGCGCCGCCACACCAAGGTCTTCGGCAAGGGCGCCCCGCACGGCCTGGCGCTGACCCGCCAGGGCGTGCCGACGTACGAGCGCAACGACGACGCGGCCAAGGGCGGCTACGTGCTGTTCGAGGCGACGGGCCCCCAGGGCGAGACCGCTGACGCGCAGGTCGTCCTCATCGGCACCGGCTCCGAGGTCCAGCTCGCCGTCGCCGCGCGCGAGGCGCTGCAGGCCGAGGGCATCCCGGCCCGGGTCGTCTCGATGCCGTCCGTCGAGTGGTTCGAGGAGCAGGACCAGGCGTACAAGGACAGCGTCCTGCCGCCGTCGGTGAAGGCGCGCGTCGCGGTCGAGGCCGGCATCGGCCTGACCTGGCACCGCTACGTCGGCGACGCGGGCCGGATCGTCTCGCTGGAGCACTTCGGTGCGTCGGCCGATGCGAAGGTCCTCTTCCGCGAGTTCGGCTTCACCGCCGAGGCCGTGACCGCCGCCGCCAAGGAATCCCTCGAAGCCGCCGCGCGCTGACGCCGGTACGCAACCAAGTAGGAGATGCAATTCCCATGACAGACGCACTCAAGCGCCTCTCCGACGAGGGCGTGGCGATCTGGCTGGACGACCTGTCCCGCAAGCGCATCACGTCGGGCAACCTGGCCGAGCTCATCGACCAGTCCCACGTGGTCGGTGTCACCACCAACCCGTCGATCTTCCAGAAGGCGATCAGCAGCGGTGACGGCTACGAGCAGCAGCTCGCCGACCTCGCCGCCCGCAAGGTCACCGTCGACGAGGCCATCCGCATGATCACGACGGCCGACGTCCGCGACGCCGCCGACATCCTGCGCCCGGTCTTCGACCGCACCGACGGCCAGGACGGCCGCGTGTCGATCGAGGTCGACCCGCGCCTGGCCCACGACACGGTGGCGACGATCGCCGAGGCCAAGCAGCTCGCCTGGCTGGTGGACCGCCCGAACACGCTGATCAAGATCCCGGCGACCAAGGCCGGCCTGCCGGCGATCGCCGAGGTCATCGGCAAGGGCATCAGCGTCAACGTCACGCTGATTTTCTCGCTGGAGCGCTACCGCGCGGTGATGGACGCGTACCTGACGGGTCTGGAGAAGGCCAGGGCCGCGGGCCTGGACCTGTCCGAGATCCACTCGGTCGCCTCCTTCTTCGTGTCCCGCGTGGACACCGAGATCGACAAGCGCCTCGACGCCCTCGGCACCGCCGAGGCCAAGGCCCTGAAGGGCAAGGCGGCCCTCGCCAACGCCCGACTGGCCTACGAGGCGTACGAGGAGGTCTTCTCCTCCGACCGCTGGGCCGCCCTGGAGCGCCTCGGCGCCAACAAGCAGCGCCCGCTGTGGGCCTCGACCGGCGTCAAGGACCCGGCGTACAAGGACACCCTGTACGTGGTCGACCTGGTCGCCCCGAACACGGTGAACACCATGCCGGAGGCCACCCTGGAGGCCACCGCCGACCACGGCGAGGTCACGGGCGACACCGTGCGCGGCACCTACGAGCAGGCGCGCGCCGAGCTCGATGCGGTCGCGAAGCTGGGCATCTCGTACGACGATGTGGTTCAGCTGCTCGAGGACGAGGGCGTCGAGAAGTTCGAGGCGTCCTGGAACGACCTGCTGAAGTCGACCGAGGCGGAGCTTGAGCGCCTCGCCCCCACGGAAGGCTGAGTGCGCCTTGCTTGTTAACGGAGCGAACCCGCTTCGTGACGCACAGGACCGACGGCTCCCGCGCATCGCGGGGCCGTCCGGCCTGGTCATTTTCGGCGTTACGGGTGACCTGTCGCGCAAGAAGCTGATGCCCGCGGTGTACGACCTGGCCAACCGCGGCCTGCTTCCGCCGGGCTTCTCGCTGATCGGCTTCGCCCGCCGGGAGTGGGAGCACGAGGACTTCGCCCAGGAGGTGTACGAGGCCGTCAAGGAGCACTCGCGCACCCCGTTCCGCGAGGAGGTCTGGCAGCAGCTGGTGCAGGGCTGCCGGTTCGTGCAGGGCGACTTCGACGACGACCAGGCGTTCGAGACGCTGAAGGCGACGATCGAGGAGCTCGACAAGCAGCAGGGAACGGGCGGCAACTTCGCCTTCTACCTGTCCGTCCCGCCGAAGTTCTTCCCCAAGGTGGTCCAGCAGCTCAAGGACCACGGTCTGGCGCAGAAGCCCGGCTCCTGGCGGCGTGCCGTCATCGAGAAGCCCTTCGGGCACGACCTGAAGAGCGCGCAGGAGCTGAACCAGGTCGTCCACGAGGTCTTCCCCCGGGACGAGGTCTTCCGCATCGACCACTACCTGGGCAAGGAGACCGTCCAGAACATCCTGGCGCTCCGCTTCGCGAACACGATGTTCGAGCCGATCTGGAACCGGTCGTACGTCGACCACGTGCAGATCACTATGGCCGAGGACATCGGCATCGGCGGCCGGGCCGGCTACTACGACGGCATCGGCGCGGCCCGCGACGTCATCCAGAACCACCTGCTGCAGCTGCTCGCGCTGACGGCGATGGAGGAGCCCGGCTCCTTCCACCCCAAGGCCCTGGTGGCGGAGAAGCTGAAGGTGCTCAGCGCCGTCCAGATCCCCGAGGACCTGGGCAAGCACACCGTGCGCGGCCAGTACGCGGCGGCCTGGCAGGGCGGCGAGAAGGTCGTCGGCTACCTCGAAGAGGACGGCATCGACCCCAAGTCGAAGACCGACACCTACGCGGCCATCCGCCTGGAGATCAACAACCGCCGCTGGGCGGGCGTCCCGTTCTACCTGCGCACGGGCAAGCGCCTGGGCCGCCGGGTGACCGAGATCGCGGTCGTCTTCAAGCGGGCCCCGTACCTGCCGTTCGAGTCGGGGGCGACCGAGGAGCTGGGGCAGAACGCCCTGGTCATCCGGGTCCAGCCGGACGAGGGCGTGACGGTCCGCTTCGGCTCCAAGGTCCCGGGCACCTCCATGGAGGTCCGGGACGTGACGATGGACTTCGCGTACGGCGAGTCCTTCACGGAGTCGAGCCCGGAGGCGTACGAGCGGCTGATCCTCGACGTCCTGCTGGGTGACGCGAACCTCTTCCCGCGGCACCAGGAGGTCGAGCTCTCCTGGAACATCCTCGACCCCATCGAGGAGTACTGGGACAAGCACGGCAAGCCCGCGCAGTACCCGGCGGGCACCTGGGGGCCGGTCGAGGCGGACGAGATGCTCGCACGAGACGGACGGAGCTGGCGCCGGCCATGAAGATCGACCTCACGGAGACCACCTCCAGCAAGATCAACTCTGCGCTGGTGCAGGCGCGCCGGGACATTGGCACGCCGGCCATCGGCATGGTGCTCACGCTGGTGATCGTGACCGACGAGGAGAACGCGTACGACGCGCTCAAGTCGGCGAACGACGCATCCCACGAACACCCTTCGCGGATCATCGTCGTCATCAAGCGGGTCAGCCGCTCGCCGCGCAGCCGCCGTGACGCCCGTCTCGACGCGGAAGTCCGCGTCGGGGCGGACGCCGGCAGCGGCGAGACGGTCGTGCTCCGCCTCCACGGTGAACTGGTCAACCACGCCCAGTCGGTGGTTCTCCCGCTGCTCCTGCCGGACGCACCCGTGGTCGTCTGGTGGCCGGAAGGCGCCCCCGCGGACCTGGCGGGCGACCCGCTGGGTGCGCTCGGGCAGCGCCGGATCACCGACACCTACTCCTGCGAGGAGCCCACCGGGGCGCTCGGCGAGCGGGCGGCGACGTACGCGCCCGGCGACACCGACCTGTCCTGGACCCGGATCACGCCGTGGCGCTCCATGCTCGCGGCGGCCCTGGACCAGCAGGCCGTCAAGGTGACCTCGGCGATCGTCGAGGGCGAGGACGAGAACCCGAGCTGCGAACTGCTGGCCATGTGGCTGGCGGACCGGCTCGCCGTTCCCGTCAGGCGCACCCTGTCCTCGGGCCCCGGTCTGACCGCGGTCCGCCTGGAGACCAAGGACGGCGAGATCGTCCTGGACCGGGCGGACGGCCTGCTGGCCACGCTGTCCATGCCGGGCCAGCCCGACCGTGCGGTGGCGCTCAAGCGCCGCGACACGGCCGAGCTGCTGGCGGAGGAGCTGCGCCGGCTGGACCCGGACAACACCTACGCGGAGGCGCTGAAGTTCGGCGTGGCGAAGCTGGAACAGGTGAAGGCGGAGCCGGCGAAGTCGGCGAAGTCGGAGGCGAAGCTGGCTCCGGCCGAGGAGGCGGCTTCGCAGCAGGAGGCCAAGCCGGCTGCGAAGGCGGCGGGCAAGAAGGCGGCCCCGGCCCCGTCCGAGGCCAAGCAGTGACGCAGTGACAGTGACACGGTGACGCCGTGAAGCACCGAGGCCGTCGGCCGGCTCCCTCCCCCTGCGGGGTGCGGGCCGACCGGCGGCCGAGCCATTTCCCGACCAAGAAGGCGGCAACAACATGGGTATGACGACTCCTCAGGTCGTCGTCCACCGGGACAAGGAGCTGATGGCCCAGTCCGCGGCGGCCCGGCTCATCACGAAGATCGTGGACGCGCAGGCCGCCCGGGGCAGCGCCTCGATCGTCCTCACCGGCGGCCGCAACGGCAACGGGCTGCTCGCCGCGCTGGCCGCCGCGCCCGCCCGGGACGCGATCGACTGGGCCCGGCTGGACCTGTGGTGGGGCGACGAGCGGTACGTCCCGGCCGACGACCCCGAGCGCAACCACGTCCAGGCGCGGGAGGCGCTGCTGGACTCCGTACCGGTGGACCCGGCGCGGGTGCACGTGATGCCGGCCTCGGACGGGCCGTACGGGGCCGACGTGGACGCGGCGGCCGAGGCGTACGCGGCGGAGCTGCGCAAGGCCGCCGGGCCGGAGGACCACGGGCCGGTGCCGCGGTTCGACGTGCTGATGCTGGGCGTCGGGCCCGACACGCACGTGGCCTCGCTGTTCCCGGAGCATCCGGCGGCGCGGGAGACCGAGCGGACGGTCGTCGGCGTCCACGGCGCGCCGAAGCCGCCGCCCACCCGTGTCTCCCTCACCTTGCCGGCGATCCGGGCGGCCCGGGAGGTGTGGCTCCTGGCGGCGGGCGAGGACAAGGCGGGCGCGGTGGCCATCGCCCTCGGGGGTGCCGGTGAAGTCCAGGCCCCGGCGGCCGCGGCGTACGGGCGCTCCCGGACCCTGTGGCTCCTGGACCGCGCCGCCGCCGCCAAGCTCCCCCCGGCCCTGTACCCCCCGGCCTCGGCCTGACCCCGCTGTCCCCTGGGCCCGCCCTCCCCGGAGAGCGGGCCCGCTACCGCTGCGCGGAGCCGTTCCCCCACCCCGCCCCTTCTCCCCCAGCTACCGCTGGGAGGTGCCCCCAGAAACGCCTCAAACGCCGGCGGGGCTGGAAAATCCAGCCCGCGCGGCGTTTGAGCGCACCGGGCGCGAAGCGCCCGGGTTTTTCAGCCCCGCCGGCGTGTGAGGCGAACGGGGTCCGGGGCGGAGCCACGGTTTCGGGAAGGGGCGGGGTGGGGAACTGCTCCGCGCAGCGGCGGAGCCCAAGGGCTAGCTGCGTCCGCGCAGGGTGCGGTACGTGGCGACCAGGGCCGCGGTGGAGGCGTCGAGGCCTCCCACCTCGGCCCCCGACACCAGCGCCGGCTCGATCCGCTTGGCGAGCACCTTCCCGAGCTCGACTCCCCACTGGTCGAAGGAGTCGATGTTCCACACCGCCCCCTGGACGAACACCTTGTGCTCGTACAGGGCGATCAGCTGCCCGAGGACCGACGGCGTCAGCTCCGCCGCCAGGACCGTCGTCGTCGGGTGGTTGCCGCGGAAGGTCTTGTGGGGGACCAGCTCCTCCGCCACGCCCTCCGCCCGGACCTCCTCCGCCGTCTTGCCGAAGGCCAGCGCCTGCGTCTGCGCGAAGAAGTTCGCCATCAGCAGGTCGTGCTGCGCGGCCAGTCGCGGCGCGAGCTCCTCCACCGGCCGGGCGAAGCCGATGAAGTCCGCCGGGATCACCTTGGTGCCCTGGTGGATCAACTGGTAGTACGCGTGCTGCCCGTTGGTGCCGGGCGTGCCCCACACCACCGGCCCGGTCTGCCAGTCCACGGGCCGCCCGTCGCGGTCCACGGACTTGCCGTTGGACTCCATGTCCAGCTGCTGCAGGTACGCGGTGAAGCGGGACAGGTAGTGGCTGTAGGGCAGGACGGCATGTGACTGGGCGTCGTGGAAGGCCCCGTACCAGATGCCCAGGAGCCCCATCAGCAGCGGCGCGTTCCGCTCCGCGGGCGCGGTGCGGAAGTGCTCGTCCATCAGCCGGAAGCCGCGCAGGAGTTCGCGGAAGGCGTCCGGTCCGATCGCGATCATCAGGGACAGCCCGATGGCCGAGTCGAAGGAGTAGCGGCCGCCGACCCAGTCCCAGAACCCGAACATGTTGGCCGGGTCGATGCCGAAGCCGGCCACCTTCTCTTCGTTCGTCGACAGGGCGACGAAGTGCCGTGCGACGGCGGCCTGGTCGCCTCCGAGGCCGGCGAGGAGCCATGCGCGCGCCGACTCGGCGTTGGTGATGGTCTCGATGGTGGTGAAGGTCTTGGAGGCGATGATGAACAGCGTCCGCGCCGGGTCGAGGTCGCGGACCGCCTCGTGCAGGTCGGCGCCGTCCACGTTGGAGACGAACCGCACCGTCAGGCCGCGGTCGGTGAAGGCGCGCAGCGCGTCGTAGGCCATGGCCGGGCCGAGGTCGGAGCCGCCGATGCCGATGTTGACGACGTTGGTGATGCGCTCGCCGGTGAAGCCGGTCCACTCCCCCGAGCGGATCCGCTCGCTGAAGTCGGCCATCTTGTCGAGGACCGCGTGCACGGCGGGGACGACGTTCTCCCCGTCGACCTCGATGACGGCGTCGGGCGCCGCCCGCAGGGCGGTGTGCAGGACCGCCCGGTCCTCCGTGGTGTTGATCTTCTCGCCGCGGAACATCGCCTCGCGCAGCCCGGCGACGCCCGTCGCGTCCGCCAGCTCGCGCAGCAGCGTCAGCGTCTCGTCCGTCACGAGGTGCTTGGAGTAGTCGATGTGGAGGTCCCCGACTTCCAGCGTGTACCGCGTGGCCCGCTGCGGATCCGTCTCGAACAGCTCGCGCAGGTGCGTCTGTCCCAGCTCCTCCCGGTGCTTGCCGAGGGCAAGCCATTCGGGGGTCCGGTTGAGCCTCACACGGCCGTCTGCGTTCATCTCGGACATCAACCCGTTTCTTCCGTCCTGTCGTGCCCCGCCGATCACCAACTTAAGGGATGGGAAGGGCCACACCGTACGCAAAGGGGCCCGGCCCGCGGGAGAAGACTCCTGCGGGCCGGGCCCTTGTCACACAGTCACACGGCCGGTCACTTCCGCCGCGTCAGATCTCGCCGCGAAGCTTGGCGAGCGCCTCGGCGAGGATCGCCTCGCCGTCGGCGTCGGTGCGCCGCTCGCGCACGTACGCCAGGTGCGTCTTGTACGGCTCGGTGCGGGGCGGCGCAGGGGGGTTGTCCCGGTCCTGGCCGGCCGGGAATCCGCAGCGCGGGCAGTCCCAGGTGTCGGGGACCTGCGCGTCGCTGGCGAAGCTCGGCTGCGTCTCGTGCCCGTTCGAGCACCAGAAGGAGATGCGCAGGCGGGGCGCGGACTCGCCGCGCTCGGCCTCGCCCATCGGCCCCGCTCCGACCCGGCTACCACGGATCGCGTTGCCACTTGCCACGGTCGTAACTCCCTGCGTGATGGTGCCGCGAAGCGTGAGTGGATTTCCGTCGCGGGCGCCCCAGTCTACGTAAGGCCCAACGCACGTCCAGCAAATGGAGTTACTCACTCCACGCTGTGACGCCGTTCCTCATGATAGGCAGGGCCGGGCCGGCCGGACGGCCCGAATGGCGAGAACCGTGTGCGGGGACGGTCAGCTGCCGGACTTGGTCAGCAGGCCGAGCACGACGATGGACGCGAACCACAGCAGACCGACCACGACGGTGATGCGGTCCAGGTTCCGCTCCGCGACCGAGGAGCCGCCGACGGACGACTGCATGCCGCCGCCGAACATGTCCGAAAGGCCGCCGCCCTTGCCCTTGTGCATCAGCACGAGCAGCATCAGCAGGGCGCTGAAGACGATCAGGGCGATCGAGAACCCGATAACCACGGCTGATTCCTACTTTCTGGCTTCTCTGGCTTTCCGGCTGTGCTGGATGGCGCGGGGGCCAGCGGCTGATGGTTCAGCCCCTGGCCCCCGCAAGGGTACGACGGATCCGCTCCGCCGCATACTCGCTGCCGCGAGCGTGCGCTCTACTGGTCGCGGAACCGGACGATCTTGACGAACTCGTCCGCGTCGAGGGCCGCGCCGCCGATCAGGGCGCCGTCGACGTCGGGCTGGGCCATGATCGCCGCGATGTTGCCGGCCTTGACCGAGCCGCCGTACTGGATGCGGACCTTGTCGGCCAGCTCCTGGGAGTACAGCTCGGCGAGGCGGCCGCGGATCGCCCCGCAGACCTCCTGGGCGTCCTCGGGGGTGGCGACCTCGCCGGTGCCGATCGCCCACACGGGCTCGTACGCGATCACGATGGACTCGACCTGCTCGGCCGGGACGTCCTTCAGTCCGCCGTCGACCTGGGCGAGGGTGTGCGGGACCTGCTCGCCGGCCTTGCGGACGTCCAGGCCCTCGCCGACGCAGAGGATCGGGGTGATCCCGTGCCGGTAGGCGGCCTTGACCTTGGCGTTGCACTGCTCGTCGGACTCGCCGTGGTACTGGCGGCGCTCGCTGTGGCCGACGGCCACGTACGTGCACTTCAGCTTGGACAGCATCGCGCCGGAGATCTCACCGGTGTACGCGCCGGAGTCGTGCGCCGAGAGGTCCTGGGCGCCGTACTTGATCTTCAGCTTGTCGCCGTCGACCAGGGTCTGGACGGAGCGCAGGTCGGTGAAGGGCGGCAGGACCGCGACCTCGACCGCGTCGTAGTCCTTGTCGTTGAGGGCGAAGGCGAGCTTCTGGACGTGCGCGATGGCCTCGAGGTGGTTGAGGTTCATCTTCCAGTTGCCCGCCATGAGCGGGGTACGGGTGGTCATGCGGGTTCAGCCCTCCAGGGCGGCGAGGCCGGGGAGCGTCTTGCCCTCGAGGTATTCGAGGCTGGCGCCACCACCGGTGGAAATGTGGCCGAAGGCGTTCTCGTCGAAGCCCAGGGTGCGGACCGCGGCGGCGCTGTCGCCGCCGCCGACGACGGTGAACGCGTCGGAGTCGACGAGGGCCTGCGCGACGGCGCGGGTGCCGCCGGCGTAGTCGGGGTGCTCGAAGACGCCGACGGGTCCGTTCCAGAAGACGGTCTCCGCGTCCGCGATCTTCGACGCGTACAGCTCACGGGTCTTCGGGCCGATGTCGAGACCCTCCTTGTCGGCGGGGATCTTGTCCGCGTCGACGGTGGTGTACTCGGCCGGGGTCTTGCCCTTGAGGTCGGGGAAGTCCGCGGAGGCGAGGATGTCGACCGGGAGCACCAGCTCGACGCCGCCGGCCTCGGCCCGGGCCATGTACTCCTTGACCTTCTCCACCTGGTCCTTCTGGAGCAGGGAGATGCCGACCTCGTAGCCCTTGGCGTAGAGGAAGGTGTAGGCCATGCCGCCGCCGATCAGGAGGCGGTCGGCCTTGCCGAGGAGCTCGTCGATGACGGCGAGCTTGTCGGAGACCTTGGCGCCGCCCAGGACGACGACGTAGGGCCGCTTGACCTCGGCGGTCAGCTGCTTCAGGACGCCGACCTCGGTGGCGATCAGGTAGCCGGCCACGTGCGGGAGGCGCGCGGGCAGGTCGAAGACCGAGGCGTGCTTGCGGTGGACGGCGCCGAAGCCGTCGCCGACGTAGAGGTCGGCGAGCTCGGCGAGCCGGTCGGCGAAGGCGCCGCGCTCGGCGTCGTCCTTGGAGGTTTCGCCGGCGTTGAAGCGGAGGTTCTCCAGGACGGCGACCCGGCCGTCGGCGAGGGCGGCGACGGTCTCCTTGGCGGAGGAGCCGACGGTGTCCGCCGCGAACGCGACCTCGGCGCCCAGCAGTTCGCCGAGCCGCGCGGCGGCGGGGGCGAGGGAGAAGGCCGGGTCCGGCTCGCCCTTGGGGCGGCCCAGGTGCGAGGCGACGACCACGCGGGCGCCCGCCTCGGCGAGCTTCGCGATGGTCGGCAGGACGGCGCGGATGCGGCCGTCATCGGTGATCTTGCCGTCGGCGAGCGGCACGTTGAGGTCCGCGCGGACGAAGACCCGCTTGCCGGCGACGCCCTCGGCGAGAAGTTCGTCGATCGTCTTCATGTGTTTTTGACTCCTTTGGCGCCCATGTCGGGGCGAAGAACGACAGGAAAGCTACAGGGTCCGTGCGGCGCCTCGTCGCGCTGCCCGGACCCTGTGCTTCACATCGTGGTGTCTGCCCTGCTGATCAGAGCCGGCCGCCGACGAAGACCGTGAGGTCGACGAGGCGGTTGGAGTAGCCCCACTCGTTGTCGTACCAGCCGACGACCTTGACCTGCTTGCCCTGGACCATCGTCAGGGAGGAGTCGAAGGTGCAGGAGGCCGGCCAGTTCACGATGTCGGAGGAGACGATCGCGTCCTCGGTGTAGTCGAGGATGCCCTTGAGCTGGCCCTCGGAGGCCTTCTGGAAGGCGGCGTTGATCTCGTCCTTGGTGACCTCGCGGTCGAGCTCCAGGACGAGGTCGGTGACCGAGCCGGTCGGGACCGGGACGCGCATGGCGATGCCGTCCAGCTTGCCCTTGAGCTGCGGGAGAACCAGGGCGGTGGCCTTGGCGGCACCGGTCGAGGTCGGGATGATGTTCTCGGCGGCGGCGCGGGCGCGGCGCAGGTCCGAGTGCGGGAAGTCCAGGATGCGCTGGTCGTTCGTGTACGCGTGGACCGTGGTCATCATGCCCTTGACGATGCCGAAGTTCTCGTCGAGGACCTTGGCCATCGGCGCCACGCAGTTGGTGGTGCAGGAGGCGTTGGAGATGACGTGGTGGTTGGCCGCGTCGTACTTGTCCTGGTTGACGCCCATCACGATGGTGATGTCCTCGTCCTTGGCCGGGGCCGAGATGAGGACCTTCTTCGCGCCGGCCGCGATGTGCTTGGCGGCGTCGGCCTTCTTCGTGAAGATGCCGGTCGACTCGATGACGATGTCGGCGCCCAGCTCACCCCAGGGGAGGTTGGCGGGGTCACGCTCGGCGAAGGTCTTGAAGGTGTTGCCGCCGACCGTGATGGTGTCCTCGGTGTGCGTGACCTCCTGCTTGAGGCGGCCGAGGATGGTGTCGTACTTCAGCAGGTGCACCAGGGTGGCGTTGTCCGTCAGGTCGTTGACACCTACGACCTCGATGTCCGCCCCCTGCTCCAGGAGAGCTCGGAAGTAGTTGCGGCCAATGCGGCCAAAACCGTTGATTCCTACGCGGATCGTCACGAACCGATCTCCTCGTTGGTGCGCCGGTCTGTGCGCCGGCGAGCTGTAAATGGGATGTCCCCGACCGCTTACGACCCTACCTCTCCGTGAGCTCGTGAGTGACATCGTCCGGACCGGACACACCCCCGGCCCCGCACCGGCGGGGCCGGTGCGGGACCGTTCGCGACCTCGGTCCCCGTCACTCCGGGTGAGCGGCTGCGGGGCCTCTGATCAGCGGTTCAGCGCGCGCAGCGCCTTACCGACGAGTAGGGTGCGGTCCTTCGCCGTCGCCAGGTGTTCCAGGCCGAAGCCGAGCAGGACCGTGTTACGCGTGGTGACCGACGCGTAGGACTTGAACAGCTCCCCGGAGCGGGCCCAGTCACCCGGCGTCTCGGGGCTCCCGGCCGGTGCGGGCTGCGCGGTCCAGGCGCCCAGCGAGGTCTCGAAGCCCTCGGCGGCCTGGTCCGCTCCGCCGACCGACAGGCGCGCCTCGTCCGCGAAGACGCCGCGGCCGCCCGCGCCGCCGTCCGTGACGTACGCCAGGGAGACCTCGACGGTGCGGCCCGCGTACGCGCTCAGGTCGAAGGAGACCTGCTTCCAGCCCTCGGAGGAGCCGGTGAAGCTGTTCCACGTGCCGCTGGTGCCCTGCGCGGAGCAGCTGCCGCTGCCGACCGTCAGGTAGTGGCGCAGGAACGGATGGCCGCCCACGAAGAACCCGGCCTCGCACTCCGCCGGGACGGCCGTGCTGCTCAGGCCGCCCGCGTCGGGCAGGGTGGTCCAGTCGTCGCCGCCCGCGGTGCGGGCCTCGAGGACGGCGTGGTCGTAGCCCTGCTCGGTGTTCCAGTTGAGGGCCGTCTTCAGCTGGGGCCGGTCGGCTGCGGTGACCTTGGTCAGGTCGAGGGTGCGGGTCAGGCGCTTGTAGTCGTCGTCCGCGTGCAGGGCCGCGGCCATGCCGGCGCCGGCGTAGGGGGCGTACGGATTGACGACCCCGGCGTACGAACCGCCCTGCGCGCTCTTGAACTGCGGGAACTGCGCCGGGGGCAGGGCCTCGGACGTCAGCGCGAAGGAGCCCGGGGCGTCGAGCGGGTTGCCCTCCGCGCCGCGCAGGGCGCCGCCGGCCCCCGCCAGGGCGCCGGTGCCGGTGAATCCGGTGGCGCCGCGGGCGGTGGTGCGGGCGTAGGCGCCGAGCCAGTACTGGCTGAAGTCGTCGGTCACGGCGGGCCCGACCTGGGCGTTGCCGCCGGCGAGCTCACCGGCCTCGATCAGCTTGCCGCCCTCGTTGAGGAAGTCGCGCAGGGCGAGCTGGGTGGGGCCGCCGGGGGTGACGGCTCCGGTGGAGTGGACGGCCGTACGGAAGTGGGAGAGCACGCCGAGGTGGTGCGGGGCTCCCTGGACGGCGACGTCCCAGACGGCGGCCGACTTGCCGTTGGCGCGCAGGGCGTCGACGTACTCCTGCGCGTGCTTGGCCTGTGCGCCCTCCTCGGCGATCACGAGGACGTCGGCGCGGGGCCGCTGGGCGACCGTGTACGTGAAGTGCTCGCTGGAGACCTCCTTGCCGGCGCCGTCGCGGCCGGTGAACCAGACCTCGACCCGGTCGCCGGGGCGGGCGCCGTCCACCTTCGCGCGGTACTCGTCGAACCAGTTGTTGTCGTCGCCGCCGTAGACGGAGCCGCCCTTCCAGGGCTTGAGGCCGTCGTCGTGGGTGCGGCCGCCGTTGATGCGGAACCTGAGCCGCTTGTCCTTCAGCGCCTTGCGGGCCGTGACGGAGACGGTCTGGTCCTCGCCCTTGGCCGCGTAGGAGGTGGTGAAGGGGTCGACCGTGAAGTCGGCGGCCTTCAGGCCCACCGGGGAGGCCGGCCGGTCCGGGTGCGCGGCGCTCTCGCCGACGGCGAGCGCGAAGGGCACGTTCTTTGCGAACTCGGCCTGGATCAGCTTCTCGTCGTCCGGGAAGTTGAAGCCGGAGCGGCAGTCCTCGGGCTTCCACCGGTCGTTCGGGTCGCTCGCGGAGGCCGTCTGGCAGGTCGTCATCTCCGGCGTGAACATCATGATGCCGTTGACGTTGGACGCGTGGCCGTCGGCCTCGCCGTTGGTGGTGTACAGCTCGGAGGAGACCTGCGGGTGGTAGCCGGGGACGGCCGGGTTCTCCGGGGTGCCGGCGAGCGCCTTGTAGGCGACGTCGTCCGGGGTGGGGGTGGCCACCTGCCAGCCCACGCCGTAGAGCAGCAGCTCCGCCGCGGAGTGGTAGTTGACGGCGTACCGGAAGCCGATGCGCTTCTCGAACCGGTCGAGGGCGACGGTCTCGGGCTCGGAGGAGGCCGCGGGGCCGCGGTAGGTCTCGCTCGACTGGTTCGGCGAGGAACCCTCGTTGTCGTAGCCCCACTTGTAGGCGAAGTTGCGGTTGAGGTCGACGCCGTCGCCGGTGGTGATCTTCCCGTCGCCGTTGTTGTCGCGCAGGTTCTTGCGCCACAGGCGGTTGCCGTCCGCGGCGTGCGTGTAGTCGTAGCCGTCGGGGTTGGCGGACAGCAGGAACCACAGCTCGGTGGAGTCCACCAGGCCGGTGATCCGCTGGTCCTTGCCGTAGTTGTCCAGGGTGTGGTGCATCAGCCGCCGGGTCATCTCCGGGGTGATCCACTCGCGGGCGTGCTGGTTGGACATGTAGAGCACGGCCGGCTTCCCGCCGTCGCGGGTGGTGCGGGCGTTCTTGCTGACCTTCAGCGCGAGGATGTCCTTGCCCTGGACCGTCTTGCCGATGGAGACGACCTTGGCCAGGTCCGGGTGGTCCTGGGCGGTCTTGAGGATCTCCTCCTGCAGGCCCCCCTTGCCGCTGTACGGGCGGAAGACCCCGTCGCCGGGCGCCTGGGCCCGGGCCCCTTGGCGGACCTGGCGCTCGGCGAGCTTCACGCCGCGGGCGGCGAGGCCGTCCGCCTGGGCGCCGGTGAGGATCAGCTCGACCTTGGCGGTGCCGTTCTGCGGGGCGCGCTCGGTGAGTTCGTGGGCGTCCTGGCCGGCGGCGAGGACGAGCGGGACCTGTTCCCTGGTGATCTCCGCGTCGTAGACCCGTACCTCGTCGGTGTCGGCGCCGGATGCGGCGCCTTCCGCTGGGCGGGCCTGGGCCGTCGCCGGAAAGGCGGCGGCAGTGGTTCCGATGAGCAGTGCAGTGGCGGCGAGGATCAGTCTCGCGCGGTGCCTCATGTGCCCCCCTGGGCGTCGACTGCCACGAAAGCGTTCGCACGACAGGCTCACGATCGCCGCGTGCCCATGTCAATGGGGCGGTACCGGGAACCGGTCGCCGGAAGGCCGGCAAAGGAGAGGAGGCCCGCACACGGCGCGGTGCTGCGCTGTGCGGGCCCCCCTGTGCGGCGTACGGTGGCGCCGGCCGGCCGGTGCCGGCCGTCACCCGGCCATGTTGTCGGCCATCTCCTCGCTGAGGTTCGACTCCGTGCCCGGGATCCCGAGGTCCTGGGCCCGCTTGTCGGCCATCGCCAGCAGGCGCCGGATCCGGCCGGCGACCGCGTCCTTGGTCAGCGGCGGATCGGCCAGGGCGCCCAGCTCCTCCAGGGAGGCCTGCTTGTGCTCCATGCGCAGCCGGCCCGCGGCGGCCAGGTGCTCGGGCACCTCCTCGCCGAGGATCTCCAGGGCGCGCTGGACGCGGGCCCCCGCGGCCACGGCGGCCCGGGCGGAGCGGCGCAGGTTCGCGTCGTCGAAGTTGGCCAGGCGGTTGGCGGTGGCGCGCACCTCGCGCCGCATCCGCCGCTCCTCCCACGCCAGCACCGACTCGTGGGCGCCGAGCCGGGTCAGCAGGGCGCCGATCGCATCGCCGTCGCGGACCACGACGCGGTCCACGCCGCGCACCTCGCGCGCCTTGGCGGCGATGGAGAGCCGACGGGCGGCGCCCACCAGGGCCAGGGCCGCCTCCGGGCCGGGGCAGGTGACCTCCAGGGAGGAGGACCGGCCCGGCTCGGTGAGCGAACCGTGGGCCAGGAAGGCGCCGCGCCAGGCCGCCTCGGCGTCACAGGTGGCCCCGGAGACCACCTGCGGGGGAAGACCGCGGATGGGGCGGCCGCGGCCGTCCACGAGGCCCGTCTGGCGTGCCAGCTGGTCGCCCCCGGCCACGACCCGGACGACGTAGCGGCTGCCGCGGCGCAGCCCGCCGGGCGCCATGACCACCAGGTCCGAGGAGTGTCCGAAAATCTCCAGGATGTCCTTGCGCAGGCGCCGCGCCGCGATCCCGGTGTCCAGCTCCGCCTCGATGACGATCCGGCCGCTCACCAGGTGCAGACCGCCCGCGAACCGAAGGATCGCCGAGACCTCCGCCTTCCTGCAGCAGGTCCGGGTGACGGGGAGCCGGGAGATCTCATCCTTCACCGCTGGCGTCATCGCCATGGGCCGATCCTTCCATGCATCCGAAAAATACGGTCGTACGCGGCGGCGAGCAGCTCCGGGTCGTGCTTGGGGGAGCCGTCTTCCCTGGCCACCGGCGCCAGCTCGACCGCGGCACCGAAGCGCTGGGCGGCATCGGCGAGGGACTCGCGGTCGGGCACGGCGGCCTGGTCGGCCAGCACCACGTCCAGGGCGAGTTTAGGGGCGTGTCGGGCCAAAACCTCCAAATGACGCTGCGGAGAGAAGCCCTCTGTTTCGCCGGGCTGCGGGGCCAGGTTCAACGACAGGACCCGCCGGGCCTTGGTCTCCATCAGCGCGTCGAGCAGCTCCGGCACCAGCAGGTGCGGGATCACCGAGGAGAACCAGGACCCGGGCCCGAGCACCACCCAGTCGGCGTCCAGGACCGCGGCGACCGCCTCCGGCACCGCCGGCGGATCGCCCGGCACGACGTGCACGGACAGCACCTCGCCGGGTGTGGTGGCCACGGTGGCCTGCCCCCGGACGGTGTCCACGTCCGCCGGGCGCGCCGGGTCGTGGCCGCGCACCAGCGCCTGGAGCTCCAGTGGCACCGCCGACATCGGCAGCACCCGGCCCTGCGCGCCGAGGAGCCTGCCGACCAGGTCCAAGGCCTGGACGGGGTCGCCGAGCTGCTCCCACAGGGCCACGATCAGCAGGTTGCCCACCGCGTGCTCGTGCAGGGCGCCCGCCGACTGGAAGCGGTGCTGGATGACGCGGGCCCAGGTCTGGCCCCAGTCGTCGTCGCCGCACAGCGCGGCCAGCGCCTTGCGCAGGTCGCCGGGCGGGAGCACGCCGAGCTCCTCGCGCAGCCGGCCGCTGGAGCCGCCATCGTCGGCGACGGTGACCACGGCGGTGAGCTCGCCGGTGATCCGGCGCAGGGCGGCCAGGGAGGCCGACAGGCCCATGCCGCCGCCGAGCGCGACGACCTTGGGCGCGGCCGCCTGGGGGGCGGCGCCACGGCGCCGCCCGGTGCGTTCCGCGCCGTCCGCACCGCGCCCGGAGGTGAGGCGGCGCAGGCGGCGCAGCCGCAGGGTACGTCCGGTCACTCGCGCCCCATGTCCCGGTGGACCACGACGGTCTCGACCCCTTCGGAGGCGAGGCGGGCGGCGAGCTTCTCGGACATGGCGACGCTGCGGTGCTTGCCGCCGGTGCAGCCGACGGCGATGGTCACGTACCGCTTGCCCTCGCGGCGGTAGCCGGCGGCGATGAGCTGGAGCAGCTCCGTGTAGCGGTCCAGGAACTCCTTGGCACCGGGCTGGCTGAAGACGTAGCCCGACACCTCCGGGTTCAGGCCGGTGAAGGGGCGCAGCTCCGGGACCCAGTGCGGGTTCGGGATGAAGCGGCAGTCGACGACCAGGTCGGCGTCGACGGGCAGGCCGTACTTGTAGCCGAAGGACATGACGGTGGCCCGCAGCTCAGGCTCCTCGTCGCCCGCGAACTGGGCGTCCATCTTGGCGCGCAGCTCGTGCACGTTCAGGCTGGAGGTGTCGATGACCAGGTCGGCGTCGCCGCGCAGCTCGCGCAGCAGGTCGCGCTCGGCGGCGATGCCGTCGACGATGCGGCCGTCGCCCTGGAGGGGGTGCGGGCGGCGCACCGACTCGAAGCGGCGGACCAGCGCGTCGTCGGAGGACTCCAGGAACACGATGCGCCGCGTGACGCCGCGCAGCTCGAGGTCGGCGAGGGACTCGCGCAGGGCGTCGAAGAACTGGCGGCCGCGGACGTCGACGACGACGGCGATGCGGGCCACGTTGCCCTGCGAGCGGGCGCCGAGCTCCACCATGGTGGGGATCAGCGCGGGCGGGAGGTTGTCGACGACGAACCAGCCGAGGTCCTCCAGACACTTGGCCGCCGTGCTGCGGCCGGCCCCGGACATCCCGGAGATGATCACCAGCTCGGGGATGGCGGCCTCGGCGCTCTCGCCGGGCTCCAGTGTCGTGCCCGTACTCACCTGTGCTCCGTCTCGGTCGTACTCGGTCTCGTGCTCGGTCATGGCGCGGTCCCCCGTTCGGACGACGTCCCCGCGGGTGCGGGGGTCTCATCCTCAATGATCTCCCCTGTCGCCGTGTTGACGGCAGGAGCGGCGGGGACCGCCTGGGCGAGGGCTGCGGCCACCGTCTCGGCCGTCTTGCGTCCTATGCCCGGGACCTCGCAGATCTGGTCGATTGTCGCCTGTCTCAGCTTCTTCACCGAACCGAAGTGTTTGACCAGGGCCTGCTTGCGGCTCTCGCCGAGCCCGGGCACCTCGTCCAGCGGGCCGGCCTTGAGCCGCTTGCCGCGCTTGCTGCGCTGGTACTGGATGGCGAACCGGTGGGCCTCGTCACGGACCCGCTGGAGCAGGTAGAGGCCCTCGCTGGTGCGGGGCAGCACGACCGGGTCGTCCTCGCCGGGCAGCCAGACCTCCTCCAGGCGCTTGGCCAGGCCGCACACCGCCACGTCGTCGATGCCGAGCTCCTGCAGGGCCCGCTGCGCGGCCGCCACCTGCGGCTGCCCGCCGTCGACCACGACGAGCTGCGGCGGGTACGCGAACCGCTTGGGCCGCCCGTCGTCGGCGGCGACCTCGGCGGGGACCTCACCGGAAGCGTCCCGTTCGGCGTCCTGGGGCTCCCACTCCCCCGTCTTCAGCTTCTCCTGCAGATAGCGGCGGAAGCGCCGGGAGACCACCTCGTGCATGGAGCGGACGTCGTCCTGGCCCTGGAAGGACTTGATCTGGAAGCGCCGGTACTCGCTCTTGCGTGCGAGCCCGTCCTCGAAGACGACCATCGAGGCCACGACGTCCTCGCCCTGGAGGTGGGAGATGTCGAAGCACTCGATGCGCAGCGGCGCGCTGTCGAGGTCCAGGGCCTCGGCGATCTCCTCCAGTGCCCGGGAGCGGGTGGTGAGGTCGGCGGCCCGCTTGGTCTTGTGCAGGGCGAGGGACTGCTGGGCGTTGCGGTGGACGGTCTCCATCAGCGCCTTCTTGTCCCCGCGCTGCGGTACGCGCAGGCTCACCTGGGAGCCGCGCCGCCCGGCGAGCCACTGGCCGAGGGTGGCCGCGTCCTCCGGCACCACCGGGACCAGCACCTCCTTGGGCACGGACTCGCCGGTCTCCTCCCCGTACAGCTGCTGGAGGGCGTGCTCGACGAGCCCGGCCGTGTCGACGGCCTCCACCTTGTCGGTGACCCAGCCGCGCTGGCCGCGGACCCGGCCGCCGCGGACGTGGAAGATCTGCACCGCGGCTTCCAGCTCGTCCTCGGCGACGGCGATCAGGTCCGCGTCCGTGGCGTCGGCCAGCACGACCGCGTTCTTCTCCATGGCGCGGCGCAGGGCCCCTATGTCGTCGCGCAGCCGGGCGGCCCTCTCGTACTCCATCTCCTCGGCGGCGTCGTGCATCTGCCGCTCGAGGCGGGAGAGGTACGCGCCCGTCCGGCCGGCCATGAAGTCGCAGAAGTCCTCGGCGAGTTCGCGGTGCTCCTCGGGGGTGACGCGGCCGACGCAGGGGGCGGAGCACTTGCCGATGTAGCCGAGCAGGCAGGGGCGACCGATCTGCGCGGACCGCTTGAACACCCCGGCGGAGCAGGTCCGCACCGGGAACACGCGCAGCATCAGGTCCACGGTCTCCCGGATGGCCCAGGCGTGCGCGTACGGCCCGAAGTACCGCACGCCCTTCTTCTTGGGCCCGCGCATGACCTGGACCCGGGGGTACTCCTCGTTCAGCGTCACGGCCAGGGACGGGTAGCTCTTGTCGTCCCGGTACTTCACGTTGAACCGGGGGTCGTACTCCTTGATCCAGGAGTACTCCAGCTGGAGCGCCTCGACCTCGGTGGACACCACCGTCCACTCGACGGACGCCGCGGTGGTCACCATGGTGGCCGTACGGGGGTGCAGGCCGGCGATGTCCTGGAAGTAGTTGGCCAGGCGCTGGCGCAGGCTCTTGGCCTTCCCGACGTAGATCACCCGGCGGTGCTCGTCGCGGAAGCGGTAGACCCCCGGGGAGTCGGGGATCTGCCCCGGCTGGGGGCGGTAGCTGGAAGGGTCGGCCATGCCGCCCACCCTACTGTCGCCGACCGACAACAAACCCCCCGCGGCCCGCGCCCCGCCCGGCCACGACCGCCCGCGGAGTCCGCCGGCCCGCCGACCACCGCCCCGGGCGGTTGCCCGGGGCAGTCCCCCTGAGGGGTCCACCGCCAAGTCCGTCGACCGCGGACCGCGGGTGGCTGATCGCGCAGTTCCCCGCGCCCCTGAGGGCCCACCGCCAGTCCGCCCACCGCGGACCGTGCGTGGCCGATCGCGCAGTTCCCCGCGCCCCTGAGGGCCCACCGCCAGTCCACCCACCGCGGACCGTGCGTGGCCGATCGCGCAGTTCCCCGCGCCCCTGAGGGTCCACCGCCAGTCCACCCACCGCGGACCGTGCGTGGCCGATCGCGCAGTTCCCCGCGCCCCTAGGGGTCCACCGCCAGTCCACCCACCGCGGACCGTGCGTGGCTGATCGCGCAGTTCCTCGCGCCCCTGGGGCGCTACTGCGGTCCGCTGACTGCGGCAGTGCCACCCCTTCGGGGCCGCCCTCAAGGGGCGCGAGGAACTGCGCGAGCAACCCCCCACAGCCCGCAGACAACCGGACCACGAGGGCGAACCCTAGGGGCGCGAGGAACTGCGCGATCAGCCACGCACGGTCCGCAGGCAGCCGGGCACGGGCCACCCCCCAGGGGCGCGGGGAACTGCGCGAACAACCACCCACAGCCCGCAGACAGCGGAGCACAGGGACCACCCCAGGGGCGCGGGGAACTGCGCGACCAGCCACCCACGGCCAGCAGACGGCCGGACCACGAGGACCACCCCAGGGGCGCGGGGAACTGCGCGAGGTGGCGGGCGGGGCCCGGCCTCCCGGGAGCGTGGGCCCCGGGAGGCCGGGGCGGGGTCAGGCCGGGTGGCGCCGGCGGTGCACCCGGAGGGCGCCGGCGGCGGCCAGGACCAGGGCGGCAGCGACGGCACCGGCGGCGGCCGGGAAGCCGGCACCCGCACCCCGCGGCGCGTCGGCGTACCCGCCGGCCCGCCCCGCCTCCGCGTACGCCGACCCCGCCAGCTTGTCCCCGTACGCGGCGACCACCCGCACCCGGTACCGGCCCAGGCTGGTCCCCCGTTCACCCACCGCCCGCACCGCGTCCTCGTCCAGCGGCAGCACCCGCCCGCCCCCGGCGACGTACCACGCGTCGATCTGCGGCTCCCGGAACACCACACCCCCCGGCAGCTTCACGGCGCCGAGCTGCGCGTAGCGGAATTCGTCGTCGCCGGTGGCGATGTTCACCACCTGCCAGCCCGCCTCGGTCCGGGCGGTCCACAGCGCGGCCACCTGCCCGTCGGAGGAGACGGCTTTGCTGGCGAGGAACTCCAGCCGCGCCACGTCCGCCCCCGCCTTGCCCGCGACGAAGTCGGGCGAGAGGTGGTTGACGGGGACGGCCTCACCCTCGATGCGCGGCTGCGCGGCGGCCTCGCCGACCTTGCCCTCACGGGCGAAGAACCGGGAGACGGTGGCCAGGGTCTCGGGCGCGCCGGCCGCCCGCGCCGCGGCGGCCCTCACCTCGGCGGTCGCGGCCGCCGGCTGCGGCACGGGCACCGCCCCGGCCGCCGGGACCGGTCCGAGCACGGCGGCGGTCGCCGCAAGGAACACCGCGCCGGCGGCAGCGCAACGCTTCGTCATGGCGGTCATGGCGGTCACGGCGTCACGCCCCGATCCGGTAGAGCGAGTGGGTCCAGGAGAAGGTGCTGTTGTCCACGTACCAGGCGTGCGAGGCCCAGTTGTAGCGGTCGCTGGAGGGCCAGGGGTCGCCCCAGTACACCCAGCTTCCCGAGGTGTCGTAGCCGTAGATGACGTGCATGTGGCCGCCGCCGTTGGACCACTGGATCCGTGTCTCGATCGGCCGGTCGGCGTTGATCTCGGTCTGGACGGTGGAGTACCGCAGCCAGCCGTTCACGTACGAACCGGAGTTGATGCCGGCCCAGTCCAGGGCGGTCTGGACGTTGCCGAGCGTGGCCTGGTTGTTGGGGCAGTCGTAGCCCTGCGGCCGGTTGAAGGCGGCGTTGCAGAACTGGTTCTGGGTGTAGGTGCGGCCGAACCAGGTGGCGATGGTGTTGCCGGCGGCGGCCCAGCACCAGTTGGTCTTCTGCTGGGCCTGCATGGTGATGTCGAGCCGCTTGTACGCCAGAGCAGCGCTGTCGGCGGTGACAGCACTGACACCAGCCGCGGCGGGAGCAGTAGCAGGGGCAGGCGTACCGGCATCCGCGGCGGTTGCGGTGCCGGTGGACAGAGCGAAGAGCAAGGCGGTCACGACGGCGGCCAGCGGGAGCCACCGGTTTCGGTTGCGCATCGCGTTCCTCCCGTGGGGATGTGGGGATCGGAGGAGCGCGTCCGGACGCTGTGGAGGAGCATCAGGGTGTTGTCGCGACCAGGTCAACACGCTTCAATACGCGGTGACATTGCAGTGTGAATGGCGGGATAGCAGTGTGAACGGCCGCCGACCCTTCACCTGGACCCACCTCGATCCCGGGTGCACCCGCGAGCTCTCCCGCCCCACCGCACGTGAATGTTCACAGGAGGGAGCCGCCATGCCGCCGACCGACAACAGCGCCCAGGAGCTCCCCCGCCTGCTGCACACCGGCCCCTTCCACGTCGCGCTGCGCGCCGCGCTCGCGGCCAGCGGCCTGCCCCTGCACCGCGTGCAGCACCGGCTCGCCGCCCGCGGCATCCGGATCGGCGTGACGAGCCTCAGCTACTGGCAGCAGGGCGCCCGCCGGCCGCGCCGGCCCGAGTCGCTGCGGGCGGTGCGCGCCCTGGAGCAGATCCTGGAGCTGCCGCAGGGCACCCTGCTGCGGCTGCTGGCCGCACTGCCCGGGACCGCGGGGGAGGGGGCGGGGCGCCCGCCGGCCCGCTCCTACCGGGCCCTGGTCAGCGTCGGCGCGGCCGTGGAAGGCCTGCTGGCCGGAATGGAGCTGCCCTCCGACGGCGGCCTGCACACGGTGGGCCACCACGAGCGGGTGCGGATCGGGGCGGGCGGGGAGCTGCTGGGGCGCGAGTCGCAGCACGTCGTACGGGCCCACCGCGACGGGGTGGACCGCTACCTGGCCGTCCACCACGGCGATCCGGGCTGCGACCCGGCCCGGGTCCGCGTCCGGGCGGTGGAGAACTGCCGCACGGGCCGCGTCCGGTGGCATCGGGAGGCCGAGGTGCTGGTGGCGGAGCTGCTGTTCGACACGCGGTTGCGGGCCGGGGAGACATACGTCTTCGGCTACGGCTTCGAGGACGGCACCGGCGCGCGCTGCACCGAGTACGTGCGCGGGTTCAGCTACACCGGCGGCCAGTACGTCCTGCAGGTCCGCTTCGACGAGGCGGCGCTGCCGGTACGCTGCCGGCGCTTCAGCAGGTCCGGCCCGGGGGCGCCGCGCAGCGGCCTCGCGGACCTGACGCCGAGCGGGCGGCACCGGGCGGTGCACCTGGTGGAACCGGGGGTCCGGCGCGGCATCCTCGGCATCGCCTGGGACTGGGCGTAGCCGGCGTACGGGCATCCGCCGGAGCCGAGCCCCTGGGGCTCCGCCCCAGACCCCGCGCCTCAAACGCCGGCGAGGCTGAACTCCCCGGCCGGCGATTGAGGCACGGGACCTGGGACAGCGCCCCAGAAACCCAGCCAACTCCGCCGACGCCCGGAACGGGGGGCCCGGCCAATCCAGCCCCGCGGCGATTGAGGCGCGGGGTCTGGGGCAGCGCCCCAGAAGCCCGGGAGGCTCCGCCGACGCCCGGAACCGGGGGCGGCAAAACAGCCCCGCCAGCCATTGAGGCGCAGGGCCTGGGACAGCGCCCCAGAAGCCCAGCCGGGCACCGCCGACGCCGGGGACCGCGGGCCGGCACATCCAGCCCCGCCGGCGTTTGAGGCGCGGGGTCTGGGGCGGAGCCCCAGGAATCCCGGCTCCCCCACCGCCCAAGCCGGGGGCCCGGCAAAACCAGCCCCGCCGGCGATTGAGGCGCGGGGCGGGCGGAGCCCGGGACCGGCGGAGCCGGGGGCCGGGGCCGGCGCAGGAGCCGGCTCAGCCGGCGATCAGCTTGCCGCCCTCGGCCTTGACCGGCACGGCCGGCAGCGGCTCGGCGGCCGGCCCACGGAGCACCTTGCCGGTCGTCACGTCGAAGCGGCTGCCGTGGCAGGGGCAGTTGCCCTCACCCTCGACGATCTTGTCCAGGACGCAGCCGGCGTGCGTGCACTGCGCGCTGAACGCCTTGTACTGGCCCTCCGCCGGGCAGCTGACGACCAGCTTCTTCTCCCGGTACAGCTTCGCCCCGCCGACCGGGACCTCGGCCGCGGCCCCCAGCTCGACCGGCTCCGCCGGCACCGCGGGGCCGCCCGCGCCGCCGGCGGGCCCGGGGGAGCAGGCGGTGAGCGCCGCACCGGCCCCGGCGGTCCCGGCGGCTCCGACGATCGCGGCGGCGCCCTTGAGCACGGTACGGCGGGCGGCGGACTGCGTCGCGGACATGCGGTTTCTCCTGGTGATGGGGATGGGGACGGGGATGGTGCGTGCGGGACGCGGGACGCGCGCCATGGCGTACGGCGCGGTCGGGCGGCGGCGGGGCCACCGGCCCGGCGGGCCCGGGCCCACCCGACGATACCGGGGCCGGATGGGATACCTTCCCCCGCGTGATCGTCGTCGGCGGAGAAGCCCTGATCGACCTGGTGCCCGTGGCGCAGCCGCCGGGTGCGCTGCTGCCGCGGCCGGGCGGCGGACCGTACAACACCGCGCTCGCGCTCGGCCGCCTCGGCGCCGAGGCGGCCTTCTGCTCCCGCGTCTCGGCGGACGGCTTCGGCGAGAGCCTGCTGGCCGGGCTGCGGGCGGCCGGGGTGGACCTGTCCCTGGTGCAGCGCGGCCCGGAGCCGACCACGCTGGCCGTGGCCTCCCTGGGCCCGGACGGCTCGGCGGCGTACGGCTTCTACGTGGAGGGCACGGCGGACCGGCTGTTCGCCCTGCCCGAGGCGCTGCCCGCCCGCGCCCGGGCACTGGCGCTGGGCACCTGCTCGCTGGCGCTGGAGCCGGGCGCGAGCGCGTACGAGGCCCTGCTGCGCCGGGAGTCGGCACGCGGGCTGCTGACCCTGCTGGACCCCAACATCCGCCCGGCGCTGATCGCCGATCCGGCGGCGTACCGGACCCGCTTCCTGGGCTGGCTGCCTTCGGTGTCGGTGCTGAAGCTGTCGGAGGAGGACGCCGGCTGGCTCGGCGGCCGGGTGGACGACTGGCTGGCGGCGGGGCCGTCGGCGGTGGTCCTCACCCGGGGCGCGGCGGGGCTGACGGTACGGACGTGGGAAGGCGCCGGGTACGCCGAGTACGCGGTGCCCGCGCCGGCGGTGGCCGTGGCGGACACGATCGGGGCCGGCGACACGGTCAACGCAGCGCTGCTGCACCGCCTCGCGGGCCCGGACCGGGCGGCGGACGGGGCGGTCGACTGGCCGCAGGTGCTGGCCTTCGCCGCCCGCGCGGCGGCGCTGACCTGCACCCGGACCGGCGCGGAGCCCCCGTACGCGGCCGAGCTCAGCCGATAGCGGCCCAGAGGGTCCGGGCCACGGCGGGGGCGAACTCCTCGACCGGGGTGACCACGTCCTCGCCGGAGAAGTGCAGGAAGAACGCCCGCTGGAAGCAGGCGCCGAGCAGCAGCGCGGCGGCGGCCTCGGGGTCGGCGTCGGGGCGCAGCCGGCCGGCGTCGAGCTCGCGGCGCAGGTGGCGGGCGAGGGCGTCGCGTACGACGTGCGGGCCGGTGCCGATCTGCCGGACGCCTTCGCGGTGGCGGGTGAGCAGCGCGGGTTCGGCGAAGAGCGAGGCGGCCAGGGGCATGGCGTCGGCGTAGAAGTGCGCGGCGTGCCGGGCGATGGCGGTGAGGCCCTCCGGCACCGGGCGCTGGGGGTGCTCGGCGGTGAGCTCGGCCATGAGGGGGCCGGCGTTGGGGGTGCGTTCCATGAGGACGCGGACGAACAGCTCCTCCTTGTTGGCGTAGTGCTTGTAGAGCGCGGCCTCCGAGCAGCCGGCCTCGCGGGCGATGGCCTTGGTGGTGGTGTTGGCCAGGCCGATGGTGCGCATGAGTGTCTCGGCGGCGTCGAGGAGCCGCTCGGGGGTGGGCCGGCTTGACTTCGAGGTGAGCATTCACTCACCCTAAGGGACGGAGGGGTGAGTGAGTACTCACCCACCCTTGAGACCGGAGATGGACGCGGAGGTCGACGATGACGGCGATGGGACCCATGAGGCTGACGGTGTTCGGGGCCACGGGTGGGGTGGGCCGCGAAGTCGTGCGGCAGGCGCTCGAGGCGGGGTACGAGGTCACGGCGGTCGTCCGCGACCCGGCCCGGCTGGGGGTGGCGGACCACGACAGGCTCCGGGTGGCGGTGGTGCCCGACCTGACCGACGAGGACGCGCTGGTACCGGTGCTGGCCGGCCGGGACGCGGTCGTCTCGGCGCTGGGCGCCGCGAGCAACAAGCAGGCGCGGCTGAGCCCGGTGACGGGGCCGGCCCTGCGGGCCGTGCTGGCGGCCATGGACCGGGCGGGGGTGAGCCGCCTCGCGGCGGTGAGTGCGGCGCCGGTAGGGCCGGACGTGCCGGGTGACGGGGTGGTGGCCCGCAAGGTGTTCCTGCCGCTGCTGCGGCGGGCGTTGCGGGATCTGTACGCGGACCTGGAGGTCATGGAGGCGGAGCTCCGGGCGAGCGGGGTGCAGTGGACGGTGATCCGGCCGCCGCGGCTGCTGAACCGGCCGCGGACCGGGAGCTACCGCCGGGTCATCGGGGCCAATGTGCCCGGCGGCCGGGTGATCTCCCGGGCCGATGTCGCGGACGCCCTGCTGGTGTCCCTGACCGACCCGGCGACCGCCCGCCGCCCGGTGGGCGTAGCCGCCTGAACCCGTCTCCGGGCCGAGGAGCGGAAGCCCCGAAAAATCCCGGCTCCGCCGGGCACTGGGCTCTGCCCAGACCCGCGCCTCAAACGCCGGCGAGGCTGGTTTTGCCGGACCCCGGCTTCGAACGCCGGGTAGGCCCAAACCCGCCTCCCGCCTTCGCAGCGGGGATGGGCCACTTCAGCCTCGCCGGACCCAAGCTTCGAAACGCCGGCGAGGTGGGACTTATCGGGCCGGGCTTCGAACGGTGGCGAGGCATGGGCCGTTCCCGCCCCCTTCGAAGCAGGGGTGGGCCACTTCAGCCTCGCCGGCGTTTGAGGCGCGGGGTTTGGGGCGGAGCCCCAAGAAACCCGGCTCCGCCGGGCACCGGGCTCCGCCCGGACTCTCCCCCAGACTCCGTCCGGGGGACGCCTACTCAAACGCCGGCGGGGCTGGATTCGCCGACCCTCGGCATCGAAACGGGCGGGCCGGGGGGCCGGATCTTGCCGGACCCGGCGTCGAACGTTGACCAGGCCTGGGCCGTCCAGGCCTCGCTTCGAAGCGGGGGTGGGCCACTTCAGCCCCGCCGGCGTTTGAGGCGCGGGGTCTGGGGCGAAGCCCCAGCAGCCCGGCCCCGCCGAAGCCGAAGGCGCTCGGCGGGGCCGGCCGACGCCTGGGGGCGGCCCTCACGGGGGTGGGGCCGCCACTTGGCGGGCGGGTCGGGCCCTCTCGTCGGCGCCGGACCGGCGTCAGGCCTTGCGGGTCCGGGTCGTGGTCTTCTTCGGCGGGGTCGCCTTCTTGGCGGCCGTTTTGCGGGCCGCCGTCTTGCGGGCCGGGGCCGGCACCAGGGCCGCCGCGTCCGAGATCCGGTCCGCGCCCAGGATGTCCCGCAGGAACTTGCCCGTGTGGCTCGCGCCCACCGACGCGACCTGCTCGGGCGTGCCCTCGGCGACGACGAGGCCGCCCCCGTAGCCGCCCTCGGGGCCCATGTCGATGACCCAGTCCGCGGTCTTGATCACGTCGAGGTTGTGCTCGATGACGATCACCGAGTTGCCCTTGTCCACCAGCCCCGACAGGACCTTGATCAGCTTCGAGATGTCGTCGAAGTGCAGACCGGTCGTCGGCTCGTCCAGCACGTACACCGTCCGGCCCGTCGACCGCTTCTGCAGCTCGGAGGCCAGCTTCACGCGCTGCGCCTCACCGCCCGACAGCGTCGGCGCCGACTGCCCGAGGCGGACGTAGCCCAGGCCGACCTCGGTCAGGGTCTTCAGGTGCCGGGAGATCGTCGGCACCGCCTCGAAGAACTCCAGCGCCTCCTCGATCGGCATGTTGAGGACGTCCGCGATGGACTTGCCCTTGTAGTGGACCTCCAGCGTCTCGCGGTTGTACCGGTCGCCGTGGCAGACCTCGCACGGGACGTAGACGTCCGGCAGGAAGTTCATCTCGATCTTGATGGTGCCGTCGCCGGAGCAGTTCTCGCAGCGGCCGCCCTTGACGTTGAAGGAGAAGCGGCCGGGCAGGTACCCGCGGACCTTCGCCTCCATCGTCTCCGCGAAGAGCTTGCGGATGTTGTCGAAGACGCCGGTGTACGTGGCCGGGTTGGACCGCGGGGTCCGGCCGATCGGCGACTGGTCGACGTGGACCACCTTGTCGACGAGGTCGTCGCCGTCGACCCGGGTGTGCCGGCCCGGCACGGACCGGGCACCGTTCAGCTCGCGCGCCAGGTGCGTGTACAGGATGTCGTTGACCAGCGTCGACTTGCCCGAGCCGGACACGCCCGTCACCGCCGTCAGCACGCCCAGCGGGAAGGAGACGTCGATGTCGCGGAGGTTGTTCTCCTTGGCCCCGTGGACCGTGAGCTTGCGGTCGCCGTTGACGGGCCGGCGCATCTCCGGCACCGCGATGGACTTCTTCCCGGACAGGTACTGCCCGGTCATCGACTGGCCGTTCTTCAGCAGCTCCTTCAGCGAGCCGCTGTGCACGACCTTGCCGCCGTGTTCGCCGGCGCCCGGGCCGATGTCCACGACCCAGTCCGCGACCTTGATGGTGTCCTCGTCGTGCTCGACGACGATCAGGGTGTTGCCCATGTCGCGCAGCCGCACGAGCGTCTCGATGAGGCGGTGGTTGTCGCGCTGGTGCAGGCCGATGGAGGGCTCGTCCAGCACGTACAGCACGCCGACCAGGCCGGAGCCGATCTGCGTGGCCAGCCGGATGCGCTGGGCCTCGCCGCCGGACAGGGTGCCCGCGGCGCGGTTCAGCGAGAGGTAGTCCAGGCCGACGTCGACGAGGAAGCGGAGCCGCTCGTTGACCTCCTTGAGGACCCGCTCGGCGATCTTCTTGTCGCGGGCGTCGAGCCGCAGCTGCCCGAGGAACTCGGCGCACTCGCTGATCGACATCGCGGCGACCTCGGCGATGGACCGCTCCATCACCGTCACCGCGAGCACGATCGGCTTGAGCCTGGTCCCCTCACAGGTCGGGCAGGGCACCTCGCGCATGTAGCCCTCGAAGCGCTCGCGGCTGGCGTCGCTCTCGGACTCCGCGTGCCGGCGCTTGACGAACGGCACGGCGCCCTCGAAGGCCGTGGTGTAGGCCCGCTCGCGCCCGTACCGGTTGCGGTAGCGGACCTCGATCTGCGTCCTGTGCCCGTACAGCAGGGCCTTCCTCGCCCGCTGCGGCAGCCCGGCCCACGGGATGTCCGTACGGAAGCCCAGCTCCTCGGCGAGCGCGCCGATCAGCCGCTGGAAGTAGTCCTTGGTGTGGCCGAGCGACCACGGGGAGACCGCGCCCTCGTCGAGGGACTTCTCCTCGTCCGGGACGATCAGCTCCGGGTCGACCTCCATGCGCGTACCGATGCCGGTGCACTCGGGGCAGGCGCCGAAGGGCGAGTTGAAGGAGAAGGAGCGCGGCTCCAGCTCCTCGAAGGAGAGGTCGTCGTACGGGCAGTACAGGTGCTCCGAGTACATCCGCTCGCGCTCGGGGTCGTCCTCGGCGAGGTCGACGAAGTCGAGGATGACCATGCCGCCGGAGAGGCCGAGGGCGGTCTCCACCGAGTCGGTCAGGCGGCGCTTGGCGCTGTCCTTGACGGTGAGGCGGTCGACGACGACCTCGATGGTGTGCTTCTCCTGCTTCTTCAGCACCGGCGGCTCGGAGAGCTGGATGGTCTGCCCGTCCACCCGGGCCCGGCTGTAGCCCTTGGTCTGGAGGTCGGAGAAGAGGTCGACGAACTCGCCCTTGCGCTCGCGCACCAGCGGCGAGAGCACCTGGAAGCGGCTGCCCTCGGGGAGCGCGAGCACCTTGTCGACGATGGCCTGCGGCGACTGCCGCGAGATCGGCCGGCGGCATTCGGGGCAGTGGGGCTTGCCGATGCGCGCGAAGAGCAGGCGGAGGTAGTCGTAGACCTCGGTGATGGTGCCGACCGTCGAGCGCGGGTTGCGCGAGGTCGACTTCTGGTCGATCGAGACGGCCGGGGAGAGGCCCTCGATGAAGTCCACGTCGGGCTTGTCCATCTGCCCCAGGAACTGGCGGGCGTACGACGAGAGCGACTCGACGTAGCGGCGCTGGCCCTCGGCGAAGATCGTGTCGAAGGCCAGGGAGGACTTGCCCGACCCGGAGAGTCCGGTGAAGACGATGAGTGAGTCGCGGGGCAGGTCGAGCGAGACGTTCTTGAGGTTGTGCTCGCGAGCGCCACGAACGATGAGACGGTCGGTCACGCCGGTCCGCACCTTTCTTGAGAGAGCGGGGGGCACGGGCCCCCGTCCCAGGGTATGGGGGGCGCCTCTGCAATGGAGTGGAGCTGGACTTCCGAGCGTATAGCACGCGCATTCGATTTACGGCACTCCGCCGTCTGCTTCACCCGTTCGTGTGGCCGGGGTGCCCGCGCACTAGGCTCGACTCCATGACTGATCATGTGCACGACCTGCGATCTGTACGTGAAGCCACGGACCGGCTGCTGACCGCGGTCGCGAAACTGGACAACGCCGCCCTCGCCGAGGAGTCACTCCTTCCCGGCTGGTCGCGGGGCCACGTCCTGGCCCACCTCTCCCGCAACGCCGACGCCCTCGTCAACGTCCTCGCCGGCCGGCCGATGTACGAGAGCGGCGAGGCCCGCGACGCGGACATCGAGCGCGACGCCCCGCGCCCGCTCGACGCCCAGCTCGCCGACCTGCGCGCCACCCACGAGGGCTTCCTCGCCGAGACGGACCGGGACCAGGACTGGTCGCGCACCGTCGAGCTGCGCAACGGGGTGACCGACCTCGCCTCGAACGTGCCGTTCCGCCGCCTCGTCGAGATCGAGCTCCACCACGTCGACCTCAACATCGGCTACGGGCTCTCCGACCTCCCCGAGGAGTTCACCGACCGGGAGATCGCCTTCCTCGCCGACCGCTGGTCCGGCCGCCCCGGCGTCCCCCCGGTCACCCTCACCACCTCCGACGGCGAGCCGGTCGCGCGCACGGGCGGCACCGAGGGCACCCCGGTGACCCTCAGCGGCCCCAAGGACGAGCTGCTCGGCTGGCTGGCCGGCCGCGGCCTCAAGGGCGCCCACCTCGCCGTCGAGGCCGGCGGCGGCCTGCCCGAGCTCCCCCCGCTCTAGGATCAGGACATGACGTACAGCGGAGCGGTGAAGGTCGGCGGTCCCGCCGACGTGCATGAACTCGCGGACCTGATGATTTCCAAGGTCGCCGTGGGCCCGATGGACAACAACGCCTACCTGCTGCGCTGCCGGGCCACCGGCGAGCAGCTGCTGATCGACGCGGCCGCCGAGGCGGAGACGCTGCTGAACCTGATCGGGGACGACGGCATCGCGTCCGTCGTGACCACCCACCGCCACGGCGACCACTGGGGCGCGCTCCAGGCCGTGGTCGATGCGACCGGCGCGCGGACCTACGCGGGCGCCCTGGACGCCGAGGGCATCCCGGTCGCGACCGACGTGCCCGTGGCGGACGGGGACACGATCACGGTCGGGCGGGTCTCGCTGACCGCCCGCCACCTGGTCGGACACACCCCCGGCTCGATCGCCCTGATCTACGACGACCCGCACGGGCACCCGCACGTGTTCACCGGGGACTGCCTCTTCCCGGGCGGCGTCGGCAACACCCGGGGCGACGCGAAGGCCTTCGCCAGCCTCATCGACGACGTGGAGACCAAGCTGTTCGCGCAGCTGCCCGACGAGACCTGGGTCTACCCGGGGCACGGCAACGACACCACCCTCGGTGCCGAGCGGCCGCATCTGGCCGAGTGGCGCGAGCGCGGCTGGTAGGTCTCGGTCATCTCCGGGGCGCCGTGCACTCGTTCCGGTCGAAGATGACCGAACGCCCGTCCCGGGGCCGCGGGGAGGGGTAACTGCTGCACCATGCAACACGACCCCTCCCCGCCCCTGTCCCCGGCCTCCCTTCCCGCCCCTCCTGCCGCTGCGGCCCCTTCCTCCCCCGCTGCCTCGGCCTCCTCCCCTCCCGCCGGGCCCTCGACCTCTCCCGCCGGGCCCTCGATGCTGCGGCTGGCATCGGCCTCGCTCGCCGGGACCGCCATCGAGTTCTACGACTTCTTCGTCTACGGCACGGCCGCCGCGCTCGTCCTCGGCCCGCTGTTCTTCCCGTCCTTCTCCCCGCTCGCCGGAACCCTCGCCGCCTTCGGCACGTTCGGGGTCGGCTTCCTCGCCCGGCCGCTGGGCTCCGCGCTCTTCGGGCACATCGGCGACCGCTACGGCCGCCGCCCGGTGCTGCTGGCCTCGCTGCTGCTCACGGGCCTGGCCACGGTGGCCGTCGGCTTCGTGCCCACGTACGCCTCCATCGGCCTGGCCGCGCCGGTCCTGCTGCTCGTGCTGCGCTTCCTCCAGGGCCTCGGCCTCGGCGGCGAGTGGGGCGGCGCGGTCCTGCTGACCGCCGAGCACGCCCCGGAGGGCCGGCGCGGGCTGTGGGCGAGCTTCCCGCAGGTCGGCCCCTCGGTGGGCTTCCTGCTGGCCAACGGCATGACCCTCACCCTGTCGGTGACGCTGACCGACGCCCAGTTCGCCTCCTGGGGCTGGCGCCTGCCGTTCTGGGCGGCGGGCGTACTGGCCCTCGGCGGGCTGTGGCTGCGCCGCTCGGTCGAGGAGACCCCGCAGTTCCGCGCGCTCACCGAGACGGGCCGGCGGGCCGACGCCCCGCTGGCCGAGGTGGTGCGCGGGCACTGGCGGCTGCTCCTGCTGACCGGCGGGGCGCTGGCCGCCGCGTACGCCGTGTTCTACGGGGTCACCACCTGGGCCCTGGCGTACGGGACCGAGCACCTCGGCATGGCGCGCACCACGATGCTGGCCTGCGTGCTGACCGGGGTCGGGATCATGGCCCTGTGGACCCCGGTGGCGGCGGTCCTCGGCGACCGCTTCGGCCGGCGACCGCTGTGCCTGGCGGGCTGTGCGCTGTGCGCGGTGTGGATGTTCCCCTTCGTGGGGCTGCTCGGCACGGCGCATCCGCTGTTGGTGGCCGTGGGCGCGGTGGGCGCGCTGCTGTGCATCGGCACGGTGCTGTCCGTGATCGGCGCGTACCTGCCCGAGCTGTACGCCCCGCGGATCCGCTGCACCGGTGCGGCCGTCGGCTACAACCTGGGCGGGGTCCTCGGCGGGGCGCTGACCCCGATCGTGGCGACGGCGCTGGCGGACGGCTCCGGTCCGCCGTGGGGGGTGGCCGCGTACCTGACCGCGGTGGCGGTGGTGAGCCTGGGCTGCTTCGCGCTGCTGCCCGAGACCAACCCCGGGCGCGCACGGGGCAGGGCGGACGGGGCGGGTGCGGACGCCGAGGCGGGGGCGGCCGGGGCGGCCGCCCCCGCGTAGCCCCGCGGGGCCGGCGGACGCGTCAGGCGCCGATGCTCTCCGGGCGGGCGGCGGCCTCGGCCTCCGCCCGCTTCCTCGAGGCCGTCAGGCTGGTGATCGTGGTGATCACCAGGACGCCGCAGATGACGCCCAGTGAGACCGGGATGGAGATCTGCGGGACGTGGACGCCCGACTCGTGGAGGGCGTGCAGGACGAGCTTGACGCCGATGAAGCCCAGGATGACGGACAGGCCGTAGCTGAGGTGGACCAGCTTCTTGAGCAGGCCGCCGATGAGGAAGTACAGCTGGCGCAGGCCCATCAGGGCGAAGGCGTTGGCGGTGAAGACGATGTACGGGTCCTGGGTGAGCCCGAAGATCGCGGGGATCGAGTCCAGGGCGAACAGCACGTCGGTGGTGCCGATGGCGAGCATGACGACCATCAGCGGGGTCAGGACGCGCTTGCCGTTGGTCCGGATGAAGAGCTTGGTGCCGTGGTACTTGTCGGCGACGCCGAACTTCTTCTCGACGGACTTCAGGAGGCGGTTCTCCTCGAACTCCTCTTCCTCCTCGCCCGCGCGGGCCTCCTGGATCAGCTTCCAGGCGGTGTAGATCAGGAACGCGCCGAAGAGGTAGAAGACCCAGGAGAAGGTGGTGATGATCGCGGCGCCGGCGGCGATGAAGACCGCGCGCAGCACCAGGGCGATGAGGACGCCCACGAGCAGGACGCGCTGCTGGAGGTGGGAGGGCACCGAGAACTTCGCCATGATCAGGACGAAGACGAAGAGGTTGTCGACGCTGAGCGACTTCTCGGTGATGAAGCCGGCGAAGAACTCCTGGGAGGCCTGGCCGTGGCCGAAGAACATCAGGCCGAGTCCGAAGAGCACGGCGAGGACGATCCAGACGACGGTCCAGATGCCCGCTTCCTTGATCGATACGTCGTGCGGCTTGCGTCCGATGATGAAGTCGGCGCCGATGAGGATGCCGAGACCGAGAACGGTCAGCACCCACAGGGTCAGGGAAACATCCATTGGTCCACGCCTCCGGCAGATGGCTCAGCACGAGGTCAGCGTCATCGCTGCCGGAGGTCTCTTCCACCCGCGCGGCCTGGAGGCCGGGGGCCGGCGCCCCGGGACCGCAGTGGTCCGTACTGACGGGCACGCCGTGGCAGGAAAGCAGGAATACTCCCCTCCGCGGGCACCAGGGTACCCGTCAGAGGCGGAAAAGGTAAAGGGAAGGCCAAGGGCCGGTCATGGGCGGGCATGGCGGCGGGCTCGGGCGGCCCGCTCCAGCGCCTCCTCCAGCGCCAGGCCGCCCGGCGGCGGCAGGTCCGGCGAGAAGGTCCAGGCGTGGCCGACCCAGGGGTCGGCGAGGTGGTCGTCGGGCACCGGGGAGAGCCGCATCAGCGAGCGCCACAGCGGGTCGAGGAGCGGACCGTACGCGGAGGCCTCGTCGCGGTCGGCGACCATCAGCAGGTGCACGCCGACCGCCGGGCCCTCGTCCGCCAGGTAGCGCAGCTGCGTGACGGCTCGGTCGTCGAAGCCGTGTGGGAAGTCGTGGACGATCAGCAGCTGCTCGGCCGTGTCCACGTCGGGCGGCAGGTCCTCGGGGGCACCGGCCCGCACCGCCATCTGTACGAGGTCCACCCGGCGGGTCAGTCGCGCCAGGGTGTCCGCGACCCCGGCGGCCCCCACGGCGGGCGGCGCGGCCAGCACCCCGGCGTGGACGAGCGGCGCCAGGGCGGCGGCCCCGGCCCCGGCCGCGTCGATGACGTGGACGGAGAACCCGCCGGCCGGGTGGACGGCGAGCATCCGCGCCGCATGGGCGACGGCCATGTCCATGGCGGCCCGGCGCAGCCGGTCGGTGTCCATGGCCATCGCCGCCTCGGAGCCGGTGCGGCCGTTGTCGATCCACAGGCCGCGCTCCAGCGGGAGCCGCACCAGCATGGGGATCCGCAGCCCGGGCCGCTCCGGCAGGTGCAGATCGCCCAGGCGCAGGGCCATCGGGGCCTCGTCGGGCACCTGGTGGCCCTGCCAGACCGGGGCCGCCCAGCGGGCGTACGCGGCCGGCAGCGCGGGCTCGACCACCTCGGCCTCGGCGGCCAGCTGGGCGAGGTCCCGGTCGAGCGCGGCCCGGGCCTGGGCGACGAGCTCCTCCCGGCGGGCCCTCGCGGTGTCGCGGGCGGCCTCACCGGAGCCGGCCAGGCGGTGGCCGGGGTCGGACAGGGCCTCGTCGAGCTCGCGGTCGAGGCGGGAGTCGGCGAAGTCGCACGCGCTGCGGTAGGCGGCGACCGTACGGGCCAGGTCCTCGAACATGCCCCAGACCTGGTTGTAGAGCCGCTCGTCCATGGACCAGCCGGTGGCGTCACCCGCGACGGGGGCGGGCGGCTCGCCCGGACCCGCCGGAGCGGCGGCCGCCGGGGCCGGCTCGGGCGGCTCGGAGGTACTGCGGCGTCGGCGCGGGTGCACGTAGTCGACGGTGGACGGGCCGCCGGCGGTGTCCGCGGGCACGGGGCCGGGCGTACCGGCGTACGGGACGCCGGAGACGGGCACCGGGCCCGGCTCCGGGACGGGCACCGGCTCCGGGAGGCTCTGCGCCGCACCCGGCGCGGCCGCGGCCGGGACGGCGGCGAGGCTGTGCCCGTCGCGCGCGGCGGTGCCCGCCACGGCCGAGGCGAGCGCCGTCGCGGCCGGGGCGCCGAGGCCCGCGTCGGCGAGCAGCGCGGCCAGCCCGTCGGCGTACCCCTGGCCGACGGCGCGGACCTTCCAGGTGCCCTGGCGCCGGTACAGCTCCAGGGAGACGAGGGCGGTCTCGGCATCCAGGCCGGTCAGCGTGTACCCGGCGAGCTCGGCGCCCTCCGGGTCGGCCACGGCCAGGCGCGGCGCGGGGACGGCACCGAAGCGCGCCGGGCCGCCGGGCGGCAGCACGAGCACCACCCGGACCTGCTGCACGGCGGGCCCGACGGCGTCGAGGTCGACGGCGAAGCGGTGTTCGCCCGCTGCCGCCCCCGGCACCGTGAACCCGGGCAGGGCCGGGGCGGCGGGGTGGGCCAGCGCGTCGGGGCCGGTCAGCCGGCCCTCGTCGTCGCAGGCACAGGCCAGGGCGAGCACGTCCGTGCCCGCCGAGACCCTGATCTCCACCCTGCTCAGGGACAGGGGGTGGTTCTGCCCCCGGACCAGTTCGGCCGTCATCGTGCAGCCCTCCCCCGTGGCCTTGCCGTGCCGTGCTGTGCTGTGTGCTGCGCGTCCCGTACTTGCGCGTTCTGTGTGTACTTGCGCGGTCCTACGCGTTCTGACGCGGTGTCGCGGGTGCTCGGTTCTTCCGCGCCGGGCCTACAGGTGCGGCAGGATCGCCGGCATCAGGTCCTGGAAGGTCCGGCCGTTGGCCGGGGTGCCCAGGGCCGTCATCTGCCAGCCGCCGCCCGCGCGCGAGACCTTGGCCATGATCTGGGCCGTGTACTGGCCGCCGCCGTCGAGGGTGTAGCGGGCCAGCTCCTGGCCGTTGGTCTCGTCGACGAGGCGGCAGAACGCGTTCTGCACCTCCTGGAACGTCTGGCCGGTGAACGAGTTCACCGTGAAGACGATCTGGTCGATGTGGACCGGCACCCGCTGGAGGTCGACGAGGATCGACTCGTCGTCACCGCCCTGGCCGGCGCCGCCGATCAGGTTGTCGCCGGTGTGCCGCACCGAGCCGTCGTCGCTCTGCAGGTGCCGGAAGAACACCACGTCCACGGGCTGCTTCTCGGCGAACAGCACCGCCGAGGCGTCCAGGTCGATCTCCCGGGTCCGCGAGCCGAACAGCCCGCGGCGCTTGGCCGCCTGCCAGCCCAGCCCCATGCGGACGGAGGTCAGCGTCCCCCCGTCGCCCTTCTGCAGACTGATGGCCTGCCCCTTGGACAAGTTGACCGTCACGCGCTGTCCCCTTTCATAGCCACCCCCAGGCAGCGTGTACCTGCGGCTGCCGCCAACCCTACTGACCGGCCCCCGGGTCAGGCGAGGCCCGCCTCCTTCATCTGACGCAGCTCCTTCTTCAACTCGCTCACCTCGTCGCGGATCCGGGCCGCAACCTCGAACTGGAGCTCGGCGGCGGCGCCCCGCATCCGCTCGGTCATCTGCTCGATGAGCGCGGCCAGTTCCTCGGCCGGCCGGTCCGTCGCCACCACGGCCGCCTTGGCGCCCTTGGCCCCCTTGGCCGCCTTTCCGCCCGCCTTGGCCCGGTCGGACACGGCCTTGGCCCCGGTGAGCGCGGGCACGGGCGCCTTGGGCCCCTTGCCGTCCTTCCCCTGCCGGTAGCCGGTGCCGAGCAGCTGTTCGGTGTCCATCTCCTCCCGGGCGATCGTGGCGACGATGTCGTTGATCTTCTTGCGCAGCGGCTGCGGGTCGATCCCGTTGGCCGTGTTGTACGCGATCTGCTTCTCCCGGCGCCGGTTGGTCTCCTCGATGGCCTTCTCCATCGCCGGGGTCATCTTGTCCGCGTACATGTGGACCTGGCCGGAGACGTTGCGCGCGGCGCGGCCGATGGTCTGGATCAGCGAGGTGCCCGAGCGCAGGAAGCCCTCCTTGTCGGCGTCGAGGATCGCCACCAGTGACACCTCGGGCAGGTCGAGGCCCTCGCGGAGCAGGTTGATGCCGACCAGGACGTCGTACTCGCCGGCGCGCAGCTCGCGCAGCAGCTCGATGCGGCGCAGCGTGTCGACGTCGCTGTGCAGGTAGCGGACCTGGATGCCGAGCTCCAGGAAGTAGTCGGTGAGGTCCTCGGCCATCTTCTTGGTGAGGGTGGTGACGAGGACCCGCTCGTCCTTCTCCACCCGCTGCCGGATCTCGTGCACCAGGTCGTCGATCTGGCCCTCGGTGGGCTTGACGACGACTTCGGGGTCGACGAGGCCGGTGGGGCGGATGATCTGCTCGACGAAGCCGTCGCTGCGGGAGAGCTCGTACGGACCGGGGGTCGCCGACAGGTAGACCGTCTGGCCGACCCGCTCGAGGAACTCCTCCCACTTCAGCGGCCGGTTGTCGAGCGCGGACGGCAGGCGGAAGCCGTGGTCGACCAGGGTCCGCTTGCGCGAGGCGTCGCCCTCGTACATGGCGCCGATCTGCGGGACGGTGACGTGCGACTCGTCGATGACCAGGAGGAAGTCCTCCGGGAAGTAGTCGATGAGGGTGTTGGGCGCCGAGCCGCGCTCACGGCCGTCCATGTGGAGCGAGTAGTTCTCGATGCCCGAGCAGGAGCCGATCTGCCGCATCATCTCCAGGTCGTACGTGGTGCGCATGCGCAGCCGCTGGGCCTCCAGCAGCTTGCCCTGCTTCTCCAGCTCGGCGAGGCGCTCGGCGAGCTCGGCCTCGATGCCGCGGATCGCGCTCTCCATGCGCTCGGGGCCGGCGACGTAGTGGCTGGCGGGGAAGACGTACAGCTCGCGGTCCTCGCTGATCACCTCGCCGGTCAGCGGGTGCAGGGTGGACAGGGCCTCGATCTCGTCGCCGAACATCTCGATGCGGACGGCCAGTTCCTCGTAGACCGGGAAGATCTCGATGGTGTCGCCGCGCACCCGGAAGGTGCCGCGGGTGAAGGCCACGTCGTTGCGGGTGTACTGGATGTCGACGAAGCGGCGCAGCAGCTGGTCCCGGTCGATCTCCTCGCCGACCTTGAGCGGGACCATCCGGTCGACGTACTCCTGCGGCGTGCCGAGGCCGTAGATGCAGGACACGGAGGCGACCACGACCACGTCGCGCCGGGTGAGCAGCGAGTTCGTCGCGGAGTGGCGCAGCCGCTCGACCTCCTCGTTGATCGAGGAGTCCTTCTCGATGTACGTGTCGGACTGCGGGACGTACGCCTCGGGCTGATAGTAGTCGTAGTACGAGACGAAGTACTCGACCGCGTTGTTCGGCAGGAGCTCGCGGAACTCGTTCGCCAGCTGGGCGGCGAGCGTCTTGTTCGGCGCCATCACCAGGGTGGGGCGCTGGAGCTTCTCGATCATCCACGCGGTGGTCGCCGACTTGCCGGTGCCGGTCGCGCCGAGCAGGACGACATCCTTCTCACCTGCACGGATGCGCTTCTCCAGCTCGGTGATGGCCGTGGGCTGGTCACCGCTGGGCCGGTAGGGGCTGACGACCTCGAAGGGCGCCACCGTGCGTTCGATCTTGGATACAGGCCGCATGACTCCACCGTACGACCCCGCACTGACACTCACGTCCCCGCAGGGCGGGCGGCTGCCCGGGCGGGTCCGGCAGCCCCCTCGGAACTCCCCCTTTCTGGTCCGTTTGTCGTAGTTCGGTGGCGGCCCGGTGATCTTCGAGCCCATGATCGCGGTAACGGACACCGCAGTGAAGTGCATCGCGGCAACGTCTGCCGTTCTGCGCCCGCTTGTCGCAGGACCAGGGTCACGACCCGAGGAGAACGCACATGTACGTCCGACCCGCCGCAGCGGCCGCCGCCGCCTTCCTGGTCACCCTCACCGCGTTCGGCGGGACGGCCCCGGCCGCCGCTGCCGACCCCGGCGCCCCCGCCGTGCCGGGGCTGCCGGGCCCCGTCGTGTACGCCCACCGGGGAGCCTCGGCGTACGCCCCGGAGAACACCCTGGCCTCGATCGACCTGGCGATGCGGCTCGGCTTCGACTGGGTCGAGAACGACGTCCAGCGCACCAGGGACGGCGAGCTGGTCGTGATCCACGACGACACCCTGGCCCGCACCACCGACGTCGAGCAGCGCTTCCCGGACCGCAAGCCGTGGAAGGTGAAGGACTTCACCGCGGCGGAGATCGCCACGCTGGACGCGGGCAGCTGGTTCGACGACTCCTACGCGGGCGCCCGGGTGCCGACCCTGCGGGAGTACCTCGACCGGGTGCAGCGCAACCGGCAGCGGCTGCTGCTGGAGATCAAGAAGCCGGAGCTCTACCCGGGGATCGAGGAGCAGACCCTGGGCGTGCTGGACGGGGCGGGCTGGCTCGACGAGGACCACGTGCGGCGCCGCCTGGTCGTGCAGAGCTTCAGCACCGACTCCGTCCGCATCGTGCACGGCCTGCGGCCGGACCTCGTGACGGCCTTCCTGGGCACCCCGGCGGTGGCGGACCTGCCGAAGTACGCCGCGTTCACCGACCGCATCAACCCCTGGCACACCACCATCTCCACGGACTGGGTCACGGCCGTGCACGGGCTGCAGGGGGCCCACGGCAGGGCGATGGAGGTCGACACCTGGATCGTCGACGACGCGGTGACCGCCCGGAAGGTCCAGGGGATGGGCGTGGACGGCATCATCACCAACGCCCCCGACGTGGTGCAGCGGGCGGTGCTCGGGATCGGGGCGTTCGCGGACCGGGTGGGGTGAGCGGGTCGGGGTGGGCCCGGCCGGGGTGTCGGTGGCGGCCCGTACGGTGGGGGGATGGACACCACCGATCTGCCGGCCGGGCCGCACCTGGAGTGGAGCGTCGTCGCCAGCGACATCGGCCCGCTGCTGCTGGCCGCCACCGGGGCAGGGCTGGTCCGGGTCGGGTTCCACGCCGGCCCGGACCGGGCCGAGGAGATGGCCCGCCGGCTGGTCGAGCGGCTCGGCGCCGATGCGTGGCGGCCGCCGCCCGGCGAGGAGGTGCTGCTCGCCGAGCCGGTGCGGCAGCTCGGCGCCTACTTCGCGGGCACGCTGCGGCGCTTCGAGCTGCCGCTGGACTGGCGGTTCAGCTCCGGCTTCAACCGCAGGGTCCTGCAGGAGCTGGAGCGGTCGGTGCCGTACGGGGCCGTCGTCGGGTACGGGGAGCTGGCCGCCCGCGTCGGGCAGCCGGGGGCGGCCCAGGCCGTCGGGCATGCGATGGGGTCGAATCCGCTTCCCCTCGTCGTGCCGTGCCACCGGGTGGTGGAGAACGACGGGGGCATCGGCGGCTTCGGCGGCGGCGTCGAGACCAAGCGCACCCTCCTGGCCCTGGAGGGCGTCCTCCCGCAGCCCTTGTTCTGACCGGCCGCGCCCCTCGGCCCCGGCCGGGCCCCGCGGGGTAGCCCGGACCCGGCGGCCCCCTCCCGCTCCCGCTGCGCGGAGCCAGTCCCCTCCCCGCCCCTTCCCGAAACCGGGGCTCCGCCCCAGACCCCCGTTCGCCTCAAACGCCGGCGGGGCTGAAAGACCCGGGCGCTCCGCGCCCGGTGCGCTCAAACGCCGCGCGGGCTGGAATTGCCGCCGGCACCATCCAGCCCCGCCCGGCGGGAAATCCAGCCTCGCCGGCGTTTGAGGCGCGGGGTCCGGGGCGGAGCCCCGATCTTTGAGCCGCGCCGGCGTTTGAGGCGGAGCAGGGGCCGGGGCCGCAGGACCCGGTTTCGGGAAGGGGCGGGGTGGGGAAGCGGCTCCGCGCAGCGGCAGCGGCGGCGGTCGGGCCGCTTCGCCGGTTCCGCCGGGCGGTAAGGGCTGGGACACTGCTGCGGTGACTACTTCCGCCGCAGCAGGCCCTGCCCCCGCCCACCCCGCGCCCCAGCCGCACCAGGGATGTCCCGCGTGACCGCGATACCCGGCACCGGCACCGGCACCGGCACCGGCACCGGCACGGCGACCATCGACCCCGCGGAACTGCCCCGGCTGCGCCGCCGCACCTCCTCCGTCCTGATCGCCTCCCAGATGCTGGGCGGCCTCGGCGTCCCCATCAGCATCGCCCTGGCCCCCGCCCTCGCGACGGAGGTCAGCGGCACCGAGGCCCTGTCCGGCTTCGCCTCCACCGCCGCCGTGGTCGGCACCGCCCTCGTCTCGCTGCCGCTCGCTGCGCTGATGACCCGCCGGGGCCGCCGCCCCGGGCTGGTCCTCGCGTACGGGATCGGTGCCGCCGGCGCGGCCTTGGTGGTGCTGGCCGCCGCGATCAAGAGCTTCCCGCTGCTGATGCTCGGCATGGCGGCCTTCGGAGCCGCCTCCTCCGCCAACCTGCAGGCCCGGTTCGCGGCCGCCGACCTGGCCGCCCCGGACCACCGGGCCCGGGCCATCTCCGTGGTGGTGTGGGCGTCCACCCTGGGCGCGGTGCTCGGCCCCAACCTTTCGGCCCCGGCCAGCCGCAGCTTCGCCGGGACCTCCGTTCCCGAGACGGCGGGCCCCTTCGTGTGGGCCGGCGCCGTCTTCGTCCTCACCGGCACCCTGATCGGCGTCCTGCTGCGGCCGGACCCGCTGCTGACGGCCCGGGCGCTGGCCTCGCCCGCCGAGCAGGGCCAGGGCGGCCACTCGCTGCGCGCCGGGGTCGCGGCCGTCAAGGCGTCCCCGCGCGCCCGCCTCGCGCTGGCCACCGTCGCCGTGTCGCACACCACCATGGTTTCGATCATGGTGATGACCCCGGTCGACCTCGGCCACCACGGCGCCGGGCTGCAGCTGATCGGCCTGGTGATCAGCGGGCACATCGCCGGCATGTTCGCCTTCTCGCCCGTCATGGGCTGGCTCGCGGACCGGCTCGGCCGGCTGTCCGTGATCGGTCTCGCGGCCGGCCTGCTGTCGCTGGCCGCGCTGCTCGCCGGCACTGCGGGGCCGGACCACGGCCAGAGCGCGCTGGGGCTGTTCCTGCTCGGCCTCGGCTGGTCGGCCGGCATGGTCTCCGGCTCGGCGCTGCTGACCGACTCGGTGCCCTCGGGGGCGCGCGCCGCCGTGCAGGGGCTGAGCGACCTCACGATGAACACCTGCGCGGGTCTGGGCGGCGCGGCCGCCGGCCTGGTCATGTCGCAGGCCGGCTACGGCTGGCTGAACGCGATCGGCGCGGCCCTGCTGCTGCCGCTGGCGGCGCTCGCGCTGTTCACCTCGCGCCGACACCCGGCGGTCAGCAGCTGATGTGGTAGGCCTTGCGCAGCGTCTCGTGCACGGTCCAGGTGGTCCTGTCGCCCTCCCGGAGCACGCAGGCGGAGCCGGGGCCGACCTCCAGGGTCGCGCCGCCCTCGACCTCGATGGTGGCGCGGCCGCTGACCACCACGAACAGCTCGTTCGCCTCGACGTCCGTGACGACGCCGGGGGTGATCTGCCAGATGCCGCGGATCTGCTTGCCGTCCGGGGACTCCCACAGCACCTTGCCGGTCACGACGGGCGCTCCGGAGACGATCTGCCCGGGGTCGAGGTCCTCCGGCTCGAGGGCGGCGTCCGGGAGGTCCGGGACGGAGACGGCGAAGGAGGCGGGAGCCGCCGCTGCGGCGGAGTGATCACTGGTGCTCATGGGGCGCCAGCGTAGTGCGGCCGGGACGCGCGCCGGGGTGGCCACAGCGTCCAGGTTCGCCGCCCTGCAGGAGGCATCCTGTCCAGCGGGCCGACCGCGGGTTTCGGCCAGGGGGTGCGTACGGGGCGCCCGTATGCGGTGGTGTTCGGACGGGCCTGCGGGGAGCGCGTTTCGGGGCGCACCTGCTGTGCCATGGATGGGGACATGCCACAGCACACCACTTCCGCATCCCCGTCCGACGGGCCCGTCGTCCTGTCCGAGGAGGTCCGCGAGGCCCTCGAACACGGGCGGCCCGTCGTCGCACTGGAGTCCACGATCATCACGCACGGCCTGCCGCGCCCGCGCAACCTGGCGGTGGCCGCCGAACTGGAAGGGCTGGTCCGCGAGGAAGGGGCCGTCCCGGCGACGATCGCGGTGATCGACGGCGTCGCGCACGCCGGCCTGGACAAGGAGCAGCTGGAGCGGATCGCCGGCGGTGAGGGCGTGCGCAAGCTGGGCCACCGCGATCTGGCGCCCGCCTTCGCGGCCGGCGCGAGCGGCGCGACGACGGTCTCGGCGACGGCGTTCCTGGCCGCCCGGGCCGGGCTGCGGGTCTTCGCCACGGGCGGGCTGGGCGGCGTACACCGGGAGTTCGCGCAGACCCAGGACGAGTCGGCGGACCTGTCGCTGCTGGCCCGGACGCGGATCACGGTGGTGTGCGCGGGGGTGAAGTCGATCCTGGACGTGCCGGCCACACTGCAGCGGCTGGAGACGCTGGGGGTGACGGTGCTCGGGTACGGAACGGAACGTTTCCCCGGGTTCTACCTGGCCAGTTCGGGCGAGCCGGTGGACTGGACGGTGCACCGGCCGCAGGAGGTCGCGGCCGTGATGGCGGCCCAGGACACCCTGGACGGGCCGGAGTCGGCGCTGCTGGTCGCCAACCCGGTCGACGAGGCGGAGCAGTTGGATCCGGCGCTGCACGACCGGGTCCTGGCCGAGGCCCTGGAGGAGTGCCGGCGGCAGGGGATCACGGGGCAGGCGGTGACGCCGTACCTGCTGTCCTTCCTGGTACGGGCGACGGCCGGGGCCTCGCTGGAGGCCAACCTCGCGGCGGTGCGCGGCAACGTCGTGCTGGGGGCCCGGATCGCGGGGGCCTGGGCGGAGCGGGCGTGACCGCGGCGGGGGCGGGGCCCGGGGCGCTGCTGGTCATCGGGGACGTGGTCACCGATGTCGTGGCGGTGCATCCGGAGCCGCTGGCACCGGCGACCGACACGGCCGCCCGCATCCGGACCCTGCCCGGGGGTGCCGGGGCCAACGTGGCCTGCTGGGCGGCCCGCACCGGGGCGGCGGACGTACGGCTGCTGGCCCGGGTGGGCACCGAGTCGGCGCAGTGGCACGAGCAGGCGCTCCTGGACGCGGGAGTGCGGCCGCGGCTGCTGGTCGACCCGGTGGAGCCGACCGGGACGGTGGTCGCGCTGGTCGGCAAGGACGCCGAGCGGACCTTCCTGACCGACAGCGGCGCCGCCCTGCGGCTCTCGCCCGACGACTGGGCGCCCGAGCTGCTGGACGGGGTCGCCCATCTGCACCTGTCCGGCTACCTGTTCTTCGCCGACAGCAGCCGGGAGCTGGCCCAGGTCGCGCTGGCGGCCGCCCGGGCCCGCGGGGTGCCGGTCAGCGTGGACCCGGCCTCGGCGGGGTTCCTGCTCACCCTCGGCACGCGGCGCTTCCTCGACGCCGCGGCGGGGGCCTGCGTCCTGCTGCCCAACGAGGACGAGGCCCGGCTGCTGGCCGGCCTGCCGGAGCCGGCCGGGGCGGCCCGCGCGGCGGCGGTGCTGAGCGAGCGGGTGCCGCTGGTGGTGGTCACCCGGGGCCCGGCCGGGGCGCTGGTCGCGCAGGGCGGCCGGGTCACCGCCGAGGTCGCCGCGGAGCCGGTGCGGGCGGTGGACTCCACGGGCGCGGGGGACGCCTTCACCGGCGGTTTCCTGGCGGCCCGGCTCACGGGCGCCGACCCGCAGGAGGCGGCCCGCGCGGGCTGCCGGGCGGCGGCGCTGGCCGTCACCCGGCTGGGCGGGCGGCCGTAGCGGCGTACGACGGGAGCGCGTCCGACGGGAGCGGCGTACGGCCGTCGCGGATCCGGAGGCTGCGGAGCTACGGGGCGGGGGTGTACTCCTCCTGGCCGAGGGTCTCGATCCAGCCGTGGTGGTCCACGTTGTAGTGGAACACCAGGCCCTTGTTCGGGTGGGCGATCAGCCATTCGCTGAGCTCGTTGATGGTGATCGGCTTGCTCACCGTGCCGGCGACGATCGGGGTGAGGGCGCTGATCTTGGCGTCCTCGTTGACGGAGATGAAGGTCTCCTCGCCGACCGTCACGAAGGGGGCGGCCCCGCCCGGTCCGGGGCAGCCCCAGTTGCCGTGCCTGACGATCAGGCTGTGGGCGCCGCCCTCGGGGGTGTAGCGGTAGACGGCGATCTCGTCCGGCGAGATCGGCATCTTGTGGTTGCACGTGGGGGCGGGGGCCGGCGGCTTCGGCTTTCCGGCGGGGGTGGCGGTGGTGGAAGCGGTCGGCTTCGGCGTGGCCTTCGCGGGCGCCGGGGGCAGCGGACCGCCGGGCGGGGCCGCGGACGCGGCGGGAGACGTGGCCGGGGTGGTGCCGGGGGCCGGGCCGGCGGCTCCCCCGCCGGTGTCCCCGTTGCAGGCTGCCAGGGTCAGGGCCCCGCCCAGGGCCAGCGCGGCGAGCGCCGTCCCCCTCGACCGTCTTCCCATCGCCGTCTCTCCCTCTGCCGGGGCGCCACCGGGTGGCCGCCGTCGAAGCGTGACAGCACCGTAGGGTCCGGTCCCGGGCCGGGGCGATGGCCGGATCCCGATCGGCACCCGGCCGGGACCGCTTCGTTGCGGATTCCTGACGTCCGTGCCCGGACCGGGGCGCGCGAGGTCAGCCGGCGAGACCCGTCCAGGCGGGATGGCGCGGGTCGTCGGCCCTGACGACGGCGTCGGCGAGCCCCGCGGGGTCGGTCTCGGCCTCGTAGCGGGCGAAGGCGGGCAGGGTCCAGCGGGCGGACTCCTCCGTGCGGCGCCGCAGCGCTCCGGCAGAGAGCCGGATGTGGACGCTGAGGTCGAAGGGGAACCAGCGGCCCAGCAGCAGCGGGCCGTGGACGATCACGACGGCGCCCGGCGGGAGTTCGGTGTACGGGCTGCGGGTGGCCCGGTCGGTCACCGGGTCCCACAGGTCGGGCAGGACGCGGCCGGTGCCGCCGGGGTCGGTCGGGCCGAACACCTCCCGCCACAGGGCGGCCGTGTCGTACCAGCCGCCGAGGTAGCTCTCCACGTCCTGGCGGCCGAACTCGTAGCGCAGGGAGGCCGGGCGCAGGAACCCGTCGGTCGGGACGACCAGCGCGGTGCGCCCGTTCAGCCGCAGGGCGTCGGCGAGCAGTCCGGCGAGCGTGCCGGTGTCGGCGGCCGGCGCGCCGTCGATGCCGACGCGCTGCCAGGCCGGCTCCGCGGGGTCGGGCCTGTGGTCGTCCAGATGGCCTGCGAGCCGCTCGGCCATCCGCTGCCAGGTGATCGCTTCGAGGTGCACGGGCCCATTGTCAGTGGTCGCCCGTAGCGTTTTTCACGAGGGATCACCGGCGGGAGAGAGCCGTCGGGCCCGGCCTTGGGGAGGGGTCTGTCATGGCTCGCGAGACGACGTATCTGGAGCTGTCGCAGGACGGCGGCGGGGCGCACAAGTTCTACGAGGTGACCGTGGACGGCACGGCCGTGACCGTGCGGTACGGGCGCATCGGCGCGGGCGGCCAGGTGCAGAGCTCGTCCTTCGCGAGCGCCGAGAAGGCGCGGGCGGCCGCCGCCAAGAAGATCGGCGAGAAGGTCCGCAAGGGGTACGCGCCGGCGGTGCAGGGGCAGCGCGCGGCGCGGCCGGTGACGCGCCGGCAGGTGGCGTCCGCGCCGTCGACGGCGCGCGCGGTGGCCCCGGTGCTGTGGCGGTTCCGCACGGGCGCTGCGGCGTTCGGGATCCATGTGGACGAGGAGCGCGCCTGGGTCGGCAACCAGGCGGGCGATGTGTACACGTTGAGCCACGGCGGCGAGGTGCTGGCCCGGTACTCGCTGCCGGACGGGGTGAAGTGCCTGGTCGCGGACGAGTTCTGGATCTATGCGGGCTGTGACGACGGCGCCGTGTACGACCTGTCGGCGAAGGTCCCGTTCAAGGCGTACGACATCGCAGAGGACGTGGACATCTTCTGGCTGGACATCCGGGAGGGCGTGCTCAACGTGTCGGATGCGCGCGGGGGTCTGACGGTCATCGACCACGAGGACGAGTTCCAGTGGTCGCGCAGGTCCGCCGGCTCGAACGCGTGGATGGTACGGGCGGACGAGGACGCGGTCTACCACGGCCACACGCACGGGGTGACGGCGTACGCCCCGGACGGCAGCGGGGAGTTGTGGCACACCGCGACCAGCGGCGGGGTGCTGTTCGGCTGGCAGGAGGCCGATGCGGTCTTCGCCGGCACGGGGCGCAACGCGGTGCAGCGGCTGGCGAAGGGGACCGGCGCGATCGAGGCCACGTACCGCTGCGATGCGGCGGTGTACGCGTGCGCGACCTCGCCGGACGGGCAGCACGTCTTCGCCGGCGACTCCTCCTCGTCGGTGTACTGCTTCGCCGCGGACGGGACCCGGCTGTGGAAGCTCGGCACGGGCAGCGGTTCCGCCTTGTCGATGCAGTATCTGGACGAGCGGCTGTACCTGGTGACCACGGACGGCTCGCTGGTGTGCGTGGACGCGAGCGAGGCGGCGATCGCCGCGGCCCAGCAGGGCACGGTGCCGGTCGCGGTGGACGTGAAGTCCGCGGCGGCCCTGCCGGTGGCCCGGCCGGCGGCGTCGGCAGCGGCGGTGGCGAGCGTCTCGGTGGCCGCGGCCCCGGCGGACGGCGTGGTCGTGGAGTGCGTGCAGCAGGGAGGCCGGCTGCGGGTGCAGGTGGTCTCGGGCGGCTTCGAGCCCTCGTGGAACGTGCAGTTCCCGCGGGGGATCCGGGAGCCGGGCGCCCGGTACGTGGTGGACGGGCTGCATGCGGCGTCCGGCGGGTTCTACCGGGTGCGCGGGGAGATACGCCGCCTGGTCTGAGCGGGCCGGGGTCCGGGGGGCGGAGGGCCGGCGGGCAGGGAGAACGGTTCGCCTTCGGCGAGCGTGCTGGTCACGTAGAGCACGACGGGGACGGTGCCGAGGTTGCGGCCGAGGTGGACGTGGTGCAGGCCTGCGGGTTCGACGAAGCTGCTGCCGGGCGGGTGCACGACCACCGTGCGGTCGTGCAGGATGCGGGTCAGCGTCCCGGACTTGACCAGGGCGATGAGCGGGACGCGGTGGTAGTGCCAGCCGGTGCTGCCGCCGGGCTCGATGACCACCTCGCGGCCCGCGAGGTGTGCGGCGGCATCGGCCGGCGCGGGTATCGGAGGATGCGCCGTCGCCGTCACGGCCTGCCGTCCACCCATGTCTTCCCCCTTCGTCACGGGCGCCACGGCCATACCGCAGCCCCCGCAGTCACGGTAGGAGGACATCCGGACATCGAGGGAGAGTTGGCGGAACGTCAGGCGCCGGCGCCGGAAAGGTGATAAAGGGGCCGGACAGCGGTATCACCACGTCATGAGCCTGGTCGTCTTCGAGTCGGTGAAGCAGATCCACTGCGCCCGGTGCCGTCGGGGCCCGCTGCGGCACCTGGTGCGCGAGGCCGGGGTTCCGCGCTGCCTGGACTGCGCAGACCTGGGGCATCTGGTCTACCTGCCGCGCGGGGACGCGGCCCTCACCCGGCGGGCGCGCGAGGCCAGTTCGCTGTCCGCGGTCGTCGTCCGCTTCAACCGGCGCCGCCGCCGCTACGAGCGCCAGGGCCTCCTGGTGGAGGAGCCCGCCCTGGCGCGGGCGGAGCGGGCCTGTCTCGCGGACGCCGAGGCGCGGGCGCGCCGGCGGGAGCGGGACCGCCTGCGCCGCACGGCGCAGGACGTCCGGTTCACGGCGGCCTTCGCCGCGGAGATACGCAGGCTCTTCCCCGGCTGCCCGCCGGAGCGGGCCCGGGCCATCGCCGCGCACGCCTCGGTCCGCGGCAGCGGCCGGGTGGGGCGCACGGCGGCCGGCCGGGCGCTGGACGAGGCAGCGGTCTCGGTGGCGGTCCGGGCGGCGGTACGGCACACCGACACCGAGTACGACGCGCTGCTGATGTCGGGCGTCCCGCGGTTCGCGGCCCGGGCCCGCCTGGCGCCCCGCATCGACGCCATCCTCGACGCCTGGCGCCTGCCCCCGCCGCCCGCGGACCCGGAGCCCGGGCCCGGCCCCGAGCCGGAATCCGAGCCCGGGCGGGGACACGGGCGCGGGCCGGAGACGGGAGCCGCAGCGGCGGCCTGAGCGGGGCGGGTTGGGCGTGCCGGGCCGGCGCCACTGCCCCGTGGCGCGGCTACTGGGTGCGGAAGCGGCGGTAGAGGAGGACACCGCCGAGGAGGAGGGCGCCGCTGCCGGGCAGCAGGTAGCCGAGGCCCTCGGCGCCGGTGTGGGCGAGGGCGGGACCGGGCTGCTGCGGGGCGGGCGGGGTCACCGGGCGCTGGGTGGCCGGGGGCTGGGTGGCCGGGGGCCGGACCGGCTGCTGCGGCGGCTTGGCGGTGCCGGGGGTCTCGCCGTTGACCGAGGTGTTGCCGGAGGCGCCGTTGCCGACCCCGACGACGCTCACCGCGTTGCCGCTGATGTTGACCGGGAGGTCGACCGGGAGCTGGATGCCGTTGCCGGACAGCACCCCCGGCGAATCCTTTCCGCTTCCTCCCGCGTGGGCACCGCCCCCGTGGGCCGACCCCGGTGTGGCGGGCTGGGACGACGACGTCCCGGATGGTGCGCCGCTCCCGCCCGCCTCGTTCGTACAGCGGTTCCCGGCGGCCGGGTTGAGCAGCCCGGCGACGCTCACCGTGTTGCCGCACACGTTCACCGGCGCGTGCACCGGCAGCTGCACCAGGTTCCCGGACAGCAGGCCCGGCGACCGCTCGGCCGTGCCGCCCGCTTCCGCATCGGCGTACGCGAACCCGCCCACACCCGCGACCGCGAGGCCACCGCCCGCAACCACCGCCGCGATCAAGCCGTTCCGGCGACTGTGACGCATCAGTTTCCCTGCTTTCCGGAGGAGTTCACGGGTGCTGCACCCGCACCGGAACCAACGCGTTAAGCCCATTCGGGTTATAGAGCAGATAGGCATTTCACTCCATCGTGTACTGGGTAGGGCCTCCTCCATGACCGATCGCCCGCTGCTCCTCCTCGACGTGGACGGCCCCCTCAACCCCTTCCGCTCCCGCCTCGCCGGGCTGCGCGGATACACCAGCCACCGGATGCACCCCACGGTCTGGATGTCCTACCGCACCCCCGGTTCCCGCACGGCGCGGCGGGGCGTGCGGGTCCTCCTGCACCCCTCCCACGGCGCCCGGCTCCGCGCGCTGCCCTTCGAGCTGGCCTGGGCCACCACCTGGATGCACGAGGCCAACACCCTGATCGCCCCGCACATCGGACTCCCCGGTGACCTCCCCGTCATCGAGTGGCCGGAACTCTTCGCCCGCGATCCCGACGGGCTGTCCTGGAAGACCCGAACGCTGCTCGACTGGGCCGCGGGCCGCCCCTTCGCATGGGTCGACGACATGATCAACCCGCGCGACCGGGCCTGGGTCGAGGCCCACCACCCGGCGCCGGCCCTGCTGCTGCGCATCCACCCCCGCCACGGCCTGCGCGCCCGCGACTTCGCCGCGCTGGACGCCTGGGCGGCCGGCGTCAGCCCCGCAGGGCGGTGACCGGGTCCGGGGACGGGGTGCCGGTGGGCCACCAGTCCTCGGTGTCCGGGCGGGACTCGTAGGCGTACCAGAGGCCGTCACGGCCGAGCCGGAGCTGCCGGGTGCGCGCCGTGAGCCGGTTGCGCTCGGGGCGGAAGGGCCCGAGGTCGGCGGCGAGCAGCGCGGGGCGGGCCCGGTCGAAGGGCCCGGCCGGCGGGTCCCAGGGCTCCTCCAGCGCGGCGAGCGCGGCCGAACCGCCCTGCCGCCAGGCCGCCGCGGCCCGGGCCAGGTCGGTGGTGGTGCGGCCGGTGGCCCGGGCCAGGTCCCGGAACAGCGCGCGGGCGGCGCCGGTGAGGCCCGCCGTGTGGTGCGCGGAGGCCAGCCGGACGGCGTCCTGCCACAGGGTGAGCCCGCCGACGGCGTCCTCGCCGGTGGTGAGCAGGGCGAAGGCGCGCGCCGCCGCATCGGTGGCGAGCTGGTCCAGGGCGAGCGGGTCCGGGGCGCCCGGATCGCCGGGGTCGGCCGGGCAGGCGGGCGGCAACCCGGGGGCCGCGGGCGGCGGGAGCGGCGCGGGCAGCGGCGGCAGCACGCGCCGGGCGAGCGCGGCGCGCGCCGGGACTCCGGGGAGCGTCGACTGCGCTGCGGGCTGCTCCCGGGCGGCGTGGGCGGCGTTGCGGCGGGTCAGCTCGTCGAGGAGCTCCCGCTCGCCGCGGCCGCGCAGGAGCAGCAGCAGGAACGGGTCCTCGTCGAGGAGGCGGGCCGCCCGGTAGCAGAGGGCGGCGGCGTGCTTGCACGGCGGGCGGGCCACATCGGGGCAGGAGCAGCGCGGGACGAGCTCGCCCGGGCCGGGCAGGACCGTCCCGGCCAGCGCCTGCGGGACCTCCCGCTCCAGCAGCGCGGCCAGCGCCGCCGGGTCGCCGGCCACGGTCTCCAGCAGCTCGGCCCACTCGGCGTCGCCGAAGGGCGCCAGCAGCAGTTCGGTGCGGTACGGGCGGGCTCGGCTGCCCCGGACGTAGGCCACGAGCCGGCCGGGGGTGACGGTGACCGCGTCGACGTGCCCCTCGGCGGCGTACGCCCGCCCCCGCGCCAGCCGGGCCGCATCGCGGGCGGCGGCCTCCAGGGCCGACACCCAGGCCCGGCCCCACCAGCTGGCGGCCTCCGCGCCGGCGGGCACGGTCTCGAAGGTGCGGCGCCGGTCGTCCCGCGCGGTGATCATGCGGGCCTCCGCAGGGAGACGAGGTCGGCGAGCTCGCGGTCGGTCAGCTCGGTCAGCGCCGCCTCGCCCGACCCGAGGACGGCCTCGGCCAGCGCCCGCTTGGCCTCCAGCAGCTCGGCGATCCGGTCCTCCACGGTGCCCTCGGCGATGATCCGGTGGACCTGGACGGGCTGGTCCTGGCCGATGCGGTACGCACGGTCGGTGGCCTGCTCCTCCACGGCCGGGTTCCACCACCGGTCGAAGTGGATCACATGCCCGGCCCGGGTCAGGTTCAGCCCGGTCCCGGCGGCCTTCAGCGACAGCAGGAAGACCGGGACCTCGCCGGACTGGAAGCGGTCCACCAGCTCCTCGCGGCGCGCGACCGGGGTCCCGCCGTGCAGGAACTGGTGCGAGATGCCCCGCGCCGACAGGTGCCGCTCGATGATCCGGGCCATCGTCACGTACTGGGTGAACACCAGCACAGAGCCGCCCTCCGCCAGGATCGTGTCCAGCAGCTCGTCCAGCAGGGCGAGCTTGCCCGAGCGGTGCGGGATCCGGGGCTGCTCCTCCTTCAGGTACTGCGCGGGGTGGTTGCATATCTGCTTCAGCGACGCCAGCAGCTTCATGATCATCCCGCGCCGCGCGATGCCCTCGCTGCCCTCGATCACGGCCATCGCCTCGTCCACCGCGGCCTGGTACAGCGACGCCTGCTCGCGGGTGAGGGCCACCGGATGGTCGGTCTCCGTCTTCGGGGGGAGTTCCGGGGCGATGCCCGGGTCGGACTTCCTGCGCCGCAGCAGGAACGGCCGTACGAGCGCCGCCAGTCGGGCGACCGCCGCCTCGTTGCCCCCGTCCTCCTCCTGCTGGTGCTCCACCGGGCGGGCGTGGCGGGCCCGGAAGGTGGTCAGCGGGCCCAGCAGTCCGGGCGTGGTCCAGTCGAGCAGCGCCCACAGCTCGGAGAGGTTGTTCTCCACCGGGGTGCCGGTCAGCGCCACCCGGGCCGGCGCCGGGATGGTGCGCAGCGCCTTCGCGGTCGCCGAGTGGGGGTTCTTGACGTGCTGCGCCTCGTCGGCGACGACCATGCCCCAGGGCTGCGCGGCGAGCCGGGCGGCGCTGGCGCGCATCGTCCCGTACGTGGTGAGCACGAATCCCCCGGCGAGGCCCTCGAGGCTGCGGTCGGCGCCGTGGAAGCGGCGCACCGGGACGCCGGGCGCGAACTTCTCGATCTCCCGCTGCCAGTTGCCCAGCAGCGAGGCCGGGCACACGACGAGCGTCGGCTCGGGCCGGTCGCGGTGCAGGTGGAGCGCGATCAGGGTGACGGTCTTGCCCAGCCCCATGTCGTCGGCGAGGCAGCCGCCGAGGCCGAGCGAGGTCATCAGGTCCAGCCAGGCCAGGCCGCGGGCCTGGTAGTCGCGCAGGGTGGCCTTGAGGGCGGCGGGCGGCGGCAGCGGGGCGAGCTCGCCGGTCAGCCGCTCCCGCAGCGCGGCCAGCGCCCCGACCGGGACCGCCTCCACCTGCTCTCCGTCGATCTCTGCGGCGCCCGTCAGTACGGTGGCCAGCGCGTCCACCGGGTCCAGCAGGCCCAGGTCCCGCTTGCGGGCCTTGCGCACCAACTCGGGGTCGACGCGGACCCACTGGTCGCGCAGCCGCACGATGGGCCGGTGGGCGAGGGCGAGCGCGTCCATCTCGCCCGGGGTCAGCCGGTCGCCGCCGAGCGCGAGCTCCCAGGAGAACGCGAAGAGGTGGTCGGCGTCGAAGAAGGCGGTGCCGTCGGTGGCCGAGCCCGGCGCGGTGGACCGGACGACGGCGGTCGCGGACAGGCTGCGGGCGAGTTCGCGCGGCCAGTGCACGGGGACCCCGGCGGCGGCCAGCCGGGGCGCGGCCGTGCCCAGCAGGTCTTCGAGCTCGGGGTCGGACAGGGCGAGGACGTCGGGGACCGGCCGGTCCAGCAGGCGCAGCAGCGGCGGCCAGACACGGGCGGCCCGGCGCAGGGCCAGTACGGCGTCGATGCGGGCGCGCGGCCCGAAGCCGGCGGGGGCGGCGCCGGCCCACAGCGGCGCGGCGTCGGTGAGCAGCGTCGGATCGGCCAGGCTGTGCACCTGGACGACGGCGGCACCGGCCCGCCGCAGCTCCACCCCTTCCTCCGGGGCGCCGGCCCCGTCCTCGGCCCCGTTCTCGGCCCCGTCCTCGGGCCTGCCGTCGGCCCCGTCCGCGTCGAAGAGCCGGAACGAGGACAGGTCCAGCCGCAGCGAGATCCCGACGCCGGAATCGGCGCCGGATGCCACCTGCGCGGCCCAGTCGCGCATCTGCGGCACCCGCTGCGGCTCTTGCGCGGCGAACGGCAGCCCGGCGGCGACGGGCGCGGCCGGCGTACGGGGCAGGCAGTCGGCGACGGCGTCGAGGAACGCCCGCACCAGCGCCTCCGGTTCGGGCAGCTGGAGCGGCCGCCGGCCGGGCAGCGGCGTGGCGTACCCCTCGTACGGCAGGGCGGCGGCGACGGCCCGCAGGTGGACGATGTCGTCGGGGTCGAGGGGGCCGGCGCGCCAGGCGTCGACGTCCTCGGCGGTGAGCCCGGGCAGCAGGCGGCCGCGCGCGACGAGGGCCAGCGCGTGCAGGGCGGCGGTGCCCCAGGCGCGGGTGGCCGGATGCGCGGCGGCGCCGTGCGGGGCGCGGGCGAGCAGCGCCAGGGCGTCACCGACGGGCAAGGTCACGGCCGGGACGGTCCGGGTGCGCCCCGCGCTGCCGTACGGGCGCACCACGTCGATCCGCGTCACGGTCCCGCCCGGCACCTCGGGCAGGGGCTCGGGCTCCGCGGACCAGAAGGCGATGCGGCCCCGGCGCGGGACGGGGTCGGGCAGGAAGACGGCGGGATGCCGCAGCAGGGCGTGCTGCGGGAGGGCGTGCTGCGGCGGCTGCAACGGCTGTGCTGTCACCGTGCCCCCTTCGCTGCCTCTCACCGGCTTCCTCAGGGACCTCGCGTCCCTCCGCCGAGTCTAGGCGCGGCCACTGACATCGACGCTGAGCTGGGCATTCGGGGCTTCGGGCCGCCGGTGGGACCATGGAGGAAGGGGCTGGACACGGTGAGGCGATGAGGCCATGCGTTCCGGGAACGAGCCGGTGACCGCCCGCAGTGCGCTGCGGCTTCGGTTCTGGCTGAGTCTGTGGGGGCTGCTGTGGGCGGCCCTGGGCACGGCGCTGTTCTCCCTGACGGACCACCCCGGGTGGGCCGCGGCCTGCGGGGCGATCGCGGTGATCGCGACCGTGGACCTGGCCGTGGTGCTCCACCACATCCACCAGGGCCCGCACTACCAGCCCGGCCCGGACATCCCCCCGTACGAGCCGCCCCACCGCTGACCGCCCCGGGCGATCCCGCGCCCCGAAGCGGGGCCGGGCGCCGAAGCGGGGCCGGGCGCCGAAGCGAGGCCGGGCGCCGACGCGGGGCCGGGCGCCGACGCGACCCCGGGTACCGAAGAAGCAGCCCCGCGCACCGGAGCGGCCCTACGCGTCGAAGCGCGCGGCCGCGACGTAGTCCGGCTGCGGATCGAGCGCCGCGGCGAGCCGGAAGTGCCGGCGCGCCCGGTCGGGCCGGCCGGCGCGCTCGTGGGTGCGGGCCAGCGCGAAGTGTGCGAAGGCGTTGTCCGGCTCCCGCTCGAGGATGTGCTCGAACTCCTCGGCCGCCGAGCGCAGTTGGGCGGAGGCGAAGAACGCCCGGGCGCGCAGCAGCCGGGCCGACATGCTCTCGGGGTGGGCGGCTATGACCGAGTCGAGCAGCTTGAGTGCGCCGTGGGGGTCGCGCGCGGCCAGCAGCTGCTCTGCGGCACGGAAGTCGATGACGTGCGTCGCCGGGGACGCACCGGAGGACGAGGCCTGCGGCGTGGTGTCGGACACGGTCTGCTCCTTCCCTTTCCCGGCGCTTTTCAACGCACCGGCCCGGGATCGCTATTCCACGGCGGCCGCCACTCCGGGCGCATGCACCGCACCCGCCCCAAGGGCACCTGCCGCGTACACCCCGTCCCGCCCCCGGCCCGACCCGCCGGGCCCGTCAGGCCTGCGCGGCAGCGGCGGCCGCCCGGGCGGTGAGCTCCTTCCACACGGTGCGCACCTGGGGCTCCAGGGCCTCCAGGGGACCGTCGTTGTCAATCACCAGGGTGGCCACGGCGAGTCGCTGCTCGCGGGTCGCCTGTGCGGCCATCCGGGCCCGGGCCTCCTCCTCGGGCATCCCGCGCAGGGCGGTCAGCCGGGCGAGCTGCGTCTGCGGCGCCGCGTCGACCACGACGACCAGGTCGTACAGCGGCGCCAGGCCGTTCTCGGCGAGCAGCGGTACGTCGTGCACCACGATCGCGTCGTCCCCGGCGGCGGCCTCCAGCTCGGCGGACCGGGCCCGGACCAGCGGGTGCACGATCGCGTTGAGGGTCTTCAGCCTGTCCTGGTCGGCGAAGACGATCGACCCCAGCCGGGGCCGGTCGAGCGTCCCCTCGGGGGTCAGAACGGACTCCCCGAAGGCCTCCACCACGGCCGCCAGGCCAGGCGTGCCGGGCTCCACGACCTCCCGCGCGATGCGGTCGGAGTCCACGACGACCGCCCCGTACCCTGCCAGCAGCCGCGAGACCTCGCTCTTGCCGGCACCGATTCCGCCTGTCAGGCCAACCCTCAGCATGCCCAGCAGACTAGACCCTGCGCCCGCAACCGTGTACGGCCGGGGCGGCACAAGGCCACCCCGGCCGAAACTCCGGACCCGCGGACCCAAGGGCCCGGGAACCTACCCCTCGCCCTCCCGCTCGGCGAGGAACCGCTCGAACTCCCGGCCGATCTCGTCCGCGGACGGGATCTCCGCCGGCTCGGCGATCATGTTGCCGCGCGTCTCGGCCCCGGCGGCCGCGTCGTACTGGTGCTCCAGGCCCTGGACCAGGGAGACGAGTTCGTCGTCGCCCTCGCGGATCTGCCGGTCGATCTCCGTCTGGGTGCGGTGCGCCTCGGTGCGCAGCGCGTGCGCCACGCCCGGCAGAACCAGGCCGGTCGCGGCCGTGATCGCCTCCAGCACGGTCAGCGCCGCGTCCGGGTACGGGGAGCGGGCGATGTAGTGCGGTACGTGCGCCGCGACGCCCAGCACGTCGTGCCCGGCCTGGCCGAGGCGGAACTCGACGAGCGACTCGGCGCTCCCGGGCACCTGGGCCTCGTCGAACGGGCTGCGGTGGCCCGGCATGAGGTCGGTGCGGTTGCCGTGCGGGGTGATGCCCACGGGGCGGGTGTGCGGGACGCCCATGGGGATGCCGTGGAAGTTGACGGAGAGGCGGACGCCGAGGCGCTCGACGATCTGCCGGACGGCGACGGCGAAGCGCTCCCACTCCACGTCGGGCTCGGGGCCGGACAGCAGCAGGAACGGCGCGCCGGTGGCGTCCTGCACGAGGCGGACCTCGATGCGGGGCTCCTCGAACTCGGTCCAGTGGTCGCGCCGGAAGGTCAGCAGGGGGCGCCGGGCCCGGTAGTCGACGAGGCGGTCCGCATCGAAGCGGGCCACCACCTGGTGGGGCAGGGTGTCGAGGAGCCGCTCGACGATCTGCTCTCCGGTCTCACCGGCGTCGATGTACCCCTCGAAGTGGTAGAGCATGACCAGCCCGGCCGAGTCCTGGGCGAGCGCCAAGTCCGCCACCGCCAGGCCCTTGGCGTCCCATTCGTACAAACCCTGTGGATCAAGCACCGTCACCACTCCTCCTCGCGATCTCTCCGAAGAACGTGCGAGGGGGCCGGGCCATTCCCCGTTCGGCGGCATTCACAGGAACGCGGTCCGAGCGCCGTGAACCCGCACCGCAAACCCCGCGACACCGTGAACCCGCGACCGCAAACCCGCGCACCGCGAACAGCAGCAAGGCCCGCCCCCTTGCGGGGACGGGCCTTGCGTTCAGCTCAGCTCACACCGGGGTGCGAGTGGTGCTGCGGTCCTGCGATCAGCTCTGGCCGCCGGCCAGCTTCTCGCGGAGCGCGGCCAGGGCCTCGTCGGAGGCCAGGGCGCCCGAGGTCTCGTCCGACTCCGAGGAGTAGGAACCACCCGAGATGCCCGCACCGGCGTTGCCGGCGGCCGGGGCGGACTCGCCCGCGGCAGCAGCGGCCTCGTCGGCCTCGCGGCTCTTGATGACCTGGGCCTGGTGCTGCTCGAAGCGGACCTGCGCCTCGGCGTACTGGCGCTCCCAGGTCTCGCGCTGGGTCTCGTAGCCCTCGAGCCAGTCGTTGGTCTCGGGGTCGAAGCCCTCGGGGTAGATGTAGTTGCCCTGGTCGTCGTAGGACGCGGCCATGCCGTACAGGGTCGGGTCGAACTCGACCGACGCCGGGTCGGCACCGAAGGACTCGTTGGCCTGCTTGAGGGACAGCGAGATCCGGCGACGCTCGAGGTCGATGTCGATGACCTTGACGAAGATCTCGTCGTTGACCTGGACGACCTGCTCCGGGATCTCCACGTGGCGCTCGGCCAGCTCGGAGATGTGGACCAGACCCTCGATGCCCTCGTCCACGCGGACGAACGCACCGAACGGAACCAGCTTGGTGACCTTACCCGGAACGACCTGGCCGATCTGGTGGGTACGGGCGAACTGCTGCCACGGGTCCTCCTGCGTCGCCTTCAGCGACAGGGAGACACGCTCGCGGTCCATGTCGACGTCGAGGACCTCGACGGTGACCTCCTGGCCGACCTCGACGACCTCGGACGGGTGGTCGATGTGCTTCCAGGACAGCTCGGAGACGTGGACCAGACCGTCGACGCCACCCAGGTCCACGAAGGCACCGAAGTTGACGATCGAGGAGACGACGCCGGAGCGGACCTGACCCTTCTGCAGGGTGGTGAGGAACGTCTGGCGGACCTCGGACTGGGTCTGCTCGAGCCAGGCACGGCGGGACAGGACCACGTTGTTGCGGTTCTTGTCCAGCTCGATGATCTTGGCCTCGAGCTCCTTGCCCACGTAGGGCTGCAGGTCGCGGACACGGCGCATCTCGACCAGGGAGGCCGGGAGGAAGCCGCGGAGGCCGATGTCGAGGATGAGACCACCCTTGACGACCTCGATGACGGTACCGGTGACGATGCCGTCCTCTTCCTTGATCTTCTCGATGGTGCCCCAGGCACGCTCGTACTGGGCGCGCTTCTTCGAGAGGATCAGGCGGCCTTCCTTGTCCTCCTTCTGGAGGACCAGGGCCTCGATCTCGTCGCCGACCTTGACGACCTCGTTCGGGTCGACGTCGTGCTTGATCGAGAGCTCGCGGCTCGGGATGACGCCTTCGGTCTTGTAACCGATGTCGAGCAGGACCTCGTCCCGGTCGACCTTCACGATGACGCCGTCGACGATGTCGCCGTCGTTGAAGTACTTGATCGTCTCGTCGATCGCGGCGAGGAAGGCTTCCTCGTTACCGATGTCGTTGACCGCAACCTGCGGAGTGGTGGCGGTGGTCTCGGTGCTGCTCGTCATGTGGGAAAGGGCTCCGGTACGGACATGAAGTCGTAGGTACTGCTACGCCGGGAGCCCTTATCGGCACCTGCCGAAGAAGCCGGACAGCCAAAGAAGCCCGGAGCCGCCCAAAGCGGCAGGGGCCTCGAGAACCGAGGGGACATCAACAGATGCAAGCGCAGCCTGCTAGGTCTGAGGAGCACAGGCTCGCAGCGCAACTTGTAGCATACGGGGGCAGCCGGGCAGGGTCAATGCGCGAAGGGGCACACCCCGGGCGGATCGCCGCACACCCGGCACAATTCATGGGCGGGCGGACCCCGATGGCCCTCCCGACCTCTTCCGCAGACTACGACGACGGGCCCCATGAACCAAGAGGACTACGTCCCCGAAGACGCGTACGACACACCCGACGGCGCCGTGGACGACGCCGAGGCCACGCGCCGTGACGCCGACGACGCGGAGAGCAGCCGGGCCAACCGCGGCTGGTGGGACCGCAACGCCGACGAGTACCAGAGCGAGCACGGCGCCTTCCTCGGCGACGACCGCTTCGTCTGGGGCCCCGAGGGCCTGGACGAGGCCGACGCCGCCCTCCTCGGCCCGGCCGACTCCCTCAAGGGCAAGGACGTCCTGGAGATCGGCGCCGGCGCCGCCCAGTGCTCCCGCTGGCTCGCCGCCCGGGGCGCCCGCCCCGTCGCCCTGGACCTCTCCCACCGCCAGCTCCAGCACGCCCTGCGCATCGACGGCGGCGCCGTGCCGCTGGTCGAGGCCGACGCCGGGCGCCTGCCCTTCCGCGACGGCTCCTTCGACATCGCCTGCTCCGCGTACGGCGCCGTCCCCTTCGTCGCCGACCCGGTCAACGTCATGCGCGAGGTCCACCGGGTGCTGCGGCCCGGCGGCCGCTGGGTCTTCTCCGTCACCCACCCGATCCGCTGGGCCTTCCCCGACGAGCCCGGCCCCGAGGGGCTGTCCGTCTCCGCCTCCTACTTCGACCGGACCCCGTACGTCGAGCAGGACGAGCAGGGGCGCGCCGTGTACGTGGAGCACCACCGCACCCTCGGCGACCGGGTCCGCGACGTCGTCGCCGGCGGCTTCCGGCTGCTCAACCTGGTCGAGCCGGAGTGGCCCGCCTGGAACCGCCAGGAGTGGGGCGGCTGGTCCCCGCTGCGCGGCCACCTGATCCCCGGGACCGCGATCTTCGTGTGCGAGCGGGCGGACGGGGTCTGAGCCGTGGCCGCCCCGCCCGTACGCACCGCCGCCCTGGACGCCCTGCCCGTACGCGAGGCCGTGCCCGCGCTGCTGTCCGCGCTGGACGGCCCGGCGGGCCGCGGCACCGCCGTGCTGTGCGCCCCGCCCGGCACCGGCAAGACCACGCTGGTGCCGCTGGTCCTCGCCGGGCTCGTCGGCGACGGCCCGCGCCGCCGGGTCGTGGTCGCCGAGCCGCGGCGGATCGCCGCACGGGCCGCGGCGCGCCGGATGGCGTGGCTGCTGGGCGAGCAGGTCGGCGGCCGGGTCGGCTTCACCGTGCGCGGGGAGCGGACGGCCGGGCCCCGCACGGTGGTCGAGGTCGTCACCACCGGTGTGCTGCTGCAGCGGCTCCAGCGCGACCAGGAGCTGGCCGGGGTCGACGTGGTCGTCCTCGACGAATGCCACGAGCGGCATCTGGACGCCGACACCGTGGCGGCCTTCCTGCTGGACGTACGGGAGACCCTGCGGCCGGAGCTGCGGCTGGTCGCGGCCTCGGCGACCACCGACGCGGAAGGCTGGGCCGGGCTGCTCGGCGGGGCGCCGGTGGTCGAGGCCGCCGGGGTGTCGTACCCGGTGGAGACCGTCTGGGCCCCGCCGGCCCGGCCCGTGCGGCCGCCGCACGGGATGCGCGTGGACCCGGCGCAGCTGGCGCACGTGGCCGCGGTGGTGCGGCGGGCGCTGGCCGAGCGGGAGGGGGACGTGCTGTGCTTCCTGCCGGGCGTGGGGGAGATCGCGCGGGTCGCGGCCCTCCTCGCCGGGCTGTCCGGTGCCGGTTCCGGCATCGACCTCCTCCAGGTCCACGGGCGGGCCCCGGCCGCCGTCCAGGACGCCGCGCTCACGCCCGCGCACCCGGGCCGCCGGCGGGTCATCCTCGCCACGGCCGTCGCCGAGTCCAGCCTGACCGTGCCCGGTGTGCGGGTCGTGGTGGACTCCGGGCTCGCGCGGGAGCCGCGGACCGACCATGCGCGGGGGCTCGGCACGCTGACCACCGTGCGGGCCTCGCGGGCCGCCGCCCGGCAGCGGGCCGGGCGGGCCGGGCGGGAGGCGCCGGGGGTGGTGTACCGCTGCTGGGCCGAGGCCGAGCACGGCCGCCTGTCGGCCTTCCCGGCGCCCGAGATCAAGCTGGCGGACCTGACCGCGTTCGCCCTGCAGGCCGCCTGCTGGGGCGACCCCGATGCGTCGGGGCTCGCGCTGCTGGATCCGCCGCCGGCGGGGGCGATGGCCGCGGCGCGGTCGGTGCTGTCGTCGATCGGCGCGGTGGATGCGGCGGGGCGCGTCACGCCGCGCGGCACCGTGATGTCCCGCCTGGGCCTCCACCCCCGCCTCTCCCGGGCCCTCCTGGACGGCCCGTCCACCCTGACGGCGACCGCCGATGCGGCCGGCGCCGGCGCGCCCGGCCCTGGTCGGCAGATATCCGGCCCCGGCACTCGTACGGCTGCCGGCCCGGCCGGCTCCGGCGAACGTCCGGCGGCCGGCCCGGCCGGCTCCGGCGAACGTCCGGCGGCCGGCTCCGGCGCGCCCGGCCGTGACGGGGCCGCCGGCGTGGCGCGGCGGGTCGCCGAGGTGGTGGCGCTGCTCAGCGAGGAGGCGCCGCGGGCGTACGGGGACGACCTCGTCGCGGCGTGGCGGGCGGCGCGGAGCGGGGGCGACGCGTATGCGGCGCGCTGGCGGGCGGAGGCCAGGCGGCTGGCCGCCGCGGCGCTGGCCGCCGCCGAGCCGTCCCCCACCCCGCCCCTTCCCGAAACCGGGGCTTGCGACCCCGGCCGCCGCCCGCCGGGCGCTGCGCGCCCGAACCCCCGGGGCTCCGCCCCGGACCCCGCTCCTCAAACGCCGGAGGGGCTGAATCCGCCGACCCCGCCGACTCCCCCGGCCCCGCCGACACCCCCAGCCCCGCCGGCGATTGAGGCGCGGGGGTCCGGGCGCGGAGCCCCCGAAACCGGGCCGGGCTCCGCATACCCAGCCCCGCCGGCGATTGAGGCGCGGGGGTGCGGGGGCGGAGCCCCCGGAACCGGGCCGGGCGGAGTCCGGGGAACGGAGGAAGGGCGGGGCGGGGAGCATCAGGCTCCGGCCGGCGAAGGCGGGCGGCACGGTCCGGCCGACGACCACGTCGCCGGGGTCGTCGCCGCGCTCGCGTTCCCGGAGCGCGTGGCGCGGCGCCGCGGGCCCGGCCAGTACCTCATGGCCTCCGGGACGGGGGCCGGCCCGGGCGAGGGGTCCCGGCTCGGGGACGCCCCCTGGCTGGCCATCGCGGTCGCCGACCGCGCACCAGGGGCCGGATCCGCCGACGCCCGCATCCGGCTCGCCGCCGTCCTCGACGAGCAGACGGCCCTGGCGGCGGCCGAGCACCTGCGGACCTCCGCGGAGGAGGTCCACTGGGAGGCGGGCGACGTCGTGGCCCGCGCAGCGGACCGCCTCGGCGCCATCCCCCTGCGCACCCGCCCCCTCCCCTCCCCCGACCCGGCCCTGGTCCGCGCCGCCCTCCTGGAGGGCCTCGCGGCCGAGGGCCCGGCCGCGCTGCTGCGCTGGTCCCCGGAGGCCGAGGCGCTGCGCGAGCGCCTCGCCTTCCTGCACCGCACCCTCGGCGCCCCCTGGCCGGACGTCTCCGACGAGGCCCTGCTCTCCCGCCCGGAGGACTGGCTGGAGCCGGAGCTCTCCACCGCCCGCCGCCGCGCCGATCTCGCCCGGGTCGACGCCGGGCAGGCCCTGCGCCGCCTCCTGCCCTGGGCCACCGGCGAGGCCGCCCGCCTCGACGAGCTGGCCCCGGAGCGGATCGAGGTGCCGAGCGGCTCCCGCATCCGGGTGGACTACTCCGCGGACCAGCCGGTCCTCGCCGTGAAGCTCCAGGAGCTGTTCGGCCTGGCCGAGACCCCGCGGGTGGCGGGGGTACCCGTACTGGTGCACCTCCTGTCACCGGCGGGCCGCCCCACCGCGGTCACCGCGGACCTGGCCTCCTTCTGGCAGGGCGGCTACCGCGCGGTCCGCGCCGAGCTCCGCGGCCGCTACCCCAAGCACCCCTGGCCGGAGGACCCTTCGACGGCCGAGGCGACCCGGCACACCAACGCCCGCCTCAGGCGGTAGGGCCGCGCCGGCCGCGGGCTTCCAGCCACAGCGCCAGCCCGAGCAGGACGAGTCCGCCCGCCGCGAGCCCGGCGGGCGCGTACGTGTGCAGCGCGAGGACCTTCGTCCGGTTGGACTTCACCAGCGCGAGGGTGTGCCGGCCGTAGTCCTCCCGCATCCTGACGTGCCCGGCGAACACGGTCAGCCGCCCTTCCGGCGCCCCGGCCGCGATGCCGCCGCGCATCTCCTGCTCGATGACCTGCTCGGCGTTGACGGGCGCGCCGGTGACCGGGTCGACCCAGAACATCGCCTTGGTCCGGTACCAGAGGCCGGTGCCGGTGCTCTGCTCGAAGGTCGCCGGGTCGATGCCCTCGATCGGCATCTTCTTCGGCAGGGAGACCTTCGTCCAGGGCACGTCCTGCTCGTAGTAGTAGACGTCCATCCCCTTGAAGCGGCGCGGGCCGACGTAGTGGATGGGCGCGGAGGTGCGGGTCTGCGCGTCGAAGTAGAGGTAGTCGCGCGGCTCGGTGAAGAACGGCCACTTGAACTCGATGCCCTCGCGCCGGACCGGGTCCCCGTCCACCGACTCCCCGGTGGCGTGCACCGGGGCCTGGGTGTGGGCGTCGAAGATGTAGCGCTCGGGGATCTGCGAGACCATCTTCCCGTCCGGGCCGACGATATGGGTCAGGGTGTCCCACACCACCACGTCCTTGCCGGCGCTCGCCTCGATCTCCCTCGACGCCTCGACGTTGCCCTTGAGGGTCTGGATGATCGTCACCTTGTCGACCTTCTTCGGCTGCATGCCGCCGGTGTAGTCGAGGAGGGTGGCGTCCTTGGCCTCCAGCACCACTTCCTGGTACTGGTTCGGCGGGATCTTGGCGAGCCGCGGGTACGCGTACCAGCGCAGCAGCGGCGCGAGGGCCGCGCAGAACACCGCCGCGGCGAGGAGGACGAGGCTCGCTCTGCGTCGCACGGCCGGGCCTCCCCTACTCCTGTCCGGGCGCGGTGGGCGCGGTGGTGAGCAGCGGCTTGGGCGAGGTCGTGCCTTCGGGCGCCCCGAGCGCCGTGGCGGCGAGGACGAGGGCCAGCGCGGCGGCCAGCCCGATGGCGGCGGCGGCGAATGCGCGCATGCCGGTACCTCCTGGATCTGATGGAGCGTCAGGGCGGAGGCACCGTAGCAATGCGCGGCCGAGATGAGAACCGTTCGCCTACGGCGTTCGTACGGATGCGGAGGGCGCCGGCGACGCAACCCCCGCGCCGGGGCCGGGCTTCGCGCTCGCGCTCGGGCTCCCACTGGGCTTGGGCGTCGGTGTGGCCGTCGGCTTCGGGCTGGGGGTCGACGTGGGCGTCGGCTTCGGCGTGGGCGTAGGCGTCGGCGTAGGAGTCGGCGTCGGCTTGGGACTCGGCGTCGGCGTCGGGCTCGGCGGAGGCGTGGGCGTCGGGCTCGGCGGAGGCGTCGGCGTCGGCGTGGGCGTCGGGCTCGGCTTCGACGTGGGAGTCGGCTTCGGGCTCGGCTTCGCCGGGGTGCCCGCGCCCGCGCCGTCCGGGATCTCGTGCGCGCCCTTGAGGTAGTAAGCGAACCAGGACCGCACCGTCCGCAGGTATTCCGCGGACCGGTTGTACGAGAGCACCGCTCGGTCCAGGTCCGCGCCGACCCGGAGGTCCCGGGTGCCCGCGCACAGGTAGCGCCCGGCCGCGAGCGCCGCGTCGTGGACGTTGTTCGGGTTGCGGCGGCCGTCGCCGTCGGCGTCCTGGCCCCACGCCGCCCAGGTGGACGGGATGAACTGCATGGGCCCGACCGCCCGGTCGTAGACCGCGTCCCCGTCGTAGGCCCCGCCGTCGGTGTCGCGGATGGCGGCGAAGCCGTTGCCGTTGAGGACGGGGCCCAGGATCGGCTGCAGCGTGGTGCCCGCGGCGTCGACCCGGCCGCCGCCCGCGTGCCCGGACTCGACCTTCCCGATCGCCGCGAGCAGTTGCCAGCGCAGCCCGCACCCCGGATCGCTCTGCCCGGTCCGCTGCTCCGCCAGCCGGTACGCGGCCAGCACGGTCGCGGGGATCCCCTGCGCTCCTTCCGCCCCGCCCATGGCGACGGGCTGGTTGGCGGCGGCGGCGCCCGCGGCGGGCGGCTCGCCCCCGGCCCCGTCGGGAAGCGGGGTCGCGGACGGCTCGGGGCCGGACGGCGGCGGGAGTTCCGCGGACCAGGCACCGTCCCCGCCGGCCGCGCCCGCCGGGGCCGGGGCGGCCTGCGCGCCGGCGCCGCTCTCGCCGGCAGCGGCGATCCGGTCGGGGTACGGGCCCTGAGAGGCGGTCAGCGCGGCGGCCACGAGCGCCGACACGACGGCGGTCGCCGCGCCCCTGGCGAGCGCACGCACGCCACGCTTCGATATCCGAGCCGACATGGGCCGGGTCCCCTCCCCCTCGACGTCGGCGTGACCCTACGTCAGCTCCCTTCATCCTGCACCGGTCAGCGCCCGGGCTTCACCACTTCGCCACGTCCTGTGCAGCTCGCGCATACTGTCGGGACCGTTCGGGGCGCATTGGCCCGAAGTAAGGGAAGTGTGACCCGACTTCCTCCGATCCTCTCCGAGTTCCCCGCGAGGTGCCGTGCCGTTCACTCTCAGCCATGCCGCCGCAGTCCTGCCGGCGGTCCGCCGGTCCGGGCGGCCGCGCGGTCCTCTGGTCGCGTCGGCGCTCGTCCTCGGCTCGTTCGCGCCGGACACCTTCTACTTCGGGGACGCCGTGGTCTCGGGCGTCATGCGGTACGGGGCGTTCACGCACTCCCTGGCCGGCGTGTTCACCGCGGACGCCGTGCTGACCGCCGCGCTGGCGGCCTGCTGGGTACTGTTGCGCGAGCCGCTGGTGGCGCTGGTGCCGCGGGCGCACCAAGGCCGCGTCCACGCCCTGGTCCGCGGCGAGCGCTGGCGCGGCGGCCGGCGCCGGCCGGCCGTGCTCGCGCTGTGGTTCTACCTGTCGGCTGTGGCCGGCTCCCTGACCCACGTGGTGTGGGACAGCTTCACGCACATGGACCGGTGGGGGACGAACGCGCTGCCGTGGCTGGGCGAGCCGATCGCCTTCGGCCTGCCGCTGTACACGTACGTGCAGTACGGGTCGTCGGCGCTGGCGGCCGGGTTCCTGCTCTGGTTCGCGGTGACCGCGCTGCGCCGGCAGCCCGGCCGGCCGGCGCCCTCGGCCGTGCCGGTGCTCGGGCGTGCGGGGATCCTGTACGCGGCCGTCCTGCTCGCGGCGGGCATGGCGGTCGGGACCACGCTGCGGGTGATGCGGTTCTTCACCTTCTACGACCGGATCCGCTCGCCGCTCGACATCGTCCCCACCGTCTGCTTCGGCGCGGGCGCCGGTCTCGCCGTGGCCCTGGTGGTGTACGGGGTCCTGGTCCGGCTCCGCCACCGGGGCGCCGGCCACCGGGCGCCCGAGGAGACCCGTACGCCCGTCCCCACCCCGTAAGAAACGCCCGCCACGCCCGTCCCCGCTCCGCAACGCACCGACCCCCGCCGGGCCCGGAAACCGGGCCGACGGGGGTCGGGTCGCAGACGGCCGTCAGTGGGCCGCGGACTCCCAGTCGGGGCCGACGCCCACCGAGACGTCCAGCGGGGCCCGCAGTTCGACGGCATGGGCCATCTCGCGGCGGACCAGCTCCTCCACCCGCTCCCGCTCGCCGGGGGCGATCTCCAGGACGATTTCGTCGTGGACCTGGAGCAGCATCCGCGAGGCCAGGCCGGCGTCGGCGATCGCCTTGTCCACGCGGAGCATGGCGACCTTGACGATGTCGGCGGCGGTGCCCTGGATCGGCGCGTTCAGCGCCATCCGCTCGGCGGCCTCGCGGCGCTGGCGGTTGTCGCTGTTGAGGTCGGGCAGGTAGCGGCGGCGGCCGAAGATCGTGGCCGTGTACCCGGTGGCGCGGGCCTCGTCGACCACGCGCTGGAGGTAGTCGCGGACCCCGCCGAACCGCTCGAAGAAGGTCTCCATCAGGCCGCGCGCCTCGGCCGGCTCCACGCCCAGCTGCTGGGCAAGGCCGAAGGCGGAGAGCCCGTACGCGAGCCCGTACGACATGGCCTTGATCTTGCGGCGCATCTCGGCGTCGACCTCGGAGCGCTCCACCGAGAACACCTGGGAAGCGACGGTGGTGTGCAGGTCCTCGCCGGAGGCGAAGGCCTCGATCAGGCCCTCGTCCTCGGAGAGGTGGGCCATGACGCGCAGCTCGATCTGGCTGTAGTCGGCCGTCATCAGGGACTCGTACCCCTCGCCGACGACGAAGCCGCGGCGGATGGCGCGGCCCTCGTCGGTGCGCACCGGCACGTTCTGCAGGTTGGGGTCGGTGGAGGACAGGCGGCCGGTCGCGGCGACGGTCTGGCTGAAGCTGGTGTGGACCCGGCCGTCGGCGGCGATCGTCTTGACCAGGCCCTCGACGGTGACGCGCAGCTTGGCCTGCTCCCGGTGCCGCAGCATGATCACCGGCAGTTCGTGGTCGGTCTGCGTGGCGAGCCAGGCCAGGGCGTCGGCGTCGGTGGTGTAACCGGTCTTGGTCTTCTTCGTCTTCGGCAGGTCCAGCTCGCCGAAGAAGACCTCCTGGAGCTGCTTGGGCGAGCCGAGGTTGAACTCGTGGCCCACCGCCGCGTGCGCCTCCTTCACCGCCTGCTGCACGGCGCCCGCGAACTGCTGCTCCATGGCCTCCAGGTGGTCGCGGTCGGCGCCGATGCCGGCCCGCTCCATCCGGGCCAGCAGCTCGGACGTCGGCAGCTCCATGTCGTGGAGCAGCTCGACGGCGCCCACCTCGGCCAGCTTGCCGGTGAAGGCCTCGCCGAGGTCGAGGACGGCGCGGGCCTGCGCCATCAGCGCATCGGCCTCGGCGCTGTCGTCGGCGCCGAAGGCGAGCTGGCCGTCGACGGCCGGGGGCTGCAGCTCGCGGCCCAGGTACTCAACCGACAGCACGTCGAGGGCGAAGGAGCGGCGGCCCGGCTTGACCAGGTAAGCGGCGAGCGCGGTGTCCATGGTGACGCCGGCCAGGCTCCAGCCGTGCTCGGGGAAGACCCGCATGAGGCCCTTGGCGTTGTGCACGGTCTTGGGCCGGGCCGGGTCGGCGGCCCAGGCGGCGAAGGCCTTCTCGTCGGCCTCGTCCAGCTCGGACGGGTCGAACCAGGCGGCCGCGCCGCCGGCCGCGGCCAGTGCGACCTCGCTCACATTGCCCTGGCCCAGCGCCCAGCTGTCCACGGTGGACACGCCGAGGGGGCCGCCCGCGTGGCTCTCCAGCCACGGCGCGAGCTCGCCCGCACCCAGCACCGTGCCGTCGAGCTCGACGCCGGCCGCCGGGGCGGGGGCCTGCTCCTGCTCCGCGCCCGGGTCCACCGCGAGGAGCCGCTCGCGCAGCGAGGCGTTGCGGATCTCCAGCACGTCCAGCACGCCGGTCAGCGCGGAGCGGTCGTAGGGGGCGCGGGCCAGGTCGGCCGGGGTCTTCGGCAGCTCGACGTCCTTGACCATCTCGGTCAGGACCCGGTTGAGCTTCACGGCCTCCAGGTGGTCGCGGAAGTTCTGCCCGGCCTTGCCCTTGACCTCCTCGGCGCGCTCCACCAGCTGCGCGAACGACCCGAACTGGGTGATCCACTTGGCGGCGGTCTTCTCGCCCACGCCCGGGATGCCGGGCAGGTTGTCGGACGGGTCGCCGCGCAGCGCCGCGAAGTCCGGGTACTGCTGCGGGGTCAGCCCGTACTTCTCCTCGACCTTCTCCGGGGTGAAGCGGGTCAGCTCCGAGACGCCCTTGGTCGGGTACAGCACGGTGGTGTGCTCGGAGACGAGCTGGAAGGAGTCCCGGTCTCCGGTGACGATCAGCACCTCGAAGCCGAGCGCCTCCGCCTGCGTGGCGAGCGTCGCGATCACGTCGTCGGCCTCGAAGCCGTCGACGGCGAACCGCGGCACGTTCATCGCGTCCAGGAGCTCGCCGATCAGCTCGACCTGCCCCTTGAACTCGTCGGGGGCCTTGGAGCGGTTCGCCTTGTACTCGGGGAACTCCGTCGAGCGCCACGTCTTGCGCGAGACGTCGAACGCCACCGCGAAGTGCGTGGGCGCCTCGTCGCGCAGCGTGTTCGCGAGCATCGACGCGAAGCCGTAGATGGCGTTCGTCGTCTGCCCGGAGGCCGTGGTGAAGTTCTCCGCGGGCAGCGCGAAGAACGCCCGGTACGCCAGGGAGTGCCCGTCCATGAGCATCAGGCGGGGGCGGTCCGCTGCGGTCGTCTGGTCGGTCTTCTTCGATGCGTTCTCTGCCACGCCCCCGATCCTAGGCGGCCCCGCCGACAATTCCGGAGTCGGCGATGTCGCCCGGGCGTGACAGGATCGGACGCGTACGCGAATGCGCCGCGGCCCCGGGCCGCGGCGCACTGCTCGACTGCTCGAAGGGGAGCGACATGGCCGCCAAGCCGCCCGCAGGTGATCCCGTCCAGGACGCGCCGCAGGTCGGACCCCCGCAGCACGCCGCCGCCGGCCTCCCCGCGATCAAGCACACCCTGCAGATCGCGCAGGCGCAGATGGGCCTGGCCCGCACCGCCCGCACCCTGCTCAAGGTCAACCAGAAGGACGGCTTCGACTGCCCCGGCTGCGCCTGGCCCGAGGGAGACAAGCGCCACACCGCGGAGTTCTGCGAGAACGGCGCGAAGGCCGTCGCCGAGGAGGCCACGCTGCGCCGGGTCACCCCGGAGTTCTTCGCCGCCCACCCGGTCGCGGACCTGGCCGAGCGCTCCGGGTACTGGCTGGGCCAGCAGGGCCGCATCACCCAGCCCGTGTACCTGGCGGAGGGCGCCGAGCGCTACGAGGCGGTCAGCTGGGAGCGGGCCTTCGCGATCATCGCCGAGGAGCTGCGCGCCCTGGCCTCCCCCGACGAGGCCCTCTTCTACACCTCGGGCCGCACCAGCAACGAGGCCGCGTTCCTGTTCCAGCTCTTCGCCCGCGAATTCGGCACGAACAACCTGCCCGACTGCTCCAACATGTGCCACGAGTCCTCGGGCTCGGCCCTGAACGAGACGATCGGCATCGGCAAGGGCAGCGTCACCCTGGAGGACCTCCACCAGGCCGACCTGATCATCGTCGCCGGGCAGAACCCGGGCACCAACCACCCGCGCATGCTCTCCGCCCTGGAGAAGGCCAAGGCGGGCGGAGCGAAGATCATCTCGGTGAATCCGCTGCCCGAGGCCGGCATGGAGCGGTTCAAGAACCCGCAGACCCCGCTCGGCATGCTCCGCGGCACCGCCCTCAACGACCTGTTCCTGCAGATCCGCATCGGCGGCGACCAGGCCCTCTTCCGCCTCCTGAACAAGCTGGTCATCGAGACCGAAGGCGCCCTCGACGAGGAGTTCATCGCCGAGCACACCCACGGCTTCGACGCGCTGCGCGCCGCCGCCGCCGAGGCCGACTGGCACGAGACCCTCACCGCCACCGGCCTGACCCGCCCCGAGATCGAGCGCGCCCTGGCCATGATCCTGGCCTCGAAGCGCACCATCGTCTGCTGGGCGATGGGCCTGACCCAGCACAAGCACGGCGTCGCCACCATCCGCGAGGTCGTCAACCTGCTCCTGCTGCGCGGCAACATCGGCCGCCCCGGCGCCGGCGTCTGCCCCGTGCGCGGCCACTCCAACGTCCAGGGCGACCGCACCATGGGCATCTTCGAGCGGCCCGCCCCCGCCTTCCTCGACGCCCTGGACCGGGAATTCGGCATCGCCTCGCCCCGCCACCACGGCTACGACGTGGTCCGCTCCATCGAGGCCCTGCGCGACGGCAGGGCCAAGGTCCTCTTCGCGATGGGCGGCAACTTCGTCGGCGCGACCCCCGACACCGAGGTCACCGAGGCCGCGATCCGCCGCGCCTCCCTGACGGTGCACGTCTCCACCAAGCTCAACCGCTCCCACGCGGTCACCGGCCGGCGCGCCCTGATCCTGCCGACGCTGGGCCGCACCGACAAGGACGTCCAGGCCTCGGGCCGGCAGTTCGTCACCGTCGAGGACTCCATGGGCATGGTCCACGCCTCCCGCGGCAACCTCGCCCCCGCCTCCCCGCACCTGCTCTCCGAGCCGGCGATCGTGGCCCGCATGGCCCGCGCCGTCCTCGGCGACGCCTCCGCCACCCCGTGGGAGGAGTTCGAGCGCGACTACGGCGCCATCCGCGACCGGATCGCCCGCGTCGTCCCCGGCTTCGAGGACTTCAACGCCCGCGCCGCCCGCCCCGAGGGCTTCCGCCTCCCGCACGCCCCGCGCGACGAGCGCCGCTTCCCCACGAAGACCGGCAAGGCGAACTTCACCGCCGCGCCCGTGGAGTACCCCGAGCTCCCCGAGGGCCGGCTGCTGCTGCAGACCCTGCGCAGCCACGACCAGTACAACACCACCATCTACGGCCTCGACGACCGCTACCGCGGGATCACCGGCGGCCGCCGCGTCGTCCTGGTCCACCCCGAGGACGCGGCCCTGCTCGGCCTCGCCGACGGCGCGTACACCGACCTGGTCGGCGAGTGGAAGGACGGCGTCGAGCGGCGCGCCCCCGGCTTCCGCGTCGTGCACTACCCGACCGCCCGAGGCTGCGCGGCCGCCTACTACCCCGAGACGAACGTGCTGGTCCCGCTCGACTCCACCGCGGACACCAGCAACACCCCTGCGAGCAAGTCCGTCGTCGTGCGCTTCGAACCGGCCTGATAGAACGACGGCAGGACAAGATGGTTAACGAGCGTTGACGAACGGAGCCGGCCCATGGGCGAGCAGCACGCTGTGAAGTTCCCGCAGGAGGTCCTCGACGAGTACGCAGCCCTGGGCATCGACCTGCCCGCGCTGTTCTCGGCGGGCCACCTCGGCGAGCGGATGGACATCCGCATCCTCGAGGCCTCCGCGGACCGCGTGGTCGGCACCATGCCCGTCGAGGGCAACACCCAGCCCTACGGACTGCTGCACGGCGGGGCCTCCGCCGTCCTCGCCGAGACCCTCGGCTCGGTCGGCGCGATGCTCCACGGCGGCATCGACAAGATCGCCGTCGGCGTGGACCTCAACTGCACCCACCACCGCGGGGTCCGCTCCGGCCTGGTCACCGGCACGGCCACGCCCGTGCACCGCGGCCGCTCCACCGCCACGTACGAGATCGTCATCGCCGACGAGCAGGGCCGCCGGGTCTGCAGCGCCCGCCTGACCTGCCTGCTGCGCGACGGCGCGGCCGCCCCTGCCGCCGACGCCTGACCCTGCCCGGAGCCCCGGGCTCCGGCCCCGCAGGCCCGGACCCCGCCCCCGCAGAGGGCAGGGTCCGGGCCTGCGGTGCTGCCCGGCCGCGCCCCGACCCGTACGCAACCGCCCGGAATCCGCCAGTCCGCACCCGTTCCCGTCCCGGCCGTTGTGTCACCGAAGGTGACGGCCTACCGTCCCGGACATGGGTACGCAGCCACCCCGCACGACCCGCTACGGCGCCGCCGCCCTCCTCGCGGCATTCGCCCTGTCCGCAGGCACCGCCTGCACCGCACCCGCCACCGAATCCCCCCGGGAAACGGCACCCGGCCCGTCCTCGCCTGCCCGGATATGCACGAGTCTGGTGGCCTACTGGGCGAAAGAGACCCTGAAGGGCAGTAAGTGGGCCGGCCTGGACTGGGAGCAGAAGGGCCTGTCGAACGAGCAGTACGCGATCCACGAGGACGCCGTCGCCGCAGGCCGCGCCGAGGAGCGAACTCATGGACTGGACAAGGCACTTGAGCTGGTCGACCGGTTCGTGGCGCAGCGCTGCGCCGAGCAGAACGGGGCCACGTGGAGCTCGGAGAACTGGCGGCTGCCGAGCCCGGCCGGGTGACCGGAATCCCGATCACCGTGTCCGCCTTCCGGGCACCGGCCGCCGTACGGCCCCGCCGCAGGTCGCAGGCGCTCACGACGCCCCACCCAAGATCCAATAGCGCGAAGTGGATCAAGAAGCGTCATTACCGTCAGTAATGCCCACGCCCTACAGAATCCCCTTTTTCCGGCGCGGAAAGCCACCCCGAGGATCGATTCGGACACGCGCTGCGACATTCGGCCGGATTTGATCTATGACAGCACCATGAGGCCCCCAAGCCCCTTAGAGGAGCAGGGAATTCTCACCATGCGGACGTTCACCGAAGTCGCCAAACGCCCGATCTGTCCGAACTCCCACCAGGCATTCTTGGCCTTGGCATAACAAGACAGTCACATCCTCCTTTCTCCGCTCCCCGCACTCGCCACCTCGGCCTAGAGTCACGGCCAGTCACCGCGCCACAGTGCGCAACCCCCAGCACGGCCGTGGAAATCCCAGTGCGGCCCGGCGACCTATCGGCACCTCGACAACGAGGGGGCCGCGCCAGGGAAAGGAAGAAACGTGCGACACCGTTCTCTGCTCGTCCTCACCACCGTGATCACCACGGGAGCACTGACCCTCACCGCTTGCGGATCGCGCGACGAGGCGAAGACCGGCGACAAGGCCGACGGTTCCAAGACCGTCGTCGTCATCGGCGTGGACGCCCCCCTCACCGGCTCGCTCTCGGCCCTCGGCCAGGGCATCAAGAACTCCGTCGACCTCGCGGCGAAGACGGCCAACAAGACCAACGAGGTCCCCGGCATCGAGTTCAAGGTCGAGGGCCTCGACGACCAGGCCGTCCCCGCCTCCGGCCAGGCCAACGCCACCAAGCTCGTCGGCAACAAGGACGTCATCGGCGTCGTCGGCCCGCTCAACTCCGGCGTCTCCCAGTCCATGCAGGGCGTCTTCGCCGCCGCCAACCTGGCCCAGGTCTCCCCCGCCAACACCAACCCCTCGCTCAGCCAGGGCGACAACTGGGGCAAGGGCGAGCCCAAGCGCCCCTTCAAGACCTACTTCCGCACCGCCGCCACCGACGTGGTCCAGGGCAAGTTCGCCGCCCAGTACCTCTTCAAGGACGCCGGCAAGAAGAAGGTCTTCGTCGTCGACGACAAGCAGACCTACGGCGCCGGCCTCGCCGCGATCTTCTCCGACGAGTTCAAGAAGCTCGGCGGCGAGGTCGTCGGCACCGACCACGTCACCGTGAAGGAGACCGACTTCTCCTCCACCGCCGACAAGGTCAAGGCCTCCGGCGCCGACTCCGTCTACTTCGGCGGCCAGTACCCCGAGGGCGGCCTCCTCGCCGACCAGATCAAGAAGACCGGCGCCAACATCCCGCTCATGGGCGGCGACGGCATCCAGGACCCCGCCTTCATCACCGCCTCCGGCGAGGCCAACGAGGGCGACCTCTCCACCTCGATCGGCTACCCCGTCGAGAAGCTCGACACCGCCAAGAAGTTCATCGAGGACTACAAGGCCGGCGGCTACAAGGACCCCTACGCGGCCTACGGCGGCTACTCCTACGACGCCGGCTGGGCCGTCATCCAGGCCGTCAAGGCCGTCGTCAGCGCCAACAACGGCAAGCTCCCCTCCGACGCCCGCGCCAAGGTCGTCGAGGCCCTCGGCAAGGTCTCGTTCAACGGCGTCACCGGCAAGGTCGCCTTCGACGAGTTCGGCGACACCACCAACAAGCAGCTCACGGTCTACAAGGTCGAGGGCGGCAAGTGGATCGACGTCAAGAGCGACACCTTCAACCAGTAGTCGCCCAGCACCACCCGAAAACCCAGGCCCCCACGGCCTGAACCTCTCCACATGAACCACGCCGCGCGAGGGCGCAAACAGCGCCCTCGCGCGGACTCACATCCGACACGCACATCGGAGGCCCTGCGGTGCACGAACTGCCGCAACAGCTGGCCAACGGCCTTGCCCTCGGTGCCCTTTATGGCCTCATAGCCATCGGGTACACCATGGTCTACGGCATCGTCCAGCTCATCAACTTCGCCCACGGCGAGATCTTCATGATCGGCGGCTTCGGCGCCGTCTCCACCTACGCCGTTCTCCCGAGCGGGACCTCCCTGTTGGTGGCGATTCCGCTCATGATCATCGGTGGCGCGATCGCCTCCGTAGCCGTCGCCACCGCGGCGGAACGCTTCGCGTACCGCCCCCTGCGCAACGCCCCCCGACTGGCCCCGCTCATCACCGCGATCGGCCTCTCCATCGTCCTTCAGCAGCTCGTCTGGGGCTTCTACCCCGACGCCAAGAAGGCCGTCAGCTTCCCCGAGTTCACCGGCGAAGCCTTCAAGATCACCTCGAGCCTCTCCATCCAGCGCGCCGACGCCTTCGTCCTCGTCCTGGCCCCCCTGTGCATGCTCGCCCTCGGCGCATTCGTCCAGAAGAGCCGCAGCGGCCGCGCCATGCAGGCCACCGCGCAGGACCCCGACACCGCGAAGCTGATGGGCATCAACACCGACCGCATCATCGTCATGGCCTTCGCCATCGGTGCCGCGTTCGCCGCCGTCGCCGCCGTCGCCTACGGCCTCGACAAGGGCCAGATCAACTTCGAGATGGGCTTCATCCTCGGCCTCAAGGCCTTCACCGCAGCGGTCCTCGGCGGCATCGGCAACATCTACGGCGCCATGGTCGGCGGTGTCGTCCTCGGCCTCGCCGAAGCCCTCTCCATCGCCTACATCGAAGACATCCCCGGCATGCAGCAGCTCGGCGGCGGAGCCTGGTCCAACGTCTGGGCCTTCGTACTCCTCATCGTCGTCCTCCTGGTGCGGCCGCAAGGCCTCCTCGGACAGCGCGTCGCGGATAGGGCGTGACCACCATGACCAACGAAGCCACCCTCCCGCTCGACGCCGAAGCCTCCGGTGCCACCTCCCGCACCGCGCTGCTCTACGCGGTCATCGGCGGCAGCCTCCTCGCCGTCGTCAGTACCTTCCTCGCCTGGACCTGGACCACCGAGTTCCCCGGCAACCTCACCATCAACGGCAACCCCGCCCAGCTCCAGCTCCTCACCCTGGTCGGCGCCGTCCTCACCGCCCTGCACGCGCTCTCCGCCCTCGGCATCAAGGGCCTCGGCTGGCTCACCCCCGCCGGCTCGCGCAAGGCGATCTGGATCCTCTCCCTCGGCACCTTCGCGACCACCCTCTACACGGTCCTCGCCATCGCCTGGGTCCTCGGCGGATTCGTCCACCTCGAACCCGGCGCCTACGTCGCCCTCGTCGGCAGCCTCGTCCCGGCCCTCGCCGCGCACAAGCTCCCCGACGACACCCGCAAGGCCGCCCCCGCGAAGAAGCTGTCCTCCTGGGCCGAAATCCTGATCATCGTCGCCGTCTTCGCCGTCGGCCTCTACGTGGTCACCTTCGGCATCGGCACCGACGACAAGGAACCGCAGCTCTTCACCGCGTACCTGATCCTCGTCGCCTTCGCCTCCTTCGGCCTCATGAAGTCCGGGCTCACCCAGCGACTCTCCGAGATCACCGCGAACAACCGCCAGATCACGGTCATCGCCGCCTTCGCCGCAGCCGTCGCCTTCCCCTTCACCCAGCAGAGCGGCGACACCTACACGCTGATCGCGGTCAACATCCTGATCTTCGCGACCGTCGCCCTCGGCCTCAACGTCGTCGTCGGCCTCGCCGGCCTCCTCGACCTCGGCTACGTCGCCTTCCTCGGCGTCGGCGCCTACACCGCCGCCCTGGTCTCCGGAAGCGCTTCCTCCGCCTTCCACGTGCAGTTCCCCTTCTGGGCCGCCGTCCTCACCGGCGCCGTCGCCTCGCTGGTCTTCGGCGTCATCATCGGCGCCCCGACCCTGCGCCTGCGCGGCGACTACCTCGCCATCGTCACCCTCGGCTTCGGAGAGATCTTCCGCATCGCCATGGGCAACCTCGACGGCGTCTCCGGCCCCCAGATCACCAACGGCCCCAACGGCATCACCAACATCCCCGACCTCAACATCCTCGGGTGGAACTTCGCCGAACCCCTCTCCATCGGCGGCCTCACCGTCGGCGCCTACGCCAACTACTACCTGCTGATGCTGCTGGTCATGGTCGTCGTCGTCCTGGTCTTCAGCCGCGCCGGCAACAGCCGCATCGGCCGCGCCTGGGTCGCCATCCGCGAGGACGAGACCGCCGCCACCGCCATGGGCATCAACGGCTTCCGCGTCAAGCTCATCGCCTTCGCCCTCGGCGCCACCCTCGCCGGCCTCGCCGGCACCGTGCAGGCCCACGTCCAGCACACCGTCGTCCCCGAGATGTACCAGTTCGCCGGCCCCGTGCCCCCGAACTCGGCCTTCCTCCTCGCCGCCGTCATCCTCGGCGGCATGGGAACCATCCGCGGCCCCATCCTCGGCGCCGCACTCCTCTTCCTGATCCCGGCCAAGCTGTCCTTCCTCCAGGACTACCAGCTCCTCGGCTTCGGCATCGCCCTCATCATCCTGATGCGCTTCCGCCCCGAAGGCCTCATCGCCAACAAGCGCGCGCAGCTGGAGTACCACGACGACACCGCTGACCAGGCCCCCGCGGACCTGGCCACCGCCAAGGCGGGTGCGTAACAGCCATGACCACCACCACCGACACCACCACCGCGCCCGCCGCCGCCCCGGCCGGCGAGACCGTCCTCGAAGCCAAGGGCGTCACCATGCGCTTCGGCGGCCTCACCGCCGTCAAGGGCGTCGACCTCCAGGTCAACTCCGGCGAGATCGTCGGCCTCATCGGCCCCAACGGCGCCGGCAAGACCACCTTCTTCAACTGCCTCACCGGCCTGTACGTCCCCACCGAGGGCACCGTCAGCTACAAGGGCACCGTCCTGCCGCCCAAGCCCCACCTCGTCACCACGGCAGGCATCGCCCGCACCTTCCAGAACATCCGCCTCTTCTCCAACATGACGGTCCTGGAGAACGTCCTCGTCGGACGCCACACCCGGACCAAGGAAGGCCTCTGGTCGGCCCTCCTGCGCCTGCCCGGCTTCAAGAAGGCCGAAGCCGCCTCCGAGGCCCGCGCCATGGAACTCCTCGAGTTCATCGGCCTGGAGCACAAGGCCCAGCACCTGGCGAAGAACCTCCCCTACGGCGAGCAGCGCAAGCTCGAGATCGCCCGCGCCCTCGCCAGCGACCCCGGCCTCCTGCTCCTCGACGAGCCCACCGCCGGCATGAACCCGCAGGAAACCCGCGCTGCCGAAGAACTCATCTTCGCCATCCGCGACATGGGCATCGCCGTCCTCGTCATCGAGCACGACATGCGCTTCATCTTCAACCTCTGCGACCGCGTCGCCTGCCTCGTCCAGGGCGAGAAGCTCATCGAGGGCACCGCAGCCGAGGTCCAGGGCGACGAGCGCGTCATCGCCGCCTACCTCGGCGAGCCCTTCGAGGGCGACCCGGGCGCCGCCGAGGTCGCCGAGGTCGAGGCCGCCGAACAGCACGCCGCAGCCGAGGCCGCCCCGGCCGCGGAGGCGGAGGCCGAGCCGGCTGCCGAGGCCGAAGCGGAGACCGAAGCGGAGGCCGAGCCGGCTGCCGAGGCCGAAGCGGAGACCGAGGCCGAAGCGGAGGCGGAGGCGGACACGTCGGACACCACCGACACCGCAACCGAAGCCGAGACCGAGGCCGCAACCGACGCGGACACGGACAGCACCACCGGCACCACCAGCACCACCAGCACGGACGGAGAGGCCAAGTGACCGCACTGCTCAAGGTCGAAGACCTCAAGGTCGCCTACGGCAAGATCGAAGCCGTCAAGGGAATCTCCTTCGAAGTCAACCAAGGCGAAATCGTCTGCCTCGTCGGCACCAACGGCGCCGGCAAGACGACCACCCTGCGCACCCTCTCGGGGCTCATCAAGCCCCGCTCGGGCAGCGTCACCTTCGACGGACAGCCCCTGGCCTCCGTCCCCGCCCACAAGATCGTCTCCCTGGGCCTCGCCCACTCCCCCGAGGGACGCCACATCTTCCCCCGGCTGACGATCGCCGAAAACCTCCAGCTCGGCGCCTTCCTGCGCACCGACAAGGAGGGCATCGAAAAGGACATCCAGCGCGCCTACGAGATGTTCCCCATCCTGGGCGAACGCCGCAAGCAGGCCGCCGGCACCCTCTCGGGCGGTGAGCAGCAGATGCTCGCCATGGGCCGGGCCCTCATGTCCCAGCCCAAGCTGCTCATGCTGGACGAGCCCTCCATGGGCCTCTCCCCGCTGATGATGCAGAAGATCATGTCCACGATCTCCGAGCTCAAGTCCACGGGCATGACCATCCTGCTCGTCGAGCAGAACGCCCAGGCCGCGCTCTCCCTGGCCGACCAGGCCCACGTGATGGAGATCGGCAAGATCGTGCTCTCCGGCACCGGCCAGGACCTCCTCCACAACGAGGACGTCCGCAAGGCCTACCTCGGCGAGGACTGACCCTCCCGAACGCCACGAGGCCCGCCACCGAACCCGGTGGCGGGCCTCACTGCGTTTCGGGCGCCGGGGGAAACTACCCCTTGGCGGCGTTCTTCTTCTCCTCGGCGTCCTCGATGACCGCCTCGGCGACCTGCTGCATCGACATGCGGCGGTCCATCGACGTCTTCTGGATCCAGCGGAACGCAGCCGGCTCCGTCAGCCCGTACTGCGTCTGCAGGATGCTCTTGGCCCGGTCCACCAGCTTGCGCGTCTCCAGGCGCTGCGAGAGGTCCGCGACCTCCTTCTCCAGCGCCCGCAGCTCCGCGAACCGGGACACGGCCATCTCGATGGCCGGCACGACGTCGCTCTTGCTGAACGGCTTCACCAGGTACGCCATGGCCCCGGCGTCCCGGGCCCGCTCGACCAGGTCGCGCTGCGAGAACGCGGTGAGCATCAGCACCGGGGCGATGGACTCCTCCGCGATCTTCTCGGCCGCGGAGATCCCGTCGAGCACGGGCATCTTCACGTCCAGGATCACCAGGTCGGGCCGGTGCTCGCGGGCCAGCTCGACGGCGGTCTGCCCGTCCCCGGCCTCGCCGACCACGGAGTAGCCCTCCTCCTCGAGCATCTCTTTGAGGTCGAGACGGATGAGCGCCTCGTCCTCGGCGATGACGACGCGGGTCGTCAGCGGCGGAACGTGCGACTGGTCGGCGTCGGGCATGGGCGTCGACTCGTGCTCGGCGGTCACGGATGCTCCTCGGTGCAAGGCGGTTAAGCTCCCACGAGACTACCTAGCTCCTGTATGTTTGTGACACGGAGGGTCTTAGGTATCCTTCGTTTCGAAGGGGCCCCGGTAGCCCAGCGGTAGAGGCCATGGATTCAAAACCCATACAGCGTCGGTTCGAATCCGACCCGGGGTACTTCTCCTTCGCTTTCAAGGTCACGTGAAATTTGCGTGACCTTCCCTCGTTTCGGGGAACGGCAGCGAAATGCCAGCGCCTGCACCACCCATATGCGTCATTGTCGCGCACATGTACGACATGGCCACTCGTCGCCGGGCACTCGCACTCGTCGCCCAGGGGCGCAGCCTGAACTCGGTGAGCACCGAAACCGGCATATCCCGATCCGCTCTCCGCGCCTGGCAAACCCGCATCGAACCGCTTCCCCGCCTGACAAGAGCCGCCACGTGCTCCGGCCCCGCCGACCCTGCCGCCTACGCCTACCTGCTGGGCCTTTATCTGGGTGACGGCTGCATCAGCCCCCATCCGCGCGGCGGCCATCACCTCCGCATCGCGTGCGCGGACGCCTGGCCAGGGCTGATCGAACAATGCCGCACAGCCATGCTGGCCGTGCGCCCGGACGCCCCGGTCTATCTGCTGCAGCGGACCGGCTGCGTGGCCGTCACCAGCTATGGGCGTCACTGGATCTGCCTGTTCCCGCAGCACGGCCCCGGCAAGAAGCACGAGCGGACCATCCGGCTGGAGCCCTGGCAGCAGGCCTTGGTCGAGGCCCACCCATGGGAGTTCGTGCGGGGTCTGATCCACTCCGACGGCTGCCGCGTCACGAACTGGACCACGCGGGTGGTCGGCGGGACCCCTCGCCGGTACGAGTACCCGCGCTACTTCTTCACCAACAAGTCAGCCGACATCACCTCCCTGCTCACCGCCACCCTGGACCGCCTCGGCGTGGCCTGGCGGCAGGCCAATCGCCAGAACATCTCCATCGCCCGCAAGGAATCTGTCGCACACATGGACCTTCACATCGGACCGAAGTACTAGAGCCGGGTGGCGAGCGGGAAAGCGGACGCCCTCATTCGCATGAATGTTCGGCATTTGCTACCCAGAGATACCGACCATGGCACACGGTGATGACATGGAGCAGCACAATCCTTCCGTGCGGGAATCCGCACTTCTTCTGTTACGCGGCGGCATGGGGAACGCCGAGGTCGCCGAGCGGCTCGGGGTGCCGCGCGGCACCGTGGGCTGGTGGCGGCACGAGGACCGCAAGCGTCGGGGTGAGACGTACGTGCGGCCCACGGACTGTCCCGTGTGCACCGGCCGCGCCTTCGACCGCGCCGCGTACGCCTACCTGCTGGGCCTCTACCTCGGCGACGGCCACATCATCTCCAAGTACAAGCAGCACCACCTCTCCGTCTTCTGCGGAACGGCGTGGCCCGGCCTCATCGATGCCGCCGAGGAGGCCATGCGCCGCGTGATGCCCATGCCGAGGGTGAGCCGGAGGCAGCGCGGCGGCTGCGTGGAGGTCAAGTCGTACACGCAGCACTGGACATGCCTGTTCCCTCAGCACGGGCCGGGCAAGAAGAACGAGCGGCGGATCGTGCTGGAGGGATGGCAGCAGGAGGTCGTGGACGCGCACCCCTGGGAGTTCATCCGGGGGCTCATACATTCCGACGGCTGCCGCACCACGAACTGGACCGTCCGCAACGGCAAGCGGTACGAGTACCCGCGGTACTTCTTCACCAACACGTCCGAGGACATCCGGCGGCTCTGTACCGACACGCTGACCAAGGTGGGGGTGCGGTGGACGGTGTTGGCTCGGGGTGGGGAGCCGTACAACGTGTCCGTCGCGCGGAAGGGGTGCGTGGCCCTCATGGACCTTCATGTCGGGGCGAAGCACTGACTTGATCCTCACGCGGCGTCAGGATGCATGGTGGATCCATGAACGCATCCATCTCCTGGAGAGTGGGGCCGCTCGCTGCGGCCTCCGGTCTGACCGTCCGCACGCTGCACCATTGGGACGCCATAGGTCTGCTCAGTCCGTCCCGGCGCACCGCGGGCGGGCATCGGGAGTATTCCGAGGGGGATCTGGTGCGGCTGTACCAGGTGCTGGCGCTGCGCGGCCTGGGGTTGGGTCTGGAGTCGATTTCCGTCTGCCTCGACAGGGGGGTGGATCCGGTGCGGCTAGTTCGTGATCACCTGGCGAGCGTCGAGGCTTCCCTTGCCGCGCTCGGGGTGTTGCGGGATCGGCTGGTGGGGCTGGGCGAGCGGTTGTCGGCCGGCCAGGCTCCGAGTGCGGATGCGCTGGTCGAGGCGTTGCGGGCGATCGGTGGTGCCGGTCCGGAGCGGGAGGACGTGCTGCGTCGGCATCTGGATCCCGATCAGGTGGGGGTTTTGCGGGCTCGGGCGGCCGGGTTGGGGGATGCGGCGCACTACCTGATGGAGGTGGAGTGGCCCGAGCTGTACCGGCGGGTGGACCGGCTGCGGGTGGCCGGGGCTCCTGCCGCGGATCCGGCGGTGCGGCGGCTGGTGGCCCGTATGGATGAGCTGAGCGTGTTGTTCACGGGCGGGGATGCCGGTATCGCGGCCGGTGTGCGGGGTGCTTGGCAGGAGGATCCGGCTGCGATGTCCGGGGAGCCGGTCAGTGCCGAGGCTGGTGAGTGGCGGGAGCTGGCCGCGTATGTGGATCTCGTTCGCCGGAGTGCGGGGGCCTGAGGGCCCGGTTTGTCCTTTCCACTGTTGTCCGATGGGTTTGAGGAGTTGTGCTGTGAGTCGTCGTGTCCGGGTGCGGATCGCCTTCCTTTCGGCAGTGCCCACTTTCCTGGCTGTTCTGGTGTGTTGCTTTCTGGCCGTGCTCGGTGCGATGCCGGACGGGGTGTTCGTCGCTCTGCCGGTTGCGGTGGTGGTGCATGCGGCCGTGACGTTCGTGCGGTTGGGGCCGGCGCGGTCGCTGGTGTGAGCTCAGGGTCAGGGGCGGGCGTAGGAGCCGAGGCCGACCAGGCAGTAGACGTATTCGTTGATGGGGACGCCGTTGCGGGTGTAGCTGTGGGAGAAGGCGTACTGGGTGTCCGGGTTGGTGTTGCAGCGGTTCATGTCCTTGGTGAAGGAGAAGCGCTGGATGACGCGGTAGTGGGCGTCCGAGGCGGAGCAGGGGACTTCCTTCACGCCGGTGACGCGGGTGGCGGTGGTGGAGTCGGGGAGGCTGCCGTTGAGGCAGGTGCCCTCGTCGTAGGGGCTGGGTTCGGGGGCTGCGGTGGTGGGGTCGAGGTTGAGGTTCAGGGAGGGGAGCGGGGCTGGTGAGTAGGAGAAGGTGGGGACGGCGATGGGGCGCTTGTGGTCGTCGTCGTCGTTGTTGCTGAGGGCGACGATGCCGGCGATGACTGCGATGGCTATGGCCAAGCCGAGGAGGCATCCGAGGGGGTTGGTCTTCGCGGGGGTCTGGGCGGGGGCGCCGGCGATCTGGACGCGGAGGAGGACTTCGCGGTCGCCGATGCGGGCGCGGACGAGGTCGCCGTTGCGGGCGGGCGGGATGCGGAGGGTGGCGGTGGTGCCGTCGGGAAGGGGGACGGTGATCACGACGCCGGTGGCCGCTTGTTGCGGCGTGAGGGATATGGGGGTTTCCCGGGAGTCCTGCGGTCCTTGAGGTCCCTGGCCCTGCGCTTCGTGCGACGACACCGGCTGCTCCAAGTGGGGTGGGGGGGGTGCGGGTGTTGCGTTGTCGGCTCCCTGGATTGTGCCGTGGGGCGAGGTGGTGACGCAGGTATTCCGGTCCGGTGCACGACGGCGCCCCCGGCCGGTGTGCGGTCCGGGCGGGGGCGGTGTGGGGCGGTGTGGGGCGGCCGGCTAGCGGACCGCGTCGCCGATGTGGTGGACGCGGACGAGGTTGGTGGAGCCGGTGACTCCGGGCGGGGAGCCGGCGGTGATGACGACGACGTCGCCGCGTACGCAGCGGCCGATCCGCAGGAGTTCCTCCTCGACCTGGGCGACCATCGCGTCGGTGGAGTCGACGTGGGGTCCGAGGAAGGTTTCCACGCCCCAGGTGAGGTTGAGCTGGGAGCGGGTGGCGGGGTCGGGGGTGAAGGCGAGGAGGGGGATGGGTGAGCGGTAGCGGGAGAGTCGGCGGACGGTGTCGCCGCTCTGGGTGAAGGCGACGAGGAATTTGGCGCCGAGGAAGTCGCCCATTTCGGCGGCTGCGCGGGCGACGGCTCCGCCCTGGGTGCGGGGTTTGCTGCGTTCGGTGAGCGGGGGGAGGCCCTTGGCGAGGATGTCCTCTTCGGCGGCTTCGACGATGCGGGACATGGTTTTGACGGTGTCGACGGGGTATTTGCCGACGCTGGTTTCGCCGGAGAGCATGACGGCGTCGGTGCCGTCGATGACGGCGTTGGCGACGTCGGAGGCTTCGGCGCGGGTGGGGCGGGAGTTTTCGATCATCGAGTCGAGCATCTGCGTGGCGACGATGACCGGTTTGGCGTTGCGCTTGGCGAGTTTGATGGCGCGCTTTTGGACGATGGGGACCTGTTCGAGGGGCATTTCGACGCCGAGGTCGCCGCGGGCGACCATGATGCCGTCGAATGCGGCGACGATTTCGTCGATGTTCTCGACGGCCTGGGGCTTTTCGACCTTTGCGATGACGGGGAGGCGGCGGCCTTCCTCGTCCATGATGCGGTGGACGTCCTCGATGTCGCGGCCGCTTCGGACGAAGGAGAGGGCGATGACGTCGGCACCGGTGCGCAGGGCCCAGCGGAGGTCGTCGATGTCCTTGTCGGAGAGGGCGGGGACGGAGACGGCGACTCCGGGGAGGTTGAGTCCCTTGTGGTCGGAGACCATGCCGCCTTCGATGACGCGGGTGTGGACGCGGGGGCCGTCGACGGCGGTGACTTCGAGGCTGACGCGGCCGTCGTCGACGAGGATGCGTTCGCCGGTGGTGACGTCGGCGGCGAGTCCCTTGTAGGTGGTGCCGCAGGTGTGGCGGTCGCCTTGGACGTCTTCGACGGTGATGGTGAAGGTGTCGCCGCGTTCAAGGAGTACGGGGCCTTCGGTGAAGCGGCCGAGGCGGATCTTCGGGCCTTGAAGGTCGGCGAGGATGCCGACGCTGCGGCCGGTCTCGTCGGAGGCCTTGCGTACGCGCTGGTAGCGCTCCTCGTGTTCGGCGTAGGTGCCGTGGCTGAGGTTGAGGCGGGCGATGTCCATTCCGGCTTCGACCAGGGCTTTGATCTGGTCGTATGAGTCGGTGGCGGGGCCCAGGGTACATACGATTTTTGCTCGGCGCATGGGGCGAGCGTATGCCCCTACTGTTGGGTAGGTAATTGGTTCCGGGTGACCACTCAACAACCTTTGGGCAAAAGGTTGTTGACAATTGTTGAATGTGCGCGGGGGTGCTCTGATGAGCACCCCCGCGGGTGTTTCAGAGCTGCGGCGGCGTCATCGTGAAGCGGGCGTTGACCTGGGCGAAAACGGTCTGCCGCTGCGGTTCGAGGTCGAGGGGCGGGGCGGCGGATTCCGCGTCGCCGGCGAAGGCCATGGAGCGCATGCCGGTGCCGGCGGACCGTGCGGCGTAGGGGGTGGCGTTCTCGGCGCCGACGTCGGCGAGCTCGACGAGGGCGGCGAGTTCGGCGCCGAGGGCGGCGGCGTACTCGCGGGCGCGCTGGACGGCTTCGAGGACGGCCTGGCGGCGGGCCTCGCCGTGGGCGGGCGAGGTGGGGCGCAGGGCCCACCAGGGGCCGTCGACGCTGGTGAGTTCGAGGTCGGCGAGGCGGGTGGTGAGTTCGCCGAGGGCGGTGAAGTCGCTGAGTTCGGCGGTGACGTGAACGCGGCCGTGGTAGGCGCGGATGCGTTCGGCGCGGCCGTGGCGGGTGAGTTCGGGGGTGATGGAGAAGGCGCCGGTTTCGAGCTTCTCGACGGCTTCGCCGTAGCTCTTGACGAGTTCGAGGACGGTGGTGTTGCGGCGGGTGAGGTCTTCGAGGGCGGTGCGCCGGTCGGTGCCGCGGGCGCTGACGGTGATGCCGATGCGGGCGATCTCGGGTTCGACTTCGAGCCGGGCCTCGCCGCGGACGGCGACGCGGGGGACCTCGGGGGTGCCGTAGGGCTGGTGGGGTGCGTCCTGGGTGGTCATGGATTCACTGTCGCACTGCCGTGCGCTGCGGTGTGGTCATCGTTTCGAAACCTGGCGGGGGTGTTGCCGCTTGTTACCCATCAGTCAGAATCTACGCGCGTTGTAACGGGCTTCAACAGGGGAGATGTACATGGCGTTCGACCGCAGGACGTTTCTGGGCACCACGGCGGCCACCGGCGCGGCCGTGGCTCTGGCGGGGGCCGCGGCCACCCCGGCCGCGGCGGCTGATGCACCTGCCGCTTCTGCTTCCGGCACCGGTTCCAAGGCGCCGCGGACGTACGCGTTCACGGTGATGGGGACGACCGATCTGCACGGGAACGTCTTCAACTGGGACTACTTCACGGACAAGGAGTTCGACGACAAGGCACACAACGACGTCGGCCTGGCGAAGATCTCGACGTTGGTGGAGCGGGTGCGCGCGGAGAAGGGGCGCTGCAACACCCTCCTGATCGATGCGGGTGACACCATCCAGGGCACGCAGCTGTCGTACTACTACGCGAAGGTCGACCCGATCACGGCGCGGCGCGGTCCGGTGCACCCGATGGCGCAGGCGATGAACGCGATCGGCTACGACGCGGCGGCGCTCGGGAACCACGAGTTCAACTACGGCATCCCGGTGCTGCGCAAGTTCCAGGAGCAGTGCCGCTTCCCGCTGCTGGGCGCGAATGCGCTGGATGCGAAGACGCTGCAGCCGGCGTTCCCTCCGTACAGCATGCACCGGCTGCGCACGCCGCACGGGCGGGACGTGAAGGTGGCGGTGCTGGGGCTGACGAACCCGGGCATCGCGATCTGGGACAAGGCGAACGTCCAGGGGAAGATGACGTTCCCGGGGTTGGAGGAGCAGGCGGCGAAGTACGTGCCGCGGCTGCGGTCGATGGGCGCGGACGTGGTGATCGTGTCGGCGCACTCGGGGTCGAGCGGCACGTCGTCGTACGGTGACCAGCTGCCGTACATCGAGAACGCGGCGGGTCTGGTGGCGGAGCAGGTGCCGGGGATCGACGCGATCCTGGTGGGGCACGCGCACACGGAGATCCCGGAGTACCGGGTGAAGAACAAGGCGACCGGCAAGGACGTGGTGCTGTCGGAGCCGCTGAAGTGGGGGCAGCGGCTGACGCTGTTCGACTTCGAGCTGACGTGGGAGAAGGGCCGCTGGTCGGTGGCGAAGGTGGCGGCGCGGGTGCTGAACTCCAACACGGTCGACGAGGACCCGAAGATCGTGCGGCTGCTGTCGGACGAGCACCGCAAGGTGGTGGCGTACGTCAACCAGGTGATCGGCACCTCCACGCAGGCGATGTCGTCGGCGGACGGGCCGGTGAAGGACGTCGCGATCATCGATCTGATCAACCACGTGCAGGCGGAGACGGTGAAGGGGGCGCTGGCCGGTACGGAGTGGGCGGCGCTGCCGGTGCTGTCGCAGGCGTCGTGCTTTTCGCGGACGGCGGTGATTCCGGCGGGGCAGGTGACGATCAAGGATGCGGCGGGCCTGTACCCGTTCGAGAACACGCTGGAGGCGCGGCTGCTGACGGGTGCGCAGCTGAAGGACTACCTGGAGTACTCGGCGAAGTACTTCGTGCAGACGGCTCCGGGTGAGGTGGTGGATCCGGCGAAGATCACGAACGCGGAGGCGACTCCGGACTACAACTACGACGCGGTGTACGGGCTGTCGTACGACATCGACATCGCGCAGCCGAAGGGTTCGCGGATCTCGGGGCTGTCGTTCCAGGGCAAGCCGGTGGATCCGGCGGCGCGGTTCGTGCTGGCGGTGAACAACTACCGGGCGTCGGGCGGCGGGGCGTTCCCGCACGTGCCGCAGGCGAAGCAGCTGTGGGCGAACTCGGACGAGATCCGCAACACGATCATCCAGTGGGTGAAGGCGAAGGGGACGGTCGACCCGGCGCAGTTCGCGTCGGTGGACTGGCGTCTGACGCGGGCCGGCGTGCCGGTGTTCTAGTCGGTTCGCGGTGCGAGGGGGCGGGGTCCGCTGGGGCGGGCCCCGCCCTCGTGCGTTGCGGGGGGGTCCGGGGTGTTCAGGGGTGGTCGACGAGGGGGCGGAGTTCGACGGTGGGGCGGGGGCGGGCGGGTTGGCGGTGGTCGAGGCCGAAGGTGGTGAAGGAGGTGCGGGTGGGTTCGGGGTAGGGGTTCTTGGCGGTGAGGGTGTTGAGGATGGCGGCGCTGCGCCAGGCGGCGAGCCCGAGGTCGGGGGCGCCGACGCCGTGGGTGTGGCGTTCGCCGTTCTGGACGAAGATGCTGCCGCTGACGCTGGGGTCGAGGACCATGCGGTGGCGTTCGTCGATGCGGGGGCGGCCGGAGGAGTCCCTGCGCACGTACGGGTCGAGGCCGGCGAGGAGCTGGGTGAGGGGGCGTTCGCGGTAGCCGGTGGCGAGGACGACGGCGTCGGTGGTGAGGCGGGAGCGGGCGCTCTGCTCGGCGTGTTCGAGGTGGAGTTCGACCTTGGTGGTGGCGACCCGGCCGGCGGTGCGGACGGTGACGCCGGGGGTGAGGACGGCGTCGGGCCAGCCTCCGTGGAGGGTCCGGGCGTAGAGCTCGTGGTGGATGGCGGCGATGGTGTCGGCGTCGATGCCCTTGTGGAGCTGCCATTGGGCGGGGATGAGCCGGTCGCGGACGGCCTCGGGCAGGGAGTGGAAGTAGCGGGTGTAGTCGGGGGTGAAGTGCTCGAGGCCGAGCTTGCTGTACTCCATGGGGGCGAAGGAGGGGGTGCGGGCGAGCCAGGTGAGGCGTTCGCGGCCGGCGGGGCGGGCGCGCAGGAGGTCGAGGAAGATCTCCGCGCCGGACTGGCCGGATCCGATGACGGTGACGTGGTCGGCGCCGACGATGCGGGCGCGGTGGTCGAGGTAGTCGGCGGAGTGGATGACGGGGACGGTGGGGGCCTCGACGAGGGGGCGCAGGGGTTCGGGCACGTACGGGGCGGTGCCGATGCCGAGGACGAGGTGGCGGGTGTGGGTGCGGCCGAGGGCTTCGGCTTCGCCGCCGGGGTCGAGCTGGGTGAAGTCGACTTCGAAGAGGTCGTGTTCGTGGTTCCAGCGGACGGCGTCGACCTGGTGGCCGAAGTGGAGTCCGGGGAGGCGGTCGGCGACCCAGCGGCAGTAGGCGTCGTACTCGGCGCGCTGGATGTGGAACTGCTGGGCGAAGTAGAAGGGGTAGAGGCGTTCCTTGTCCTTGAGGTAGTTGAGGAAGCTCCAGGGGCTGGCGGGGTCGGCGAGGGTGACGAGGTCGGCGAGGAAGGGGACCTGGAGGGTGGTGCCCTCGATGAGGAGCCCGGGGTGCCAGCGGAACGTGCGGCGTTCGTCGTAGAAGGCGGTGTCGAGTTCGCCTGCGCCCTGGGCGGGCAGGCCGTGGGCGAGGGCGGCGAGGGAGAGGTTGAAGGGGCCGATGCCGATTCCGACGAGGTCGTGGGGTGCATCGAGGGGCGCGGTCATCGGCGGTTGCTGCCTTCCAGGAGGGTGACGAGGGTGTCCAGGTCCTGAGGGGTGGTGTGGGGGTTGAGGAGCGTGGCCTTGAGCCAGAGGCGGCCGTCGGCGGTGGCGCGGCCGAGGACGGCGCGGCCGGCGTGCAGGAGGGTGCGGCGCAGGTCGGCGAGGGTCTTGTCGTCGGCGTGGGTGGGGCGGAAGAGGACGGTGGTGAGGGTGGGTGGGGCGTGCAGTTCGAAGTCGGGGTGGGCGTCGAGGCGGGCGGCGAGGTGGTGGGCGAGGTCGCAGGTGCGGTCGATGAGGTGGGCGAGGCCGTCGCGGCCGAGGGCGCGCAGGGTGACGGCGATCTTGAAGGCGTCGGGGCGGCGGGTGGTGCGCAGGGAGCGGCCGAGGAGGTCGGGGAGGCCCGCTTCGGTGTCGTCGGCGGGGTTGAGGTAGTCGGCCCGGTGGGCGAGGGGGGCCAGCAGGCGGGTGTCGGGGACGGCGAGGAGGCCTGCGGCGACGGGCTGCCAGCCGAGTTTGTGCAGGTCGATGGTGAGGGAGTGGGCGCGGTGGAGGCCGGCCAGGCGGGGGCGGTGGCGGGGGCTGAGGGCGAGGAGGCCGCCGTAGGCGGCGTCGATGTGGAGGTCGGCGCCGTGGGCTGAGCAGACGTCGGCGATGGCGTCGAGGGGGTCGATGAGGCCGGCGTCGGTGGTGCCGGCGGTGGCGGTGACGAGGGCGGGGCCGGGGGTGGCGGCGAGGGCGTCGGCGAGGCGGGCGGGGTCGAGGACGCCGGCGGGGGTGGGCAGGGCGGTGGCGGCGGGCAGTCCGAGGAGCCAGGCGGCGCGGGGGACGGAGTGGTGGGCGTTCTCGCCGTGCAGGACGGTGAGGGCGGGGCCGTGGCGTTCGCGGGCGAGGAGGACGGCGAGCTGGTTGGCTTCGGTGCCGCCGGTGGTGACGACGGCGTCGGGGGTGGCGGCGGCGGGGTAGAACTCGGCGGCCAGGGCGCGGGTGACGAGGGTTTCGATCGCCGAGGCGGCGGGGGCCTGGTCCCAGGAGTCGAGCGAGGGGTTGAGGGCGCTCGCGGCGAGGTCGGCGGCGGTGGCGACGGCGAGGGGCGGGCCGTGCAGGTGGGCTGCGCACAGCGGCTCGGCGGGGTCGGCGGCGCCTTCGGCGAGGGCGTGGACGAGGGTGCGCAGGGCGTCCTGTGCGCCGGTGCCGTGGGCGGGGAGTACGTCGCCGAGCGCGGCGGCGACGCGGGCGGTGACGGCGTCGGGGCCGCCGGCGGGGAGCGGGCCGCCGCGGGCGCGGGCGCCGGTGGCGAGGGCGTCGAGGACGGTGTCGAGGAGGGGGCGCAGGGCGTCGGCGCCGGTGTGGCCGCCGGCGAGCGGGGCCGTGGGCGGGGCTGTGGGCCGGGGTGGGGGCGGGGGTCCGGGCGGCGCGGTCATGGTGTCCTCGGGGTGGGTCGGTGGCGGGGGCCGGCCCTGTTGTGCGGGGCACCTGGCGGGGGGGTGTGGTTGGCCGCGGTGGCGGCCCGGGCACCCGCCGGGTACAACGATCCGCCCCGAATGGGGTAACCGCCTCCGGGGTTGTCGTCCGGGGGTGTCGGGGGGCGCGGCGTGCGGTGGTTCCGCTGCGCGGAGCCGTTTCCCCTCCCCGCCCCTTCTCCCCCAGCTACCGCTGGGAGGTGCCCCCAGAAACCGTGGCCTGCGGCCCCGGCCCCCGCTGCGGAGCTGCGCCCCGCACCCCGCCTGGGGCTCCGCCCCAGACCCCGCGCCTCAAACGCCGGCGGGGCTGATTTCAGCCCGCGCGGCGTTTGAGCGCACCGGGCGCGAAGCGCCCGGAAACGGTCCGGGCGGAGCCCGGTTTCGGGAAGGGGCGGGGAGGGGAACGGCTCCGCGCAGCGGCAGCCAGGCGGCGCCAGGCGGCGCCAGGGGTCGGCCGGGTCAGGCCGTGGTGGGGTGGTTCGGGGTGCGGATGCGGAGGGCGCGGGCGAGGTCGTCCAGCTGGTCGACGAGTCCGCGGCGGAGCCGCGGGGTCAGGTCGGGGTCGGCGAGGCAGGCCCGGCCCGCTTCGAGGTGCCCGGGATCGATGGCGTGCACGGGGAACGCGTGGCGCGCCGCGGCTTCGGCGATGGCCGGCCCGCGCCGGGTGGCGAGGGCGGTGGCCTCGGGGTAGAAGCGGGGCACGTAGTCCCGTACGAGGTCGGCCTGTTCGGGCTGCCAGAAGCCCTGGGCGGTGGCGGTGAACAGGTAGTTGGAGAGGCTGTCGTCGTGGAACAGGCGGGTCCAGGCGGCGGCCTTGGCCTCGGCGGTGGGCAGGGCGGCGCGGCAGCGGGCGGCGCCTTCCTCGCCGGTGGCGCTGGGGTCGGCGGCCAGGGCGGCGTCGATGTCGCTCTCGCCGACGGCGCCGAGCGCGCTGAGCCGGGCGAGGATGCGCCAGCGCAGCTCGGGGTCGAGTTCGGGGCCGCCGGGGACGGTGTCCTCGTCGAGCCAGGCGGTGAGGGTGTCGGGCTGGGTGGCGCTGTCGATGAGGGCGCGTACGGCGGCGAGCCGCATGCCGGGGTCGGTGCCGTCCTCGGTGCGGCGCAGCAGGGCGCGGGCGGTGGCGGTGAGGGCGGTGAGGGCGGCGGTGCGCTCGTCGGGGGCGAGGTAGCGGTCGGCGATGTGGCGGCGGGCGAAGGCGAGGACGCCTTGGACGATGGCGAGGTCGGGCTCGTCGGGGAGGTGGGCCTCGGCGGTGGCGAGGTAGGCGGCGGGTTCGAGTTCGCCGTCGCGGACCATGTCGCGCAGGGAGTTCCAGACGACGGCGCGGGTGAGCGGGTCGGGGATGGCGGACAGGTTGCGCAGGGCGGTTTCGACGGAGGTGTCGTCGAGGCGGACCTTGGCGTAGCCGAGGTCTCCGTCGTTGAGGACGAGGAGGGCGGGGCGGGGGCCGTCGGCGGAGAGGACCTCGTCGGAGGGGACGTCGAGGGTGAGGGGGCCGCGCGCGGCGAGGGTGCCGTCGGGGTCGCGGTCGTAGAGGCCGACGGCGATGTGGTGGGGGCGGGTGCCGTGGTGGTCGACGGTGAGGGTCCAGCCGCCGTGGCTCTCCTCGATGCGGGGGGTGAGGGTGTCGATGCCGGTGGTGCGCAGCCAGGCGTCGGCCCAGGCGTGGACGTCGCGGTCGGTGTGGGCGGCGAGGGAGTCGACGAAGTCGGCGAGGGAGGCGTTGGCGAACTTGTGGCGTTCGAAGTGGGTGTTGATGCCGGCGAGGAAGTCCTTCTCGCCGAGCCAGGCGACGAGCTGGCGCAGGGCGGAGGCGCCCTTGGCGTAGGAGATGCCGTCGAAGTTGAGCAGGGCGCTGTCGGTGTCGGGGACGGCGTCGGCGTCGGGGGCGACGGGGTGGGTGGAGGGGCGCTGGTCGGCGTCGTATCCCCAAGGCTTGCGCTCCATGCCGAATTCGGTCCAGGTGCCGGTGAAGCGGGTGGCTTCGGCGAGGGTCTGGTAGCCCATGTACTCGGCGAAGGACTCGTTGAGCCAGATGTCGTCCCACCAGCGGAGGGTGACGAGGTCGCCGAACCACATGTGGGCCATCTCGTGGGCGATGACCATGCCGCGGCGCTGGCGTTCGGAGTCGGTGACGGCGGAGCGGAAGACGAACTCGTCGCGGAAGGTGACCAGGCCCGGGTTCTCCATGGCGCCGGCGTTGAACTCGGGGACGAAGGCCTGGTCGTAGGAGTCGAAGGGGTAGGGCTCGGTGAACTTCTCGTGGTAGCGGTCGTAGCAGGCTGTGGTGATCGAGAGGATTTCCTCGGCGTCGGCGTCGAGGTGGGGGGCGAGGGACTTGCGGCAGTGGATGCCGAAGGGGAGGCCGGCGTGCTCGGTGCGGATGCTGTGCCAGGGGCCTGCGGCGACGGCGGCGAGGTAGGTGGAGATGACGGGGGTGGGGGACGAGGTCCAGATGCCGGCGCCGTCGCCGTCGCGGGTGCCGGTGCGCCGGGTGATGCCGTTGGCGAGGACGGTCCAGTGGGCGGGGGCGGTGACGGTGAAGGTGAAGACGGCCTTGAGGTCGGGCTGGTCGAAGGCGGCGAAGACGCGCTGGATGTCGTCCATGAACATCTGGGTGTAGACGTACGTTTCGCCGTCCGCGGGGTCGGTGAAGCGGTGCAGGCCTTCGCCGGTGCGGGAGTAGCGCATGCGGGTGTCGACGCGCAGTTCGTGGGGGCCCTCGGTGAGGCCGGTGAGGGCCAGGCGGTTGCCGGTGAGGGCGGCCGGGTCGAGGGGCCGGCCGTCGAGGTGGGCGGAGCGCAGTTCGTCCGGTTTCAGCTCCACGAAGGTGTCGCCGGCGGTGCGGGCGGCGAACCGGATGACGGTGGTGGAGTCGAAGGTGTCGTCGCCGCCGGTGAGGTCGAGGGTGACCGTGTACCGGTGGACGTCGAGGAGCCGGGCTCGGGTGTGCGCTTCGTTGCGCGTCAGTGCGGACATGGGGCCCATGCTGCCCGAAGGGCGGGCCGGGCCCTCGGGTCTTCCTAGTCTTCGTCTTCGCGCGCAGCGATCGTCTCGTGGTGCCTGATCACTTCGGCGATGATGAAGTTCAGGAGCTTCTCGGCGAAGGCCGGGTCGAGCTTGGCGTTCTCGGCGAGCTGGCGCAGGCGGGCGATCTGGCTGGCCTCGCGGTTGGGGTCGGCGGGGGGCAGGTGGTGCTTGGCCTTGAGGTGGCCGACCTGCTGGGTGCACTTGAAGCGTTCGGCGAGCATGTGGACCACGGCGGCGTCGATGTTGTCGATGCTGTCGCGCAGGCGGGCGAGCTCTGCGGTGACGTTCTCGTCGGGCGCGTCGGGGTGGCTGTTGTTCATGGTGGTTGAGCTTACGTGGCAGGCGGGGGCGGGTGTGGGGGCAGTCGTCCAGTGAGACGGCATGGACGTTTTCCGGCCGCGGCAGCCGGGGCCGCGGCAGCCCGGGCCGGGGTGCGGGCCGGGCAACCCGGGGCGCGGGGGTGGCGTCCTTCCGGGTGGCGGCGGATGCTTCGCCGTGGAGCGCCGCGCGACGTGCCCGTCGAGGTCGGAGGTGGTGATCACGATGCCTGGGCCGTGCTGCCCGGCGGGGCCCGGGGCCCCCGCACCACCGCCCCCGCCCGGACCTTCGGGCAGGGGGCGGCGAGCCCGGCACCGGGCCGGGGGGCGGGCCGGATGCCGGGCCCCTCCGGCCCCGTACCGTCGGGGGACCGGAAGGGCGTGGGCGGCAGGTCAGAGGCCGGCCGCGGCGGCCTTGATGTCCGCGGCGAAGGTGGACACCTCGGTGTAGACGCCCGGGTAGCCGGCCCGCGCGCACCCTTCGCCCCAGCTGACGATGCCGACCTGGATCCAGGCGTTGGTGTCGTCGCGGCGGAACATGGGGCCGCCGGAGTCGCCCTGGCAGGTGTCGACGCCGCCCTGGTCGTACCCGGCGCATATCTCCTCGGCCGGGACGAGGGAGCTGCCGTACGCGGTCTGGCAGGCGGCGTCGGAGACGAACGGGACGGTGGCCTTGAGCAGGTAGCGCTGCTGGCTGCCGCCTTCGCGGGCGGCGCCCCAGCCGGCGACGGTGAAGGTGCCGTTGTCGTAGGCCTTGGTGTCCGCGATCTTGAGCGTGGGCAGGTTGACCGGCTTGGCGAGCTTGATCAGGGCCCAGTCCTTGCCCTGCCCGTTGTAGCCGGGGGCCTGGAGGACCTTGGTGGACTTGACCTTGATGGCGCTGGAGCTGTTGAGGTCGACGACTCCGGCGGTGGCGGTGATGGAGGTGTTGTTGCCGGAGCCGTTCACGCAGTGGGCGGCGGTGAGGACGATCTGCTGGGTGTAGAGGGCGCCGCCGCAGCCCATGGAGAGCCGGACCATGAAGGGGAACTCGCCCTGCGCGGCGCGCGTGCCGCCGACGACGGGGGCGGGGGCTGCGCCGGCGCTGCCGGGCTGGAGGCTGACGGCCGCGAGGGCGACGGCGCCGACGGCGAGGGTGCGCTTGAGGAGGGTGGCGAGGGTGGACATGGTCAACACACTGCCTTTCGTGGGGGGTTGGGCGGTGCGGCGTCATCGGGTGAATGACTTGTACATGTCATACCCTTGGTCGGCGGGGGCTCAAGGACGCCTTTTCGGACAACCTGGGGCGCCGGGTACCGAGGGGCGTGCACAATGAGGCGGGCCGCGTCCGCGCCCGGCCCGGTCGAGCACGGCTTTCCGCACCTCGCGACCGTCCGCGCCGCGATCCCCGCCCTGCTGCGGCGGCTGCCGGCCGACGGGCTGCGCCCCTACGCCGTCCCCCTCTCCCCCGCCGACGCCGCCTTCACCGCCGCCGACGACCTCCACCTCGGCGCGCACCGCGTGGCCTCGGCGGTCGTGGCCGCGCTGGGGCTGCCCGACGCCCGGATGGTGGTCGCGTTCCGCTCCATGCCGGAGGCGGCCACCGTCGAACTGGCGGCGGGGCCGGAGTACTTCATCGAGGTCAACGACCGCTTCCGCACCCACCGCCGCGATCTGGCGGCCGCCCTGGCCCACGAGGTCACGCACGTCCTGCTGCACCGGCTGGGCCTGCGCTTCCCCCTCACCGCCGACGACGAGATCCTCACCGACACCGCCGCCGCCTACCTGGGCATCGGCTGGCTGCTCCTGGACGCCTACCGCGAGGACCGCCTCGGCAGCCAGAAGCTCGGCTACCTCACCCCCGAGGAGTTCGGCTACGTCCTCGGCAAGCGCGGGCTGCTGCTCGGGGAGGACCTGTCCGCCTGGTTCACCAGCCCGCAGGCGTACGAGGCCTACGTGCGCGGGCGCGCGCTCGCGGAGCGGGACCTGCGCCGGGCGCCGCTCGCCGCCGCGGACCGTGCGGAGCGGCGCCGCTACCTGCGCGACCGCGCCGCCGGGACCGCCGCCCCCGGAGCCGGATACCGCTTCGAACGCCGCGGCGGGCAACTGCAGGTGGGCTTCTGCTGCCCGGTGTGCGAACAGCGGCTCCGCCTGCCGGTGGCAGGACCCCTGCGGGCCCGCTGCGGCCTGTGCCGCACGGTCCTGGACTGCGACACGTAGGCCGCGCAGGGCGGCGGGCGGCAGCGGGTGGGGGGCCTGCCGGCGCGGGGGCGCAACTCGTTGCGGGGGCGCGGTTCAGGCGGTGGCCGGCGTGGGTAGTGATACTCCATCGCACGAATGCCGGGCCGGCCCCGACCCCTCGCCAGGGGGCCGGGGCCGTTTCGCGGCCGGGGGCGCGTCACGCCGCCGCGGGCTGCCCCACCGCTTCCGTTTCCGCCTCCGCTTCGCCTTCCGGCGAGACGGCCGTGCGCGGCAGCGCGAGGCAGAGCAGGGCGCACACCAGGAACCCGGCGCAGACCCACGGCATCGCGGCGGTCAGCGCGTGGGTGGGTCCGCCGTCGGCGAGGGCTCCGAAGAAGACGCTGCCGATGACGGCCGCACCGAGGGCTCCGCCGAACTGCTGGGCGGTGGAGAAGATCCCGGAGGCACCGCCCGCGATGTCGGCGGGGACGGCCGACAGGACGACGTTGACCAGCGGTACGACGAGGAAGCCGAGCCCTGCGCCCGCGACGAGCAGACCGGGCACGAGCGGCCAGGCCCCGACCGGGCCGACCCCCGCGGCCCCGGCAGCCCCGACAGCCCCGACAGCCCCGACAGCCCCGGCCGAGGGGACGGCGTACCAGACGGCGTACCAGACCGCGGCGAAGCCGCCCGCCATCATCAGCGCCCCGGCGGCCAGTACGAGCCGGCCGAAGCGCACCGCGAGCGCATCGGCGGCGGGCGCGGTGAGGAAGCCGCCGGCCGAGAAGGCGACGGTGAGGACGCCGTCCTGCATCGGGGTGTAGTGCTGGCTGCCCTGCAGCCAGATCGCGAAGACGAGGAAGAAGCCCTGCATGCCGACGGCGAAGAGCAGTTGGACGGCGAGGCCGACGGAGAAGGCGGGGAGGCGGAAGGCGCGGGCGGGCAGCAGCGGCACCCTGGCCCCGCGGCGGCGCGCCTCGACCACGCCGAGGCCGGCCACGGCGAGGACGCCGGCGGCCAGGCACAGCCAGCCCCACAGCGGCCAGCCGTTCGCCTCGCCCTGCACGAGCGGCAGCACGACCGCGATCAGGCCGCCCGCGAGGACGAGGCTGCCGAGCAGGTCGGGGCGGCCGGCGCCGCGATCGCGGGTGGCGGGGACGAGGACGGCTCCGGCCGCGAGCGCGGCGATGGCGACGGGCACGTTGACGAGGAAGACCGAGCGCCAGCCCCAGCCGAACAGGTCGGCTTCGGTGAGCAGGCCGCCGAGCAGCAGTCCGACGGCGGAGGCGAAGCCGGCGACGGCCCCGTACATCCCGAAGACGGCGCCGCGCTCCTTGCCGTGGAAGAGGGTGCGGAAGGAGCCGAGGACCTGCGGCATCAGCAGCGCGGCCATGACGCCCTGCACGGCGCGGGCGGCGATGAGCTGGCCGGGGCTGTGGGCGATGCCGCAGCCGAGGCTCGCGAGGCCGAAGCCGGCGGTTCCGGCGAGGAAGAGGGTCTTGCGGCCGTAGCGGTCGCCGAGGTGGCCGGAGACGATCAGGGTGGCGGCGAAGCCGAGGAGGTAGGCGGAGACGAGCCACTGCAGGGCGCTTTCGGAGGCGTGCAGCTCGCGGCCGATGGAGGGGATGGCGACGTTGACGATCGTCACGTCGAGCAGGTCCATCAGGGCGGCGACCATCATGACGACGGCCGCGGCCCAGCGGCGCGGATGAGGAGCAGGGCTCGGTGTCGATGTCGGTGTCGGTGTCGGTGTCGACGTGGGTGTCGGTGTCGATGTCATGGCGGCCTCCAGCCGTCCTCGCGGAAAGTCTTTCGTTCGTCCGAACGAAAGACTGGCATGGAGGCAGGGCTGATCGCAACTCTTTCGTTCGAGCGAACTAAAGAGTTGGTACGGTGTCCTCATGAGCGACGAGAAGGAGAACCAGCGCCGGGCCGAGGTGCTGGCCGAGCTCAACCGCACGGGCCGGGAGACGAGCGCGGCGACGATCGTCTTCCACGAGGCGGCCGCGGCCCGGCAGGGCCTGAGCGCGACGGAGACCAAGACGCTGGACCTGCTGCAGCGGCGCGGGCCGCTGACCGCGAAGGAGCTGTCCGAGTACTCGGGGCTGGCCCCGGCCTCGGTGACGGGCCTGGTCGACCGGCTCGAGCGCAAGGGCTACGTCCGCCGGGTCAAGCACCCGACGGACAAGCGGCGGGTGCTGGTGGAGGCCCTGCCGGAGCGGCTCGACGCGATCCGGCCGGTGTTCGAGGACTGGGCGCGCGAGGTCGCCGAACTGTGCGAGGAGTTCACCACGGAGGAGCTGGAGACGGTGATCCGCTTCCTGCGCGGCTCGAACACCCGCCAGCTCCGCGCGGCGGCCCGCCTGGCCGAATCCCCCTGACCGGCCGGGGCCGGCGCCCCGGGCCCGGCCCCGCCACCGGCCGCCGCGGCGAGCGGCTACGACGCCCCGTACACCGGGTGCGGGGCCCTGGCCGCCGCGAGCAGTTTCGCGGCCGCCTCCCCCGCCTCGGCCGGGCTCCAGCGGGCGCCCCGTTCGGCGGTGGGGCCGCGCTGCCAGCCCTCCATCACGGTGATCCGGCCGCCCTCCGCCTCGAAGACCCGCCCCGTGACCCCGGCCGAGGCCCCGCTGCCGAGCCACACCACCAGCGGTGACACGTTCTCCGGGGCCATCGCGTCGAACTCCCCCGCCCCCGGCGCCGCCATGGTCTGCGCGAACACCTCCTCGGTCATGCGCGTCCGGGCCGCCGGGGCGATCGCGTTGACCTGCACCCCGTACCGGCCCAGCTCGGCGGCCGCGACCAGGGTCAGCCCGAGGATGCCGGCCTTGGCCGCGCTGTAGGAGCTCTGCCCGACGGAGCCGGCCAGGCCCGCCCCCGACGAGGTGTTCACCACGCGCGCCGCGACCGGCCGGCCCGCCTTGGCCTCGGCGCGCCAGTGTTCGGCGGCGTGCTTCAGGGGCAGGAAGTGGCCCTTGAGGTGGACCCGGAGCACGGCGTCCCAGTCGGCCTCCGTGAGGTTGACGAGCATCCGGTCGCGCAGGAAGCCCGCGTTGTTGACCAGGGTGTCCAACCGGCCGAACGCGCTGATCGCGCAGTCGACCAGCGAGGCCGCCCCCTGCCCGGTGGCGATGTCCCCGCCGTGCGCCACCGCCTCCCCGCCCCGCGCGCGGATCTCCGCGACGACCTGCGCCGCCGGGCCGTCCGGGCCGGGCAGCCCGTCCAGGCCCACCCCGAGGTCGTTGACGACGACCTTCGCGCCCTCCGCCGCGAACGCCAGCGCATGGGCCCGCCCGAGCCCCCGCCCGGCCCCCGTCACCGCGACGACCCGCCCCTGCGCCATCCCCTCGCCCCCACCCGCACCCCTGCCCGTGTCCGTGCCCGTGTTCGTGTCCGTGCCCATCTCAGGCCTCCTTGTTGACCGTTGCCGCGTCCAGGAACGCCGGCCGCTCCCCGCCGCCGTGCACGAGCAGGCTCGCCCCGCTCACGTACCGCGCCTGCTGCGAGGCCAGGAACACCGCCGCGGCTCCGACGTCGGCCGGCTCCGCCAGCCGTCCGAGCGGGACCGTGGCCGCCACCGCGGTGATGCCCTGCTCGTCCCCGTAGTGCAGGTGCGCCAGTTCGGTCCGCACCATGCCGAGCACCAGCGTGTTCACCCGTACCTCGGGCGCCCACTCGACCGCCATGGAGCGGGCGAGGTGCTCCAGTCCGGCCTTCGCCGCCCCGTAGGCCGCCGTGCCGGGCGAGGGCCGGGTGCCGCTGACGCTGCCGATCATCACCACCGAGCCGCGCGCCGCCCGCAGCAGCGGGTACGCCGCCAGCGAGGCGGTCATCGGGGCCAGCAGGTTCAGCTCGACCACCCGGGCGTGCCGCTCGGCGCCGCCCTCCCCCAGCGGCCGGTACGGGGTGCCGCCCGCGTTGTTGACCAGGCAGTCGAGCCGGCCGTGGCGGCGGGCCACCGACTCGAAGAGGCCCTCGGCCGCGGCCGGGTCGCGCAGGTCGGCCGGGAGGTACGAGGCCTCGCGCCCGGCGGCAGCGACCGGCTCCTGCGGCGGGCGGCGGGCGCACAGGACGACCTCCGCGCCCGCCTGGAGGAACGAGCGGGCGATGCCGGCTCCGACGCCCCGCGTCCCGCCGGTGACGACGGCAACCCTCCCGTCGAGAACCCTCCCGTCGAGCTCCATGGACTGCTACCTTCCTCACCTGACAACCTCACCTAACAAACGTTTGGTGGAAAGGTAGCTGATCCGGTCATGGGTGTCTCCACCTCGAACCCCGGCAAGGGCATCGCACTCGTCACAGTCGACTTCCCACCCGTCAACGCCCTCCCCGTCCAGGGCTGGTACGAGCTCGCCGACGCCCTGCGCGCGGCCGGCCGCGATCCCGAGAACCGCTGCGTCGTCCTGGCCGCCGAGGGCCGCGGCTTCAACGCCGGCGTCGACATCAAGGAGATGCAGCGCGACACCGGCCACTCCCGGCTGATCGGCGCCAACCGCGGCTGCTACGAGGCCTTCGCCGCCGTGTACGAGTGCGAGGTGCCCGTCGTCGCGGCCGTGCACGGGTTCTGCCTGGGCGGCGGGATCGGGCTCGCCGGCAACGCGGACGCGGTCGTCGCCTCCGACGACGCCGTCTTCGGCCTGCCCGAGCTCGACCGGGGCGCGCTCGGCGCCGCGACCCACCTGGCCCGGCTGGTCCCGCAGCACCTCATGCGCACCCTGTACTACACCTCGCGCACCGCCACCGCCGCCGAGCTGCACGCGCACGGCTCGGTCTGGCAGGTGGTGCCGCGGGCGGAGCTGCGCACGGCCGCGCTCGCGCTCGCCGCCGAGATCGCGCGCAAGGACGGGTACCTGCTGCGGCTGGCCAAGGCGGCCATCAACGGCATCGACCCGGTGGACGTGCGCCGCAGTTACCGCTTCGAGCAGGGGTTCACCTTCGAGGCCAACCTCAGCGGCGTGGCCGACCGGGTCCGCGACACCTTCGGAGAGGCAGGCCCCCGATGACCGGCACCGGATCCGCCACCGCCGACAAGAGCATGACGCCCGAGGAGGTCGTCGGGCGGCTGCGCAGCGGGATGACCCTGGGCATCGGCGGGTGGGGCTCCCGGCGCAAGCCGATGGCCCTGGTGCGGGCACTGCTCCGCTCCGAGATCACCGATCTCACCGTGGTCTCGTACGGCGGCCCCGACGTCGGCCTGCTCGCGGCCGCCGGCCGGATCCGCCACCTCGTGGCCCCCTTCGCCACGCTCGACTCGATCCCGCTGGAGCCGCACTTCCGGGCCGCCCGCGAGAGCGGCGCCCTCACCCTGACCGAGCTCGACGAGGCCATGTTCATGTGGGGCCTGCACGCCGCCGCCAACCGGCTGCCCTTCCTGCCCGTCCGCGCCGGCCTCGGCTCCGACGTCATGCGGGTCAATCCGCAGCTGCGGACCGTGACCTCCCCGTACGAGGACGGCGAGGAGCTGGTGGCGGTGCCCGCCCTGCGGATGGACGCCGCCTTGGTCCACCTCAGCCGCGCCGACCGGCTCGGCAACGGCCAGTACCTGGGCACCGACCCGTACTTCGACGACCTGTTCTGCGAGGCCGCCGACACCGCGTACGTCTCCTGCGAGCAGCTCGTGGAGACCGCCGACCTCGCCAAGGCCGGACCGCCGCAGTCCCTGCTGGTCAGCCGGCACAGCGTCACCGGGGTCGTCGAGACCCCGAACGGCGCGCACTTCACCTCCTGCGTGCCCGACTACGGGCGCGACGAGGCCTTCCAGAAGCTGTACGCCACCACCCCCTGGCCCGGGTTCGCCGCCCGCTTCCTGTCCGGGCCGGACGAGCACGCCTACCAGAGCGCCGTCCGCGCCTGGCACGAGGAGCAGCACGAGCACGAGGAGCAGCAGAAGGAGGAGCAGCGGTGAGCACACCCGGAACCGAAACCGCGACCCGCGCCGAGTACTGCGTCATCGCCTGCGCCGAGGCCTGGCGCGGTGACGGCGAGGTGCTCGCGAGCCCGATGGGCCTGATCCCCTCCCTCGGGGCCCGGCTCGCGCGGCGGACCTTCTCCCCCGGGCTGCTGCTGACCGACGGCGAGGCGATGCTGGTCGGCCCGGACGGAGAGGTGGAGGGCTGGCTCCCGTACCGGCGCCACCTGACGATGGTCACCGGCGGCCGGCGGCACGTGATGATGGGCGCGAGCCAGCTCGACCGGTACGGCAACCAGAACATCTCCTGCATCGGCGACTGGGAGCGGCCCTCCCGCCAGCTCCTGGGGGTGCGGGGCGCGCCGGTCAACACGCTCAACAACCCGGTGAGCTACTGGGTGCCGCGGCATTCGCCCCGGGTGTTCGTCGAGCGGGTCGACATGGTCAGCGGGGTCGGGTACGACCGGGCCGCGGCGGCCGGGGTGACGCGGTTCCACCGGCTGCCGCGGGTGGTCAGCGACCTCGGGGTGTTCGACTTCGCGACGCCCGACCGGTCGATGCGGCTGGCCTCGCTCCACCCGGGCGTCACGGTCGAACAGGTGCGTGCGGCCACGGGGTTCGCCCTGGCCGAGCCCGACCCGGTGCCCTACACGCGCGAGCCGACGGGCGAGGAGCTGCGCCTGATCCGCGAGGTGCTCGACCCGGCGGGCCTGCGCGAGCGGGAAGTGCGGGGCTGAGGCGGTGGAGACGGCACTGACCGCCCTGGTCGGGATCCGGTATCCGATCGTGCAGACGGGGATGGGCTGGGTGGCCGGGCCGCGGCTGGTCACGGCGGCTGCCGAGGCGGGCGCCCTGGGGATCCTGGCCTCGGCGACGATGACGCTGCCGCAGCTGCGGGCGGCGGTGCGGGAGGTCAAGTCCCGTACGGACGCTCCGTTCGGGGTGAACCTGCGGGCGGACGCCGGGGACGCGTCCGAGCGGGCCCGGCTGATCGTCGAGGAGGGCGTCCGGGTCGCGTCGTTCGCGCTGGCGCCGTCGGCGGAGCTGATCGCCCGGCTGAAGGAAGCGGGCGTGGTGGTGATCCCGTCGGTCGGGGCGCGCCGGCACGCCGAGAAGGTCGCGGCCTGGGGTGCGGACGCGGTGATCGTGCAGGGCGGTGAGGGCGGCGGGCACACGGGGGACGTGGCGACGACGGTGCTGCTGCCGCAGGTCGTCGATGCCGTCGGCATCCCGGTGGTCGCGGCCGGCGGCTTCCACGACGGGCGCGGGCTGGTCGCGGCGCTGTCGTACGGGGCGGCGGGCATCGCGATGGGCACCCGTTTCCTGCTGACGTCCGACTCGACCGTGCCGGACGCCGTCAAGGCCCGCTACCTCGCGGCCGGCGTCAAGGACGTCACCGTCACGACGGCCGTCGACGGGCTGCCGCACCGGATGCTGCGCACCGAGCTGGTGGCCTCGCTGGAGCGGGCGGGCCGGGCCCGGGCGCTGCTGCGGGCGGTGCGGCACGCGGCGGCGTTCCGGAAGGTGTCGGGGCTGTCGTGGCCGCGGATGGTGCGCGACGGGCTCGCGATGAAACACGGCAAGGACCTGTCCTGGAGCCAGGTCCTGCTCGCCGCGAACACGCCCATGCTCCTGAAGGCGTCCATGGTCGAGGGCCGTACGGACCTCGGTGTCATGGCATCGGGCCAGGTCGCGGGGGTGATCGAGGATCTGCCGTCGTGCGCGGAGCTCGTCGGCCGCGTCATGGCCGAAGCACACGCCGTGCTGGCACGACTGGAACAGCTGCACGGGTCCGCCACCCTGCCACCACCAGGGTGATCCCTTCCGACGCCCTAGGAGTCGCCACCGATGAGACGTGCCCGAAACCGCCTGGTGAGCGCGGTCCTCGCCTGTACCGCCCTCGCCGCCGCGGCCGTGCCGAGCGCCGCGTACGCCGCGGCGCCGGCGTCCCTCCCGCAACACCGGCACCGGTCGGCCGCCGCCGGCGCCGCCACCTCCACCGCCACTGCGGAAACGATTCGGCAGATCCCCCTCCAAGGCGCCGTCAACGTCCGCGACCTCGGCGGGTACCGCACGTACACCGGCGGACAGGTCCGCCAGGGGCTGGTCTACCGCTCCGACGCACTGAGCAGGCTGACCGCGGCGGACATCACCACCGTCGCCGGTCTGGGCCTCACGAAGGCCGTGGACTTCCGCATCCCGATGGAGCTCCAGTACGACGGGGCCGACAGGCTGCCGCCGGGGCTCTCCCCCACCTCCCGCCCGATCAGCGACCTGGGCCTGTACGGCACGCTCGTCACCGTGATATCCAGCGGCGACCCCGTGAAGCAGGAGCAGATGCTCGGCGGCGGGCGGGCCGAGGCCTACATGCGCGACGTCTACCGCACGTTCGTGACGAACCCCGAGAACCGGGCGCAGTTCGCGGCGACCCTGCGGGAGATCGCTGACGGCAGCCAGGGTCCGCTGCTCTACCACTGCACCTCGGGGAAGGACCGGACGGGGTGGATGAGTTACGTCCTGCTGCGCGCGCTGGCCGTGCCGCAGGAGACGGCCGAGAGCGACTACCTGGCCTCGAACACCTTCCGGGCGGCGTACGACGCCCAGGTGCGCGCGGGTCTGAAGCAGTCGGGCCGGATGCAGAACCCGGACCTGCTGATCCCGCTCCAGGAGGTCCGCCGGGACTACCTGGACGCCGCGACCGCGCAGCTGGAGGCCGATTACGGCAGTTTCTACGGCTATCTGACGGACGGTCTCGGCCTGGACCTGCGGACGCTGTCGAAGCTCCAGGGCAAGCTGGTCCGCTAGGGGCTGGGGGATCGGCGGGAACGGCACGGGGCCGGGCGGCGCTGCACGCGCCGCCCGGCCCCGTCATCCGTACGCCCGCGAGGGGCGGGGGGTCAGACCGCCCGGCGGCGGCCCTGCCCGGCCGTGCCGACCCGGCTGCGCGCCGAGGCCGCGGCCGCGCCGCCGCCGGAGGCGGAGCCGCCGGCGCCGCGACGGGACTGCCCGGCGGAGCCGGAGCCCTGGCCGCGCCGGGACTGGCCCGCACCGGAGGAGGCGGGCGCCTGCCCGGAACCGGCGGCCCCGGAGCGGCGGCCGCGGCCGCCGGAGGCGGGGGCGCCGCCGGCCGCGCCGGTACGGGAGCCGCCGCGGCCGCTCTGGCCGCCGCCCTGCCCGGTCTGGCCGCCCTGGCCGCCCTGGCCGGCGCCTGCGGAGCGGCGGCGTCCGCCACCGCCCGAGCCGGAGCGGCCGCTGCCGCCGCCGCTGCGCGGCTTGGGCGGGGTGGGCTGGGGCACCTCGAGGACCACGGGGACGCCCGAGGGCTGCCGGGCGCCGGTCAGCCGGGCCAGCTCCTCGTCGGAGGACTTGATCTGTGCGGTCTGCGGGGAGATCCCGGCGTCCGCCATCAGGCGGGACATGTCGCGCTTCTGGTCGGGCAGGACCAGGGTGACCACGCTGCCGGACTCGCCGGCGCGGGCGGTGCGGCCGCCGCGGTGCAGGTAGTCCTTGTGGTCGGTGGGCGGGTCCACGTTGACGACGAGGTCGAGGTCGTCGATGTGGATGCCGCGGGCGGCCACGTTGGTGGCGATCAGCGCGGTGACCTCGCCGGTCTTGAACCAGTCCAGGGTGCGGTTGCGCTGCGGCTGGGAGCGGCCGCCGTGCAGGCCGGAGGCGCGCACGCCGTCGGCCAGCAGCCGCTTGACCATGCGGTCGACGCCGCGCTTGGTGTCCACGAACATGATCACGCGGCCGTCGCGGGCCGCGATGCGCGTGGCGACGGCCTTCTTGTCGGTCTCGTCCATCACGTACAGGACGTGGTGCTCCATGGTGGTGACCGCGCCGGCGGACGGGTCGACGGAGTGTCCGACCGGGTCGCTGAGGAACTTCTTGACGAGCTTGTCGACGTTCTTGTCCAGGGTCGCCGAGAACAGCAGCCGCTGGCCGCCCGGCTCGACCTGCTGGAGCAGGGCGGTGACCTGCGGCATGAAGCCCATGTCGGTCATCTGGTCGGCCTCGTCGAGGACCGTGATCGAGACCTGGTCGAGGACGGCGTCGCCGCGGTCGATGAGGTCCTTCAGCCGGCCCGGCGTGGCGACGAGCACCTCGGCGCCGCGGCGCAGCGCGCCCGCCTGCCGGTTGATCGACATGCCGCCGACGACGGTCGCGAGGCGCAGGTGGACGGCGGTGGCGTACGGGGTGAGCGCGTCGGTGACCTGCTGGGCCAGTTCGCGGGTCGGTACGAGGACCAGCGCGAGCGGCGCCTTCGGCTGGGCGCGGCGGCCGGCGGTGCGGGCGAGCAGGGCCAGGCCGAAGGCGAGGGTCTTGCCGGAGCCGGTGCGGCCGCGGCCGAGCAGGTCGCGTCCGGCGAGGGAGTTCGGCAGGGTCGCGGCCTGGATGGGGAAGGGCTCGGTGACGCCCTGGGCGGCGAGGGTCTTCAGCAGCGCCTCGGGCAGGTCCATGTCCTCGAAGGCGGCGGTCGGCGGCAGCGGCGGGACCACGGGCTCGGGCATGGTGAATTCCTGCGGCCGGGCGGGGGCCGGCGCGGACCGCTGTCGTTCGGCGCCAGTCTTCGGACGTCCCTGTGCCGCACCTCGGCCCCGGGCGGGTCGGCGGCCGGGACGTGCGGAGCTGGAGCTGGTCATGCGGTAAGGCCCTCCTGAAAACCGGCAGGTATGACAAGGTCGAGACAGCAGACAAGCCGGGGCCCGCACCTCGCGGTGCGGACCCCGGCATGCTGGATGCGTCAGGCAGGCAGGATGTTCTCGGCCTGCGGGCCCTTCTGGCCCTGGGTGACGTCGAAGGAAACGCGCTGACCCTCGGTGAGCTCACGGAAGCCCTGGGTGGCGATGTTCGAGTAGTGGGCGAAGACGTCGGGGCCGCCGCCGTCCTGCTCGATGAAGCCGAAGCCCTTTTCCGAGTTGAACCACTTCACGGTGCCAAGTGCCATGATGAATCTCCATAATAGGCGGCAGGGCCCCAACCGGTTTTCCGGCGAAAAACAATAAAAGCGCCTGAGGAACATTCCCGTCAGGCGCACATAAGGTTCATGGGTACCACAACTGCAACGCTCTTAAAGCTAGCACACCTCGTCGCGGCCGGGAGCCCGCCGGGGGCGGGGCCCGCGGCGAGCCCTGCCCCCTCGCCCGGCTACAGGCGCTCGATGACGGTCACGTTGGCCTGCCCGCCGCCCTCGCACATCGTCTGCAGGCCGTAGCGGCCGCCGGTGCGCTCCAGCTCGTGCAGCAGCGTGGTCATGAGCTTCACCCCGGTCGCGCCCAGCGGATGACCGAGGGCGATCGCGCCGCCGTTGACGTTGACCCGGTCGGGGTCGGCCCCGGTCTCCTTCAGCCAGGCCAGGACGACGGGGGCGAAGGCCTCGTTGATCTCCACCAGGTCGATGTCGTCCAGGGACAGGCCCGTCTTCTTCAGGGCGTGGGCGGTGGCGGGGATCGGCGCCGACAGCATGCGGATGGGGTCCTCGCCGCGGACCGACAGGTGGTGGATGCGGGCCCGCGGCCGCAGGCCGTGCTCGGCGACGGCCCGCTCCGAGGCGATCAGCATCGCCGCCGCGCCGTCGGAGACCTGCGAGGAGACCGCCGCGGTGATGGTGCCGCCCTCCAGGACCGGCTTCAGGGCGGCCATCTTCTCCAGGGTGGTGTCCCGGCGGGGGCCCTCGTCGGCGGTGACGTCCCCGTACGGGACGGTCTCGCGGGCGAAGCGGCACTCGTCGAGGGCGCGTACGGCCCTTCGGTGCGAGCGCAGGGCGAACTCCTCCATGTCGCGGCGGGAGATGCCCCACTTCTGCGCGATCAGCTGGGCGCCGTGGAACTGGTTGACGGGCGCGTCCCCGTACCGGGCGCGCCAGCCGCTGCTGCCCGCGTACGGGCCCTCGGTCAGGCCGAGCGGCTCGGCCGCCTGCCGGGACGCGAAGGCGATCGGGATCATCGACATGTTCTGGGTGCCGCCCGCGACGACGAGGTCCTGGGTGCCGGAGAGCACGCCCTGCGCCGCGAAGTGGACGGCCTGCTGGGAGGAGCCGCACTGGCGGTCCACCGTCACCCCCGGCACCTCCTGCGGCAGGCCGGCCGCCAGCCAGGCGGTGCGGGCGATGTCCCCGGCCTGCGGGCCCACCGCGTCCAGGCAGCCGAAGACGACGTCGTCGACGGCCGCCGGGTCGATCCCGCTGCGCTCGACCAGGGCGGTCAGGACGTGCGCGCCCAGGTCGGCCGGGTGGACCCCGGACAGGCCTCCCCCGCGCCGCCCGACGGGGGTGCGTACCGCTTCGACTATGTAGGCCTCGGGCATCGGGGGCTCCTTCGACGGGTGGGGCGCGGGTCGCGCCCGGGTCGGTCAGCTGCGTACGGCGATCCCGTCCAGGACCATCGACAGGTACTGGCGGGCGATCTCCTCGGGGCTGTGCTGCCCTCCGGGCCGGTACCAGGACGCCGCCACCCACACCGTGTCGCGCACGAACCGGTAGGTGAGGCGGATGTCGAGGTCGGCGCGGAAGACCCGGTCGGCGACCCCGCGCTCCAGCGTGCCGAGCCAGGCCTTCTCGAACTTCTCCTGGGACTCGGACAGGTAGCGGAAGCGGGGCTGTGCGGCCAGGTGGCGGGACTCCTTCTGGTAGATCGCGACGGCGGCACGGTGCCGGTCGATCTCGCGGAAGGACTCGGTGACGAGGGCCTCGATGGTCTCGCGCGGGCCGAGGCCGGCGGCGAGGACGGCGTCGTAGCCCTCCCACAGCTCGCCGAGGAAGGTGGAGAGGATCTCGTCGAGCATCGATTCCTTGGAATCGAAGTGGTAGTAGAGGCTGCCGGCGAGCATGCCGGCGGCGTCGGCGATCTTGCGGACGGTGGTGGCGTTGTAGCCCTGGGCGGCGAAGACCTCGGCGGCGGTGTCGAGGAGCTCGCGGCGCCGCTCGGGCGGGGGCGTCACGGCACTCTTGCCGGACTCGGCTGCTTTGCCGGTCGGCTTGCTGGTCGATTTGCCGGTCGGCTTGCTGGTCGGCTTGTTCGTTGGCACGTGCCCATTCTCGGCCTAGGCGCGCTGGCTGCTGACGGAGACGGTCTCGCCGGTCATGTACGAGGAGTAGCCGCTGGCCAGGAAGACGATGACGTTGGCGACCTCCCACGGCTCGGCGTACCGGCCGAAGGCCTCGCGGGCCGTCAGCTCCTGCAGCAGCTCCTCGCTGGTGACCTTGGCCAGGTGCGGGTGCATGGCGAGGCTGGGGGCCACCGCGTTGACCCGCACGCCGAACTCGGCCGCCTCCAGCGCCGCGCAGCGGGTCAGGGCCATCACCCCGGCCTTGGCGGCGGCGTAGTGGGCCTGGCCGGCCTGGGCGCGCCAGCCGATGACGGAAGCGTTGTTGACGATGACGCCGCCGCCACCGCCGCTGCCGCGGGGGGCGGCGGCGCGGAAGGAGCGCAGGGCGGCGCGGGTGCAGCGGAAGGTGCCGTTCAGGGTGACGTCGAGCACCCTGCCCCACTGCTCGTCGGTCATGTCGGCGAGGGGGGCGGTGCCGCCGAGCCCGGCGTTGTTGACGACGGCGTCGAGGCGGCCGTGGGTGCGCTCGGCGTGCGCGAACAGGGCCTGCACCTGGGCCTCGTCGGTGACGTCGCAGGGCAGGGAGGTGACCCGGTCCGCGCCGAACTCGGCGGCGAGCGCCTCCTCGGTCTCCTTCAGGCGGCGGGCGTGGGCATCGCCGAGGACGACGCGGGCACCCTCCTCGAGGAAGCGGCGGGCGGTGGCCCCGCCGATCCCGGCTCCGGCGGCGGCCGTGATGACGGCGGACCGGCCCCGCAGCAGCCCGTGTCCGGGGACGGGGGCGGGGACTGTGGCGGGGACTGTGGCGTCCAACGCAGCTGCCTCCTCTGCCTACTTGCGAATGCCACGTGGCCTTGGCTCATGACCCATGGCTCATGACCCATGGCTCTTGGCATTCGTCTCGACTCGCCGACAGTCGCAAGTTAACCTACCAAACACTTGTTAGGGAAGCGGAGGCGAGCACCGATGGACCTGACCCACACGGCGGAGGTCGAGGCCTTCCGGGCCGAGGCCCGGGAGTGGCTCGCCCGCCACGTCCCGCCGGCCCCCCTGCCCTCGTTGGAGACGGCGGAGGGCTTCGCCGCGCACCGTGCGTGGGAGGCGCAGCTGCACGCGGACCGCTGGTCGGTGGTGTCCTGGCCCGAGGAGTACGGGGGCCGGGGCGCGGACCTGGAGCGGTGGCTGGTCTTCGAGGAGGAGTACTGGGCGGCGGGCGCGCCGGGCCGGGTCTCGCAGAACGGCATCAGCCTGCTGGCGCCGACCCTCTTCGAGTACGCGACCCCCGAGCAGCGGGCGCGGGTCCTGCCGCCGATGGCGAGCGGCGAGGTGGTGTGGGCGCAGGCCTGGTCCGAGCCGGAGGCCGGCTCCGACCTGGCCTCGCTGCGGTCGCGGGCCCAGCGCACCGGGGGCGGCTGGCTGCTGTCCGGGCAGAAGACGTGGTCCTCGCGGGCGGCGTTCGCGGACCGGGCGTTCGGCATCTTCCGCACGGATCCGGCGGCTGCCAAGGCCCATCAGGGCCTGACGTACCTGATGTTCGACCTGCGGGCGCCGGGCGTGACGGTGCGGCCCATCGGCCGGCTCGACGGCAAGCCGGCCTTCGCGGAGCTGTTCCTCGACGAGGTGTTCGTACCCGACGAGGACGTCATCGGGGAGCCGGGGCAGGGCTGGCGGATCGCCATGTCGACGACCGGCAACGAGCGCGGGCTGACCCTGCGCTCCCCCGGCCGGTACCTGGCCGCGGCCGGCCGGCTGCTGGAGCTGTGGCGGGCCGTCGGGGATCCGGCGGACACGGCGCTGCGGGACCGGGTCGCGGACGCGGTGGTCGGGGCGCGCGCGTACGAGCTGTTCACCTGGGCGGGCGCGGCCCGGATCGCGGCGGGGACGCGGATCGGCGCCGAGTCCAGCCTGAACAAGGTGTTCTGGTCGCAGTACGACATCGCCCTGCACGAGACGGCGTTGGACCTGCTGGGCGCGGACGCGGAGCTGGCGGACGGGGCATGGGCGGAGCCGTGGCTCTTCTCCCTGGCCGGGCCGATCTATGCCGGCACGAACGAGATCCAGCGCGACATCATCGCCGAGCGGCTGCTCGGCCTGCCGAAGGGCCGCCGCTGATGCGATTCCTGCCGACCGAGGAGCAGTCGGAGTTCGCCCGCACGCTGCGCGGGCTGCTGGGCGCCGCGCAGGTACCGGCCGCGGCACGGGCCTGGGCGGCCGGGGACCATGCGCCGGGGCGGGCCCTGTGGGGGCGGCTCGCGGCCGCCGGGCTGTTCGCGCCGGCCGCGGAGGAAGCGTACGAGGGGGCCGGGCTGCTGCCGGTGGAGCTGGCCGTGGCTATGGCGGAGGTGGGCCGGGCCGGGATGCCGGGTCCGGTGGTGGAGACGGCCGCGGCCGCGGTGCTGCTGGGTCGGCTGGGGGACGGGGCCTTGGCCAAGCGGTTCGTTCCGGCCCTGGTGGCGGGCGAGGCCATGGCCACGCTGGCGGTGCCGGGCGGTGGCCGGTACATGCTGGACGCGGACGCCGCCGCGCACCGCTTCACGGTGACGCCGGCGGGCGAACTCCGCGTGACCCCGGGCGCGGCAGCCGGCCCTGCGATCCGCTCGACGGACCCGACCCGCAGGCTGTCCCTCGCCAGGGCCGACGCGGGGGAGCTCCTGGCGGTGGGCCCGCACGTCCTCGCAGCCGCCCGGACCGCGGCGGACTGGGCCCGGCTGCTGACCGCCGCCCAGTGCCAGGGGGTCGGCGAGACGCTGCTGGAGCGGACGGTGGAGTACGCGAAGCAGCGCACGCAGTTCGGCATGCCGATCGGCGGCTTCCAGGCGGTCAAACACCGCCTGGCGGACACGTACCTGGCCCTGGAGTTCGCCCGCCCCCTGCTCTGGTCGGCAGCGCTCTCCCTGGCTCCGGCCGAGATAGCCGCGGCGAAGCTGAGCTCCGGGGAGGCGGCCTACGCGGCGGCCCTGACCGCACTCCAGGTCCACGGCGCGGTCGGCTACACGGAGGAACTGGACCTGTCCCTGTGGCTCCGCAAGGCCCGCCCCCTCCGCAACGCCTGGGGCACCCCCGCCGCCTGCCGCGCCACGGTCCTCCCACCCGCCCCCGCCTGACCGCCGCCTGCCTCGCCACGGTCCTCCCACCCGCCCCCGCCTGACCCTGGCCGCCTGCCGCGCCACGGTCCTCCCACCCGCCCCCGCCTGACCTCGCCGACTCCGCCAATCCCCGGGCCCCCGCCGCACCGCTTTCGAAGCCGACGCCCGGCCCACTCAGCCCCGCCACCCTTCGAAGCTGGCCTCCCCAGCTCCCACTTCGCCGGCTTTCGAAGCCGGGGGTCGGCAATCTCCAGCCTCGCCGGCGTTTGAGGCGCGGGGTCTGGGGCAGAGCCCCAGAAGCCCAGCCGGCTCCGCCGCCACCTGAGCCGGGGTCCGGCAGATTCAGCCTCGCCGGCGATTGAGTGGGGGTCCCCCCGGACGGAGCCTGGGGGAGGGTCCGGGCAGAGCCCGGGGCCCGGCGGAGCCGGGTTCCTCGGGGCTCCGCCCCACACCCCGCGCCTCAAACGCCGGCGAGGCTGACTCCGGGGGCGGGGCTGAGGTGGCCCCTGCTTCGAAGACCGCCGTGCCGGGGGCGGCACATCCAGCCCCGCCGGCGTTTGAGGCGTTGCACCGGGAGGGGGCAAGGCCCGACGCCCTGTTACGGGCAGGCGGCCGGCGGCGACTCCGGGGCCTCGTCGGCCAAGAGGCGGACGCGCCAGCCGGAATCCCCGCCGGGGCCGTCGAGGCCGACGTGCAGGACCTTGGTCTGGCCGGTCGCCCCGAACCGCAGCGTCACCACCTGCCGTTCGTCCCCGGGCCCGCAGAACGACGCCGTGACCGGCCCCCCGGCGCCGCGCCGGTACTCCGCCACCCACCGCGTCGCGGCCCGCTCCCGCTCCCCCGCCGAGCTGTCGCTGCTCCCCAGCGCGGCCAGCGCCCCCGCCTCGCCGTCCCCGGTCCGCCAGACGACTTCCTGGACCACCTTCAGCGACCCGGCCGAGGGGTAGCCCTCCACGCGCAGCGGTTCGTGCTTCGCGTAGTCCGCGGAGTACCGCACCCCCGCCCCGGCCTCGGCCCCGGCCTCGGCCGCACACCCCGTCAGCCCGGCGCCGCCGAGCAGGCCGAGCACGGCGAGCACGGCAAGCGGGGCGGGCAGGGCCGCCGCCCGTCTCATACGACGGCCACGCTGACGGTGACGACGTACCGCTCCTCGACCGTTCCGTCAGGGAAGAGCCGGCTCAGCCGGTCCCGTTCGGCGTCCATGAACTCCCGCGTGCCGGCCGCGCCCAGGAGCAGGAACGCCGAGTGGCTGGCATGGTTCGACAGGTGTGCCTCGAGCGGGATGCGCCGAGACCACCGCACCCGGCGGGTGGTGAACGCGAGCTCGGCGGGCACGCTGCGGACGGGGTGCGGGTCCGGGGCCGCGGTCTGGCCGAAGAAGGCGGCGAGGCGGGCGTCCTGCTCGGCGATCCACGGGACGGTGGTGTCCAGGTCGTTCCACCACAGGGCGAGCGCCCCGCCGGGCCGCAGGACGCGCCGGGCCTCGGGGACGGACCGGTCGGGGTCGGTCCAGTGCCAGGCCTGGGCGTAGGTCAGGAAGTCGCACACGGCGTCGGCGAGCGGGAGGCGGTCCCCGTCGCCGCGCACGATCGGGATGTCCGGGTGGGCGCGCCGGAACTCGGCGGCCATGCCGTCGCCGGGTTCGACGGCGAGGACGTCGGCGCCGCGGGCGTGCAGGAGGGCGGTGGCGATGCCGGTGCCGGCGCCGACGTCGGCCACGCGGGATCCGCGGAGCGGGCGGCCGGCGAGTTCCTCGACGGCGTCGAGGAGTTCGCCGGGGTAGCCGGGGCGGTGGGCCGCGTACAGCTGGGCCGCGGCGTCGAAGGAACGGGCGCGAACCGGGTTTCCGGGGGCGGGGCCGGGGGCGGAGGTCATGCGGCCATTCTTCGCGATCTTCCGCCCGCCTGACCAGCCCGTTCCCCCGGACCGGATCCGTCTGCCGCTGCGCGGAGCCCGTCCCCGCCCCGCCCTTTCTCCGTATCCCGGAGCTCCGCCCCGGACCCGACCCGCCTCAAACGCCGGCGGGGCTGGATCGCCCGGCTGCGGTCTCCGCCCCGGACCCCGTTCCGTGCGCTCCGCGCCCGGTGCGCTCAAACGCCGCGCGGGCTGGAATTGCCCCCGCGCGCGCTGGACGTGCCGCTGCGCTGCAATGCCAGCCCCACCGGCACCATCCAGCCCCGCCGGACTACCCAGCGCCGCCGGCACCACCCAGCCCCGCCGGACTACCCAGCCCCGCCGGCACCACCCAGCCCCGCCGGACTACCCAGCCCCGCCGGCACCACCCAGCCCCGCCGGACTACCCAGCGCCGCCGGCACCATCCAGCCCCGCCGGCGTTTGAGGCGCGGGGCCGGGGCGGAGCCCCGATCTTTGAGCCCCGCCGGCGATTGAGGCGCAGGGCCTGGGGCGGAGCCCCGGCAACCCGGCCCCACCGACAGCAGACCTCCCCCCGGGACACCGGCGATACCGAAGTGCGCTCCCCCCGACGCCGGCGACGGAGGCCCGCCACATCCAGCCCCGCCGGCGATTGAGGCGCGGGGCCCGGGGGCGGAGCCCCGGGGAGTCGGCTTCGCCGGGCAGTGGCTCTCGCCGCGGCCTCGGGGAACTCGGGGCGGGGGCCGCGCGGGCTCGCGTACCCTCGGGCCATGACGGGCGGCGACGGCGACGGCAGCGGCAACGGCAGTGCGATCGATCTGCGCAAGGTCGAGCGGACGGCGCCGGCGCTGGTGGACCTCTACAAGAGCGCCGGCGCCTCCCTGCGCCGCCACGGGCTGCACGGCGGCCGGGCCGCCGTGTACCTGGTCCTGGACCGCTCCGGGTCGATGCGCCCGTACTACCGCGACGGCACGGTGCAGGCCTTCGCCGACCGCGTACTCGGCCTCTCCGCGCACCTGGACGACGACGGCCGCGTCCCGGTGGTGTTCTTCTCCACCGACGTCGACGCCGTCGAGGAGATCTCCCTCGCCGGCCACGAAGGCCGCGTCGCGGAGATCGCCTCCCGCCTCGGCCACATGGGCAAGACCTCGTACCACGCCGCGATGGACGCGGTCATCGACCACTACCTGGACTCCGGCACGGCGAAACCCGCCCTCGTCGTCTTCCAGACGGACGGCGGCCCGCTCAGCCGTCCCGCCGCGGAGCGGTACCTGTGCAAGGCGGCCCGGCTGCCCCTCTTCTGGCAGTTCGTCGGCTTCGGCGACACCCGCAGCAACCAGTTCGACTTCCTGCGCCGGCTCGACGAACTGCCCGTGCCGCAGTCCCGGGTGGTGGACAACGCCGGCTACTTCCACGCCGGCCCGGACCCGCGGACCGTGCTCGACCAGGTGCTGTACGACCGCCTGGTCGGGGAGTTCCCGGCCTGGCTGGCGGCGGCGCGGGCGGCGGGCATCGTGCGCGCCTGACCGGCCGCCGCACGCCGCACGCGCTTTGATGGACGTATGACGACGAACAACTGGGCAGCGTTCGAGGAACGGGAACCGGAGTTCGCGGCGGCCGTCCGAGCCCGCTTCGCCGCGTTCCCCCACCACGTCCTCGCCACTCTCCGCAAGGACGGCTCCCCGCGGCTGACCGGCCTGAACGTCGAGTTCCGCGGCGGGGAGCTGTGGCTCGCCATGATGGCGGGCTCGCTCAAGGCCCGGGACCTGCAGCGCGACCCGCGTTTCGCGCTGCACAGCAACCCCGGCCCGGACGACGCGATGGCCGAGGGCGACGTACGGATCTCCGGGCGGGCGATCGAGCTGGTGGACCCGCCCGAGCTGCACCGGTACGCGGAGGAGACGCAGGCCGAGCACCCGTCCCCGTCCCATGTGTTCCACGCGGACCTGACGGAGGTCGTCCACATCGGCATCGACGGCGAGGAGCTCGTGGTCCGCACGTGGACGCCGGAGCGCGGGCTGCACACGTTCCGCCGGGGCAACGACGACGAGCCGCCGCGCGAGGACGAGAGCGGGGACGGGGGCGAGGACGGCGGCAACGCCTAGGAACTGTCCATGGCGACCACGGTTGGACTTCCGTGACGAGCGGGACGATGCAGCCGGTCCCGCGGGTGCCTAGTGCTGTGACCGCAAAGGTTCACCGGGTCACGACGCTCCCCCGGCTACCGCTGGGAGGTGCCCCCAGGCACGGCACCTCGCCGCGTTGTCGGCCCTCGCAAGTACGTCCAGTACGAGCCGAGGCCCTCCGCCTTGCGATGCACCGCACCGGACGCCGCGACCCGGCAAACTTTTCCGGCCACAGCACTAGGGGCGTCTCAGCCCCTGGGCCTGACCTCCGATCCCTCGGCGGGTGCGCCCGGATCCCCGTCCGGGCGCACCCGCCCACGCATGTCCTGGCCCGTGTCGCCCGACTACGCCGAAACCTCGGCGCCTGCGCTGGGGGCGAACCCGCTCCCCTGCTCGGCGAACACGTTGATCGCGGCGCCCAGGAACTCCACCAACCCGGGGTGGTAGGAATCGTGGAACGCCCTCATGGCCTCGTCCTCGGCGTAGAAGAGCGACATGCCGACGTAAGCCTCCCTGGAGGGGGTGTAGAACCGGCAGACGATGTCGAAGTGCCTGCGGACGAGCTCCTGGACCTGCTGGTCCCCGGGCAGGGAGCCGCCGTCCAGGAAAGCCGTGATCTCCCGGTACAGGACGTCCCAGTCCTGGTGGACCCGCTCCCTGTCCACATGTTCCCAGTCGTTGGTCTCGGCAAGGCTCTTCGCCTGCTCCTCGGCCAACGACCGGCGACACTCGTCCTCGTAGCTGTTCCCCACGGCACCGCTTCCCATTGTTGCGTCGCCTCTCCGGTGGACCCGAGAGACCGCCTACATCGACATCGACCGACCATCGGTGATCAACTGCCGGTCCAGGCCGGACGATGACACACAGCCACCGGGACGGCAAACCAATTTCTGGACCCTCCGGCGCTCCGTCCCGGTCAGTCGGCGGCGGAAAGGCGCAGCTCGAACGGCGAGCCGTCGGAGCGGAGCGTCCAGCCGTTCAACTGCGCGGGCCGGGATTCCCGCGGCGAACTCGCGCCGCAGGACGAGCTCGGCCGTCGAGTAGCGGCCGGAGCATGCCATCGGTGATCAGTCGGACAGCTCCTAACCGGGCAGGGTCAGCGGCCACTTCGGGGTGACGGGGAGGCCCGGCACCGCAGGCATCGGGGGCAGCGCGGGGACGGCCGGGTCGGCCGCCGGGCCGGCCGCCGGGCCGGCCGCCGGGCCGGCCGCCGGCTCGGCCGGGTCGACGTCGATCCAGCTGCGGTCGATGGTGAGCGTGACGCCCCCGTACGCGGCCTGGTGGTCCCCCCGGTACTGGTGGGCGCGGCGCCGCCCGGCCCACTGGCGGGTCCCCTCGGGCAGGCCCATGTCGGCGTCGGCGACCGCCGCCCGGCCGTTCCAGGAGGCCGCCCACAGCACGTCCGGCATGGCCTGCGGGGCCTGGTCGTAGTGGAGGCCGAGCGCCCGGGCCCCGGAACCCGCCGGGACGTAGGCGCCGGCGCGGTAGCCCAGCTCGTGCAGCCGGACCGTCCAGGCGGTGAGGTAGGCCACGACCGGCGGGTCCCAGGTCCGGCGGTCGGTGTAGCTCTCCAGGTCGTTGTAGAGCACCGTCCCCTCGGGCAGGCCCAGTGCCCCGGCCGCCTGGGCGGCCCCGTCGGCGGCGGCCCGGCCTTGGTCGTCGGCGGTGGAGGGGTCGGTGGACAGGCCGGTGGTCGAGCTGTGCCAGGGCTGCAGGCCCGCCCAGAGCGGCATCAGGTGCCAGCCCGCCTCGGTCTGCCGCTTCACCCAGCCGGCCGTGAGCTGCGGCTGGGCGCAGGCGCGGGCCCGGCCGCCGATGTAGATGCCGGCGGCGCCGAAGGGGGATGCGGTCCGCCAGGCGTCCATGGCGCTCTGGGTCGGGGCGGTGCAGGTGTCGAAGCCGGTGCCGGTGAAGGACTGCGGGGCGGCGGCGGGCTGCGGTCCGGGGCCGGCGGCCACCGCGGGCTCGGCCGGGGCGGGGGTGGCGTGCCCAGTGCCGCCTGCGGCTGCGGCGGGGGCCGTACGGGCGCGGGCCAGCAGCTCGCGTACGGCGTCGGAGGTGCCCCCGTACGAGACCGTCGCCATCAGCCCGGGGCGCTGCAGGGCGTAGCGGACCTCGTGGCTGTCGCTCTCCGGCAGGGCCGGTACGCCGCCGCCCTCGACCCCGTCGACCCGTACGGTCGGGATGTCGGCGCGCGGCGGGGCTCCGGCGAGGGGCTCCAGGTGGAGGGTGTCGGCGCGGGTGCGGACGGCGCGGCCGGTGCACTCGCGCTGGGTGCCGGCGTGCCCGAGGTAGAGGGTGGGCAGGTCGAGGCGCAGGCAGGCGTCGGGATGCCGGTCGAGGTCGACGACCCTCCACCCGCCGGGGACGGCCAGGCGCAGGCCGCGGTAGTCGACGGTCCGCCCGGAGCCGTCCTCTGCGGAGACCGGCGCGGCGGTCCCCACCAGGACCGCGGCCACCAGAGCACAGGACACGGACAACGACGGCGACGGCAGGGTTCGGGAGGGCATGCGCCCCACTGTTACCAGAGCCGAACCGCCCTCAACTGCACGGTTTCCAACCGCCACGTGGCCCGTACGGCCTGGATCGCCAAGCGGCGGGTCCACCCGCCCCGCCCGCCGGCGGCCGCACCCGCATCACCCGCACGAGCGAACCGGCTCGGGCCCGTCGAGGCACCCGGGACCGATCCGTACGACGGACGGCGTGCCCGCGCACTCCTGCCTCACCGCGGCCCGACGGGCACCAGCTCGCGGAGCACGGTTTCCGGTGCGGTGGCCTGTACGCCGAGCAGGCGCTCGGTGTCGGAGGCGTCCAGGCGCAGCGGGCGGTCGTAGAGGTACGCCATCTCGGGGAGCTCGGCCATCAGCTCGTCGGCGGCGACGGCTGCGGCCAGTTCCTGCGGGGTCATGGTCCGCAGGCGGGGGGCGGGCGCCCCGGCGATCTCGGCCAGGCGGGCCATCAGGTCCCGGGGGGACAGCTCGGAGGTGGAGGGCACGTGCCAGGCCCGACCCCACGTGTCCTCCCGGGCGGCGACCGCGATCAGGGTGCGGGCGACGTCGTCGACGTAGGACCAGGCGTGGGGGGCGTCCAGGGCGACCGGGGCCGCCACCTCCTCGCCGGCGAGGACGGCGGGCACGACCATGAGGGGGAGGAGGCCGACCGCGGTCGCGCCGAGGAAGTCGGAGGCGCGGACTTCGGCGACCCGCACCCTGCCGGCCTCGTGCGCGGCGAGCGCCTCCTGCCAGATGGCGGCGCGGATGCGGCCCTTGTCGGAGACGGGCCGCATGGGAAGCCCGGGCGCAAGCGCGGCGGCAGCGGGTACGTCCCCGTAGCCGTACACGTTGCCGAGTATGACGAGGTCCGTGCCGGCCTTTTCGGCGGCGGCGAGGAGCGAGGCGGCGAGCGGCGGGAAGGCGGTCCGCCAGTGCTGGTAGGCGGGGGCGGCGGCGTTGAAGAGGGTGCGCGCGCCGTCGAGCAGAGCTGCGACGGCCCCGGTGTCGGTGACGTCGGCGGCGACCCGCTCGACGAGCGGGTGCTCGGGCCCGCTGCCGCTGCGGGTGACGATCCGGACCTGCTCCCCGGCGGCGGCGAGCAGACGGGCGGTGGCGGTGCCGATCGCACCGGCGCCGACGATGACATGCAGAGCCATACCGATAACTCCCTTGTGAATTAAAGCAATTCGATCCTCAGGCTCCCAACCCTCGTACGCGACCGCCCCGTACAGTAGTGGCCGGAATGCCAGGACTCCGGAGGTTCGAGCCATGACGACAAATGTGCGGCGGCCTCACCGCGTCGCGGTCATCGCCCTCCCGCCCGTGACCGCCTTCGACCTGTCGATACCGAGCGCGGTCTTCGGCCTGGCAACGCACGTCGACGGCCGGCCCGCGTACGAGGTGACGGTGTGCACCCCGGAGCCGGGGGTGGTGAAGGCGATGGGCGGCATGGACGTGGTGGTGTCGCACGGGCTGGAGGCGGTGGAGCGGGCCGACACGGTGATCGTCACGGGGACGGGCTCGCGCACCGCCCCCGATCCCCGGGCGCTGGAGGCGCTGCGGGCCGCCGCCGCGCGGGGGCTGCGCATCGCCTCCATCTGCACGGGGGCGTTCGTCCTGGCGCAGGCCGGCCTGCTCGACGGACGGAGCGCGACGACGTTCTGGATGATGTCGGAGGAGTTCCGCCGGCTGTTCCCGGAGGTCGACGTACGCCCCGACGTGCTGTTCGTCGAGGACGGCGGGGTGCTGACCTCGGCGGGGATGTCGGCGGGGATCGACCTGTGCCTGCACATGGTGCGCGGCGACCACGGGGCGGCGGTCGCGAACGCCGCGGCCCGGCTGGTGGTGGCTGCGCCGGTACGCCCGGGAGGGCAGGCCCAGTTCATCCAGACCCCGCTGCCGCCCGAGCGCGGGACCTCGCTCGCTGCCACCCGCGCCTGGGCCCTGGCCCGGCTGGACGAGCCGACCACCCTGGCGGAGCTGGCCCGGCACGCCGGCACGAGCGTCCGCACGCTGACCCGCCGCTTCCGCGAGGAGACGGGTCTGAGCCCGCTCCAGTGGCTCCTGCACCAGCGCCTGGACCGCGCCCGGCAGATCCTGGAGACCACGACCCTTCCCATGGACCAGGTGGCGGCCCGAAGCGGCCTGGGCACGGCGGACTCCCTCCGCACCCACCTCCAACGCCACACCGGCCTCACCCCCACCGCCTACCGCACCGCCGCCCGCGTTGTCGGTGCCGGCGCCTAGCGTGGAGCGGAGTCGTGCACGAGCGAGACAAACTCCGGGGGGATCCCATGAGGCACACGTTCCAGGTACGCACAGCAGTCACGGCCGCCGCTGCAGCGGTGGCGGCCATGGCGCTGACCCTGACGGCAGGAGCCGGCCAGGCGGCCGCGCAGGAGGAACTCCTCCCCCACCCGGGCCCCGACGGGCTGATCTGGGTGCCGGAGATGACCGGGTCCAGCGGCTTCGTCTCGGGCGGCCTCGCCCCGTCGCTGGACACGTACACCACGTTCGCCTGCGAGGGCGGCGGCAGCATCACGGTGTCCTTCACCCTCGACGAACACCCGGACCGCAACCCGGCCCCCTTCACGCTGGACTGCCCCGCAGACGGCCCGTCCCGCATCACCGTCCCCCTGGGCACGGGCCTCCACGGCGGCTTCGCCGCCGGAGTCACCACCTCGACCCCGACCCTCCGCTGGGCCGCCACTGTCGTCCAGCCCGAGTAGCCCCACAACGCCACGGCGCCCGTCATCCCTGGTCGGGGACATGACGGGCGCCGTGTCGGAGTTCCGCACGCCGTTGTACGGACCGTATGAGGGGTCCTCCGCACAGGGAGGGGTGGTGCGTCAGCCCCGGGCCCGCCCACCGACGGCCGGAGGCCGGCGCAGCCGGGCGCCGCGACATGAGCCGCTTCGCGGCGCGGCCGGGAGGCCGCCTGCGGCCGAGCGGTGCGGGTCCGGCGTGCGGAATCAGACCGTCAGGGCTCGGTCCGTCGGCTTGACCGGGTACGGGAGGGTGCTGGAGCCCGTGAGGTAGCGGTCCACGCCGCGGGCCGCGGAGCGGCCTTCGGCGATGGCCCACACGATCAGGGACTGGCCGCGGCCCGCGTCGCCGGCGACGAAGACGCCGTCGACGTTGGTCGCGTACGAGGCGTCACGGGCGATGTTGCCCCGCTCGTCCAGGTCCAGGCCGAACTGCTCGACCAGGCCGTTGGACTGGTCGGTGCCGGTGAAGCCCATCGCCAGGGTGACCAGCTGGGCCGGGATGACCCGCTCGGAGCCGGGCTTCTGGACCAGCTTGCCGTCCTCGAAGGCGACCTCGACCAGGTGCAGGGCCTGGACGTTGCCGTCCTCGTCGCCCTCGAAGTGGGTGGTGGAGACGGAGTAGACCCGCTCGCCGCCCTCCTCGTGGGCCGAGGTGACCTTGTACAGCATGGGGAAGGTCGGCCACGGCTGGGTGGCCGTGTTCCGCTCCTCGTTCGGGCGCGGCATGATCTCCAGCTGCGTGACCGAGAGAGCGCCCTGGCGGTGGGCGGTGCCGACGCAGTCCGCGCCGGTGTCGCCGCCGCCGATGACGACCACGTGCTTGCCCTCGGCCGTGATCGGCGGGGCCACGAAGTCGCCCTCCTGGACCTTGTTGGCGAGCGGCAGGTACTCCATCGCGAAGTGGATGCCGTTCAGGTCGCGGCCCGGGACCGGCAGGTCGCGCGAGATCGTGGCGCCGGCCGCGATGACGACCGCGTCGAACCGCTTGCGCAGGTCGCCGGCGGTGATGTCGCGGCCGACCTCGATGCCGGTGCGGAACTTGGTGCCCTCCGCGCGCATCTGCTCGATGCGGCGGTTGATGTGCACCTTCTCCATCTTGAACTCGGGGATGCCGTACCGCAGCAGCCCGCCGATGCGGTCGGCGCGCTCGTACACGACCACGGTGTGGCCGGCCCGGGTCAGCTGCTGGGCCGCGGCGAGGCCCGCCGGGCCGGAACCGATGACGGCGGCGGTCTTGCCGGAGAGGCGCTCGGGGGCCTGCGGGGCGACCCCGCCGTTGTCCCACGCCTTGTCGATGATCGAGACCTCGACGTTCTTGATCGTCACGGCCGGCTGGTTGATGCCGAGCACGCACGCCGACTCGCACGGGGCCGGGCACAGGCGGCCCGTGAACTCCGGGAAGTTGTTCGTGGCGTGGAGCCGCTCCGCGGCCGCGCTCCAGTCCTCGCGGTACGCGTAGTCGTTCCACTCCGGGATCAGGTTCCCGAGCGGGCAGCCGTTGTGGCAGAACGGGATGCCGCAGTCCATGCAGCGGCCGGCCTGCTTGCTGATGATCGGCAGGAGGGAGCCGGGGACGTAGACCTCGTTCCAGTCCTTGAGGCGCTCGGCCACGGGACGGGAGCAGGCGGTCTCGCGCGGGGTGGTGAGGAAGCCCTTCGGGTCAGCCATGGGTCGCCGCCTCCATCATCTTCTCGGTGGTCTCGGACTCGGAGAGTCCGGCCCGCTCAGCGGCGTCCTTGGCGGCGAGCACTGCCTTGTACGTGGTGGGGATGATCTTGCTGAAGCGGTCCACCGAGACGGACCAGTCAGCCAGGAGCTTCGCGGCCACGGTCGAGCCGGTCTCCTCCTCGTGGCGGCGCACCACATCGTGCAGCCACTGCTTGTCGTCGTCCGAGAGGGCCTCGACGGCCTCCAGGTTGCCGACGTTGACGTTGTCCCGGTCGAGGTCGACGACGTACGCGACGCCGCCGGACATGCCCGCCGCGAAGTTACGGCCGGTCTCGCCGAGGACGACGGCCGTGCCGCCGGTCATGTACTCGCAGCCGTGGTCGCCCACGCCCTCCGAGACGACCAGGGCGCCGGAGTTGCGGACGCAGAAGCGTTCGCCGGTGCGGCCGCGCAGGAACATCTCGCCGCCGGTGGCGCCGTAGCCGATGGTGTTGCCGGCGATGGTGGAGTACTCGGCGAGGTGGTCGGCGCCGCGGTCCGGGCGGACCACGACCCGGCCGCCGGAGAGGCCCTTGCCGACGTAGTCGTTGGCGTCGCCCTCCAGGCGGAGGGTGACGCCCTTCGGCAGGAAGGCGCCGAAGGACTGGCCGGCGCTGCCGGTGAAGGTCAGGTCGATGGTGTTGTCGGGCAGGCCCGCACCGCCGAACTTCTTGGTGACCTCGTGGCCGAGCATGGTGCCGACCGTGCGGTTGATGTTGCGGATGGCGACCTGGGCGCGGACGGGCCGCGCCTCCTCGGCGCTCGCCGCGCCGAGGGCCTCGGCGGCGAGCTCGATCAGCTCGTTGTCCAGGGCCTTCTGCAGGCCGTGGTCCTGCTCGATCACCTGGTGGCGCACGGCGCCCTCCGGCAGGTCCGGCACGTGGAAGAGGGGCTCGAGGTCGAGGCCCTGGGCCTTCCAGTGGGTGACGGCCGCGCTGGTGTCGAGGAGCTCGGCGTGGCCGACGGCCTCCTCGATGGAGCGGAAGCCCAGCTCGGCGAGGAGCTCGCGGACCTCCTCCGCGATGAACTCGAAGAAGTTCACCACGAACTCGGCCTTGCCGGAGAAGCGCTCGCGCAGGACCGGGTTCTGGGTGGCGATGCCGACCGGGCAGGTGTCCAGGTGGCAGACGCGCATCATGACGCAGCCGGAGACGACGAGCGGCGCGGTCGCGAAACCGAACTCCTCGGCGCCGAGCAGCGCGGCGATGACCACGTCGCGGCCGGTCTTGAGCTGGCCGTCGGTCTGGACGACGATGCGGTCGCGCAGCCCGTTGAGCAGCAGGGTCTGCTGGGTCTCGGCGAGGCCGAGCTCCCAGGGGCCGCCCGCGTGCTTGAGCGAGGTGAGCGGGGAGGCGCCCGTACCGCCGTCGTGGCCGGAGATCAGGACGACGTCCGCGTGGGCCTTGGACACACCGGCCGCGACCGTTCCGACGCCGACCTCGGACACGAGCTTCACGTGGATGCGCGCGGCCGGGTTGGCGTTCTTGAGGTCGTGGATCAGCTGGGCCAGGTCCTCGATGGAGTAGATGTCGTGGTGCGGCGGCGGGGAGATCAGGCCCACGCCCGGGGTGGAGTGCCGGGTCTTGGCGACCCACGGGTAGACCTTGTGGCCGGGCAGCTGGCCGCCCTCGCCGGGCTTGGCGCCCTGGGCCATCTTGATCTGGATGTCGTCCGCGTTGACCAGGTACTCGGAGGTGACGCCGAAGCGGCCGGAGGCGACCTGCTTGATCGACGAGCGGCGCGCCGGGTCGTAGAGGCGGTCCGGGTCCTCGCCGCCCTCACCGGTGTTGGACTTGCCGCCCAGCTGGTTCATGGCGATGGCGAGGGTCTCGTGCGCCTCCTTGGAGATGGAGCCGTACGACATGGCGCCGGTGGAGAAGCGCTTGACGATCTCGGAGACCGGCTCGACCTCGTCCACGGAGATCGCCGGGCGGTCGGACTTGAAGCCGAACAGGCCGCGGAGCGTCATCAGGCGCTCGGACTGCTCGTTCACCCGGTCGGTGTACTTCTTGAAGATGTCGTACCGGCGGTTGCGGGTGGCGTGCTGGAGGCGGAAGACCGTCTCCGGGTCGAACAGGTGCGGCTCGCCCTCGCGGCGCCACTGGTACTCGCCGCCGATCTCCAGCGCGCGGTGCGCCGGGGCGATGCCGGAGGCCGGGTAGGCCTTGGCGTGGCGGGCGGCGACCTCCTTGGCGATGACGTCCAGGCCGGCGCCGCCGATCTTGGTGGCGGTGCCCTGGAAGTACGTCTCGACGAACTCCTCGTCGAGGCCGATGGCCTCGAAGACCTGGGCGCCGCGGTAGGAGGCGACGGTGGAGATGCCCATCTTGGACATGACCTTCAGGACGCCCTTGCCGAGGGCGTAGATCAGGTTCTTGATGGCCTTCTCGGGCTCGATGCCCTCGATGAACGTGCCGTCGCGCAGCAGGTCCTCGACGGACTCCATGGCGAGGTAGGGGTTGACGGCGGCGGCGCCGTAGCCGATGAGCAGGGCGACGTGGTGGACCTCGCGGACGTCGCCGGCCTCGACCAGCAGGCCCACCTGGGTGCGCTGCTTGGTGGCGATGAGGTGGTGGTGCACGGCGGCGGTGAGCAGCAGCGAGGGGATCGGCGCGTGCTCGGCGTCCGAGTGGCGGTCCGACAGGACGATCAGGCGGGCGCCGGCCTCGATGGCGGCGTCGGCCTCGGTGCGGATCTCGGCGAGCCGGGTGGCCAGTGCCTCGGCGCCGCCGGAGACCCGGTACAGGCCCGAGAGGGTGGCGGCCTTCATGCCGGGCATGTCGCCGTCGGCGTTGATGTGGATGAGCTTGGCCAGCTCGTCGTTGTCGATCACCGGGAAGGGGAGCGTGACGCTGCGGCAGGACGCGGCGGTGGGCTCCAGCAGGTTGCCCTGCGGGCCGAGGGAGGACAGCAGCGAGGTGACGAGCTCCTCGCGGATGGCGTCCAGCGGCGGGTTGGTGACCTGGGCGAAGAGCTGGGTGAAGTAGTCGAAGAGCAGGCGCGGGCGCTCGGACAGGGCCGCGATCGGCGAGTCGGTGCCCATGGAGCCGATCGGCTCGGCACCGCTGCGGGCCATCGGGGCGAGCAGGACGCGCAGCTCTTCCTCGGTGTAGCCGAAGGTCTGCTGGCGGCGGGTGACCGAGGCGTGGGTGTGCACGATGTGCTCGCGCTCGGGCAGGTCCGTCAGCTCGATCTCGCCGGACTCGAGCCATTCCGCGTACGGGGCGGCGGCGGCGAGCTCGGCCTTGATCTCGTCGTCCTCGATGATCCGCTTCTGGGCGGTGTCGACGAGGAACATCTTCCCGGGCTGCAGGCGGCCCTTGCGGACGACCTTGGCGGGGTCGATGTCGAGGACGCCGACCTCGGAGGAGAGCACGACGAGGCCGTCGTCGGTGACCCAGTAGCGGCCGGGGCGCAGGCCGTTGCGGTCGAGGACCGCGCCGACCTGGGTGCCGTCGGTGAAGGTGACGCAGGCCGGGCCGTCCCAGGGCTCCATCATCGTGGAGTGGTACTGGTAGAAGGCGCGGCGGGCCGGGTCCATGGAGGTGTGGTTCTCCCACGCCTCCGGGATCATCATCAGCACCGAGTGGGGCAGCGAGCGGCCGCCGAGGTGCAGGAGCTCCAGGACCTCGTCGAAGGAGGCCGAGTCGGAGGCGTCCGGGGTGCAGATGGGGAAGATCCGGTCCAGGGCGCCGGCGCCGAAGGCGTCGGTGACCAGCTGGGACTCGCGGGCGCGCATCCAGGCGCGGTTGCCCTTGACCGTGTTGATCTCGCCGTTGTGGGCGACGAAGCGGTACGGGTGCGCCAGCGGCCAGGAGGGGAAGGTGTTGGTGGAGAACCGCGAGTGGACCAGGGCGAGCGCCGAGGCGAAGCGGCGGTCGGAGAGGTCCGGGAAGAAGGGCTCGAGCTGGCCGGTGGTCAGCATGCCCTTGTAGACGATGGTGCGGGCGGACAGCGACGGGAAGTAGACCCCGGCCTCGCGCTCGGCGCGCTTGCGCAGGACGAACGCCTTGCGGTCGAGGGCGATGCCCTCGGCGGCGCCGTCGGCGTCGGCGACGAAGAGCTGCGAGAAGGCGGGCATGGTGGTGCGGGCGCCGTTGCCGAGCAGGTCCGGGGTGACCGGGACCTCGCGCCAGCCGAGGACGGTCAGGTCCTCCTCGGCGGCGAGGGCCTCGATCTGCTCCACGGCGACGGCCTGTGCGGTGCCGTCGGCGGGGAGGAAGGCGATGCCGACGGCGTACGCGCCGGCCGCGGGGAGCTCGAACCCGGCGACCTCGCGCAGGAACGCGTCCGGGACCTGGGACAGGATGCCGGCGCCGTCGCCGGAGTCGGGCTCGGAGCCGGTGGCGCCTCGGTGCTCGAGGTTCCGCAGTACGGTCAGCGCCTGCTCGACGAGGGTGTGGGTCGCCTCGCCGGTGAGGTTCGCCACGAATCCGACGCCACAGGCGTCCTTCTCGTTGCGCGGGTCGTACAGGCCCTGCTGGGCGGGGCGACCGTCCATGGGCGACCAGGCGGTGGTGCTCGGGCCGGTCGCGGAGTGCGTGGATGCGGAACGCATCGGCTCTCCCGTCGTCGTCGTGGCATTGGAGCAAGCCGAGGGACGACGTTGGCCCTCTGCGAAATTTCGTGCAGGTTACATGATGACCGCTATCCCGCGAACCGGATATTGCCGTTTCAGCATGCGGACACTGTGGACGTTGCACGAGGCAGAAAGAAGGAACCTTCGCGGCGGAGCCGGCAGCCGAGGAGGCGGGGCGAAGGTCCCGGCGAGCAGCGGGCATCGTTGCCCGGACGCTCTCGTCTGATGCCCGGCGGACACGGAATCGAAACCGCCGGGTAACGGGAATACTGCAGACTAGTTATGTTGTGCGCTGCATAGTGTCTCACCCGCAGCGCCGTCAGCCTATGGCTGCGCCGATCCAGGTTCCCAGGAGGTACGTCACACCCGCAGCCGCACCGCCCAGCAGCAGCTGGCGCAGGCCGCTGTACCACCAGGAGCGGGCCGTGACCCGGGAGACCACCGCGCCGCAGGCGAAGAGGCCGGCCAGGGCGAGCAGCACCGCGGGCCACAGGGCCGTGGCGCCGAGCAGGTACGGCAGCACCGGCAGCAGCGCGCCCAGCGCGAACGAGCCGAACGAGGAGGCGGCCGCGACCAGCGGCGACGGCAGGTCGTCGGGGTCGATGCCGAGTTCCTCACGGGCGTGGATCTCCAGCGCCTGCTCGGGGTCGCGGGACAGCTGCATGGCGACCTCGCGGGCGAGGGCCGGCTCGACGCCGCGCGAGACGTAGAGCTCGGCGAGCTCCTCCATCTCGTCGACCGGGTGCTTGCTCAACTGCTGGCGCTCTATGTCCAGTTCGGCGAGGACCAGTTCGCGCTGCGAGGCGACGGAGGTGTACTCGCCCGCGGCCATCGAGAAGGCGCCGGCCGCGAGGCCCGCCAGTCCGGTGATGACGACGGTGTGCGGGGCGACGGCGCCGCCGGCGACGCCGGTCATGAGCGCGAGGTTGGAGACCAGGCCGTCCATCGCGCCGAACACGGCCGGGCGCAGCCAGCCGCCGTTGACGTCACGGTGGGTGTGGTTGTCGCGGTGGGCGGTGTGCAGCGGTGCTTCGATGTCGATGATGGACATGCGGCGTATCTCCCCTTATGCGCGTACGGGAGCCGTGAGCGCTCCGCTCCCCCTGAACACCTCGAAATTACGCACGATTTCTGTTGCCCGCCAGCAAGGAAGGCCGTACTTACCTGGGCATTTGAGGATCGGCGACCGGGTGACGAGGGGGTGGGCGGGGTGTTTCGCGGTGAGCGACAAACCGTCTGTCGTGGCACAAATCCCCCTAGGGGTCACGATGGCCCGACGATGGCCCCGTCACGTGGAGAGGCGCACCGTGGAGCTGGCTGCTGCATGCAATCCGCAGGTCCTCCTGGAACGGTCCAGGGGCGCCCTGCTGGGCCTCGCCGTGGGCGACGCGCTGGGCGCACCGGCGGAGAACATGAAGCCGTCGCAGATCCGGGCGAAGTGGGGGCGGATCGAGGGGTTCGTCGCGGACGACCCGGCGGGGACGGACGACACCGAGTACGCGATCTTCTCGGGGCTGCTGCTGGCGCGGCACGGGTCGGCGCTGACCGTCTCGCACGTGGAGCGGGCCTGGCACCACTGGATCGCCGACCTGGACGTCGGGCCGTTCCGCGGGGCCGGGTTCTCGGAGCGGGGCACGCTGGAGAACCTGCGGCGGGGGCTCGCGGCGCCGATCTCGGCGCAGCACCGGCACGCGTGGTCGGACGGGCTGGCGATGCGGGCGGCCCCGTTCGGGGTGTTCGCGGCGGGCCGGCCGGCCGAGGCGGCCCGGCTCGTCGCCATCGACGGCAGCGTCAGCCACGACGGCGAGGGCATCTACGGCGGCCAGGCCGTCGCGGCCGGGGTCGCGGCGGCCATGGCCGGCGCCGGGCCCGCCTCGGTGGTCTCCGCCGCCCTCTCGGTGATCCCGTCGGACTCCTGGACCGCCCGCTCCCTGCGCCGGGCGGTCACCGCCGCCCCGCGCGGGGAACGGGCGGTGCGCTCCGCGGTGGTGATCGGCGGCTACCCCTGGACCGACCTGGCCCCGGAGGCGGTCGGCCTGGCCTTCGGGGCGTTCGCGGCCTGCCGCGGGGAGTTCGCGGGCTCCGTCCTGACGGCCGTGAACATGGGGCGCGACGCGGACACCACGGCCGCGGTGGCGGGGGCGCTGGCCGGGGCCCTGTCCGGGGTCGCGGCGATCCCCGCCGGCTGGGCCGCGGCGATCGGCCCGGTCCGCGGCAGCTGCCTGCCGTCGATGCGGGGCTACCACGTCCTGGACGTGGCGGACCTCCTCACCCCGGAATCCGAGCCCGCCCGGTGACCGCCCCGAGGACACCCCCACCGGCGGACCGACACGCCGCCCCGAAGCCGCCCGAGCCCCCGCAGCCGGCCGGCCCGGCCCCCCCCCCCCCCGCCCCTCGGCGCCCCCCCCCCGCCCCCCGGGGCGCGCGGCCTTTCGTGCATGTGCCGCCGCGGCAGCGGCATGGGCTCACCGGCCCTGCTTGAACTCCAGCGCCGCCGCCATCGCGCCCAGGCCCTCGAACGGGGCCGTCCCCGTCACCACCGTGACGTGGCCCTGCTCCTGCCGGACCAGTGCGTCGTACTTCTCGCCCTCCCAGCGCTCCCAGGCCGTGTCGCCGACCTGCTGCGTCTGCCCTGTGGCCTTCGCCTGCTGGGTGACCTTCTCCAGGTACTTGGGCGAGACGTCGCTGGACTGCTCGACGGCCACGTACTGGCCCTCGGGGTCGAGGAAGCCCAGGTGCCAGGCGTTGGCCGTCTTCCGGTCGAACCTCACCGACGTCGCCCGCCACTGGGCGTCCAGCCCCGCCGGGGCCGCGACCGGGTACGGCGCCGCGCGCCGGGCCGTGAGCGTCTCCACCCGGTAGTCGACCACGTGTGTCGGATCGGCCTTCTCGTCATGTGGGACGAAGATGTAGATCCCCGCCACGACGACACCGATCACCGCCAGCGACCGGACCATGTCCCAGACCGTCTGCTTGCCCTTCATACCTGCCACGCCACCATCGTCCCCCATGGCCGGCCGCGATCACCGCCGGGGTGGGCGCGGGGCTCCGGGGCAGGGGCAAGACGTCCGCTCAGGCCAAACGACTGACCGATAATCCGCTCATACGTGACCCGCCCTGCTCAGTTTGTCGACGTGGCGATAGAGTTCCAGCACCCTCACCTTCCCGGCCGTCGTCGTACAGAAAGGTGCGCTCCGATGTCCGAGCACAACCTGCCGCCCCAGCTCGAAGTCTCTCCCGAGGCCCCCGACCGCAACCTCGCCCTGGAGCTCGTCCGGGTGACCGAGGCCGCAGCCATGGCCGCGGGCCGCTGGGTCGGACGCGGTGACAAGCTCGGCGCCGACGGCGCCGCCGTCAACGCCATGCGCACCCTGATCTCCACCGTCTCGATGAACGGCGTCGTCGTCATCGGCGAGGGCGAGAAGGACGAAGCGCCCATGCTCTTCAACGGCGAGCGGGTCGGCGACGGCACCGGCGCCGAGGTCGACATCGCCGTGGACCCGATCGACGGCACCACCCTGAACGCCAAGGGCATGCCGAACGCGATCGCCGTACTGGCCGCCGCCGACCGCGGCACCATGTTCGACCCGTCCGCGGTCTTCTACATGGAGAAGCTGGTCACCGGCCCGGAGGCCGCCGACTTCGTCGACATCAACGCCCCGGTCTCGGTCAACATCCGCCGCGTCGCCAAGGCCAAGAACATGGCCGTCGAGGACGTCACCGTGGTCATCCTGGACCGCCCCCGCCACGAGGGCATCGTCAAGGAGATCCGCGAGACCGGCGCCCGGATCAAGTTCATCTCCGACGGCGACGTCGCCGGCTCGGTCATGGCGGTGCGCGAGGGCACCGGCGTGGACCTGCTCATGGGCATCGGCGGCACCCCCGAGGGCATCATCTCGGCCTGCGCCATCAAGTGCCTGGGCGGTGTCATCCAGGGCAAGCTGTGGCCGAAGGACGAGGCCGAGCGGCAGAAGGCCCTCGACGCGGGCCACGACCTCGACCGCGTCCTGACCACCAACGACCTGGTGTCCGGCGAGAACGTCTTCTTCGTCGCCACTGGCATCACGGACGGCGAGCTGCTGCGCGGCGTCCACTACCGCTCGGAGACCGCGACCACGTCCTCCCTGGTCATGCGCTCGAAGTCCGGCACGATCCGGCAGATCGACTCCACGCACCGCCTGTCGAAGCTGCGCGCGTACAGCGCCATCGACTTCGACCGGGCGCAGTAGGCGCGGAGCCGGTACGAGCGCACCCGGCCGGCGGCGCACGCCGGCACAGCGAGAGGGGCGGTTCCCGTGTGCGGCGGGACCGCCCCTCTCGCGTGGCCTTTTCTCGTGGCCTTCTCTGCGGGCCTCAGCCCGCGGCGGCTATCGTCCCGGCCGCGGGGGCCTGGCGCAGCTCCGCCGCCCGGCGCCGGCGGCGGGCCAGCACCACGCGGCGCTCGGCGGCGGTCAGGCCGCCCCAGACCCCGTACGGCTCGGGCTGGAGCAGGGCGTGCTCTCGGCAGGCGACCATCACGGGGCAGCGGGCGCACACGCGCTTGGCGGCCTCCTCGCGCGAGAGCCTGGCCGCGGTCGGCTCCTTGGAGGGGGCGAAGAACAGCCCCGCCTCGTCCCGGCGGCACACCGCCTCGGCATGCCATGGGCCGTCCTCTTCCCTCGCCGGCACCCGCGGCTTCGCCACGGCGGCGGCCGGACGCGCCTGAAGGGTCTGTACGGCGGCTACCTGCAGGGACTGATGCGGCGGATGCTGCACGGTCTACTCCTGACGACGGATACGCAAGCGAGAGACGATGCACCTGTCCCTACCCGCTGTACGCGCCCCTATGCACTGCGTGCTGCGGCCGGGCCGCCCCAGGAGAAGTCGACCGAAATCCGACGCGGAATCCAGCCGTCCGGCCCTGGTCCGCGGGGCGGACCCTAGCTTTTCGGGCGCCCCCGCAGCTTCAGCGCCAGGTCGACCAGGCGGGCCCCGAACCGTGGCCTGGCCTCGATGTTGCCGAGCAGGGCGAAGCCGCGGATGATCACCACCGGCGCGCTCGGGTCGACGCCGGGCCGGCCCTCGCCGTGCACCTCGAAATTGCCGAGGACGCCGCTGCCGTGGCCGCGCAAGGTGACGTTCTCCGGGACCAGGACCTCCACGTTCCCGAGCACGCACGTCACGTTGATCTCGGTGACCTGTTGCTCGAAAACGGCCTCGGTGAGGTCGAGGGTGATGTCGCCCAGGACCGAGACCGCGCGGGTCAGCGGCCCTTGCGCGCGGAGCTGCTGCACACGGCGACGACCGTCTCGGGCGCGGCGTGCAGGCCGGCGGGGCCGGCCGGGGCGGGGCCGGGAGCGTACGGGGGCGCCGCCGCCGCGTGGGGTCCGCCGGGCGCGGGCAGGTCCCGTACCAGCACGTCCAGCTCGGCGACCGTCTTCGCGGCGTACAGCGTGTCCAGCCGCTCGGAGTGCTCCTCCGCGGTCAGCCGGCCCTCGGCGAGGGCATCGGCCAGGATCTGCGCGGTGCGGTCGCGGTCGGCGTCGGAGGCGCGCAACCCCGGGGCCGGGGCCGCGGGTGCTGCGGAGGCCGCAGGGGCAGGGGCGGCGGGGTGCTTTTCCAGGTCCACGCACGCCAGCATAGCGAGACACGATAGATCGCGATAGTCGCCGGTGAGCCTTACCTCACAGACACACCGCCCCGGCGAGGTCCTACGCTGGATGACCGCGCTGCCAATTGGTCGTCAGCGCTGTCTGCGAGTAGAGGATGACTGCCGTCATGCCAGAGTTTGCGTACACCGACCTGCTGCCCCTGGGCGAGGACACCACCCCCTACCGGCTGGTGACCTCCGAGGGCGTCTCGACCTTCGAGGCCGACGGCCGTACGTTCCTCAAGGTCGAGCCGGAGGCGCTGCGCAAGCTCGCCGAAGAGGCCATCCACGACATCCAGCACTTCCTGCGCCCGGCGCACCTCGCGCAGCTGCGCCGCATCATCGACGACCCCGAGGCCTCCTCGAACGACAAGTTCGTCGCCCTGGACCTGCTGAAGAACGCGAACATCGCGGCGGCCGGCGTCCTGCCGATGTGCCAGGACACGGGCACGGCCATCGTCATGGGCAAGCGCGGCCAGAACGTCCTCACCTCGGGCGGTGACGAGGAGGCCCTCTCCCGCGGCATCTACGACGCGTACACGAAGCTGAACCTGCGCTACTCGCAGATGGCCCCGCTGACGATGTGGGAGGAGAAGAACACCGGCTCGAACCTGCCCGCGCAGATCGAGCTGTACGCCACCGACGGCGGCGCGTACAAGTTCCTCTTCATGGCCAAGGGCGGCGGCTCGGCCAACAAGTCGTTCCTGTACCAGGAGACCAAGGCGGTCCTCAACGAGGCCTCCATGATGAAGTTCCTGGAGGAGAAGATCCGCTCGCTCGGCACGGCGGCCTGCCCGCCGTACCACCTGGCGATCGTGGTCGGCGGCACCTCGGCGGAGCACGCGCTCAAGACCGCGAAGTACGCCTCCGCCCACTACCTGGACGAGCTGCCGCGCGAGGGCTCCGCCCTCGGCCACGGCTTCCGCGACGAGGCCCTGGAGCAGCAGGTCTTCGAGCTGACCCAGAAGATCGGCATCGGCGCGCAGTTCGGCGGCAAGTACTTCTGCCACGACGTCCGCGTCGTCCGCCTCCCCCGCCACGGCGCGTCCCTCCCGGTCGCGATCGCGGTGTCCTGCTCCGCCGACCGCCAGGCGGTCGCGAAGATCACCGCCGAGGGCGTCTTCCTCGAGCAGCTGGAGCGCGACCCGGCCCGCTTCCTGCCGGACACCACCGACGAGCAGCTGGCCGAGTCCTCCGACGTGGTCTCGATCGACCTGAACCAGCCGATGGACGAGATCCTGGCGACCCTGACCGAGCACCCGGTCAAGACCCGCCTCTCGCTGACCGGCCCGCTGGTCGTGGCGCGCGACATCGCCCACGCCAAGATCAAGGAGCGGCTGGACGCGGGCGAGGACATGCCGCAGTACCTGAAGGACCACCCGGTGTACTACGCCGGCCCGGCCAAGACCCCCGAGGGCTACGCCTCGGGCTCCTTCGGCCCGACCACGGCCGGTCGCATGGACAGCTACGTCGAGCAGTTCCAGGCGGCGGGCGGCTCCAAGGTCATGCTGGCCAAGGGCAACCGCTCGCAGCAGGTGACGGACGCCTGCGGCACGCACGGCGGCTTCTACCTGGGCTCGATCGGCGGCCCGGCGGCCCGCCTGGCCCAGGACTGCATCAAGAAGGTCGAGGTCCTGGAGTACGAGGAGCTCGGCATGGAGGCCGTCTGGAAGATCGAGGTCGAGGACTTCCCGGCCTTCATCGTGGTCGACGACAAGGGCAACGACTTCTTCCAGAACCCCGCCCCCGAGCCGACCTTCACCCACATCCCGGTGCGCGGCCCCGGCCTCGGCTGACCCCGCCCGGCCCCGCTGCGCCCTCCGGTCCGTTCGGGCCGGAGGGCGCAGCCGTTGCGCCCGTCACCGCGGCGTCGTACGCAGGTCACCGGGGCGTGGTCCGGGCCCGTTAAGGTTCGGACCCATGAGCCCCACGCGTACGGACATCCGGGTGATCGCCCACCGCGGCGCCTCCCACGACCACCCCGAGCACACCCTCGCCGCCTACCGGCAGGCCATCGCCGACGGCGCCGATGCGCTGGAGTGCGATGTGCGGCTGACCGCCGACGGGCGGCTGGTGTGCGTGCACGACCGGACGGTGGAGCGGACCTCCGACGGGCGCGGTGTGGTCTCCGCCCTGACCTACGAGCAGCTCGCCGCGTTCGACTTCGGGCGCTGGAAGGGCGAGGAGCACCGGGGCGCGCAGGTGCTGCTGTTCGAGGACCTGCTCAAGGAGGCCCTGGCCGCGGACCGGCCGGTGGGGCTCGCGGTGGAGACCAAGCACCCGACCCGCGCCGGCGGCCGCCTGGAGGCCGAGCTGGTGCGGGTGCTGAAGGACCACGGGCTCGCCGACGGCTCCGACGGCCGCGTCGAGGTGATGAGCTTCTCCCGCAACGCGCTGGTCCGGCTGAACCGGCTGGCGCCCGGCCTGCCCGCCGTCTACCTGATCGAGCGGGGCCTGCGCCCGCCGCGGCCGCCCTTCGCGGGGCACGCCGGCCCCGGCATCGACCTCGTGCGCAAGGATCCGGGGCTGGTGGCGCGGCTGAAGGCCAAGGGGCTGCGGGTCCGCGTCTGGACGGTCGACGAGATCGCGGACGTGGAGCTGTGCCTGCGCCTCGGTGTGGACACGCTGATCACGAACCGGCCGCGGGAGGTACGGGAGTACCTCGACGGGCTGTAGGGGCCCGCAGGGGGCGGTCCGCCGATCGGCCCCGTACAGCAGGACACCCGGCCGGATCACCGGCCGGGTGTGGGGGCTTCGGCCGCGGCGGAGCGGCCCTGGGGGTGGTGGGGCGGTGGGGCGTTACGCGAAGCGCTGGTTCGGCGAGCCGTTGCAGGGCTGCAGGCGCGCCGGCTCGTGCGCGGAGGCCACGGTCAGGCACATGCCCGTGGCGGCGGCGGGCCGCAGGGTGGCGCCGTCGCGGACCCAGCTCTGGTTGGCGCCGCCGTGGCAGTTCCACAGGATCAGGCCGGTGCCGGCGCCGTAGTCGGCTCCGGGGACGTCCAGGCAGCGGTCGTGGGTGAGCTCGACGTGCACGGACCGGCGGGCCGGGTCGTACCACCAGCCCTGGTTGCGGCCGCCGTGGCAGTCCCAGCCCAGGACGGCGGTGTCGTTGGCGCTCGCGCCGCCCTTGGCGTCGAGGCAGTTGCCGGTGGCCTCGTTCTTCAGCGGGGCGTAGAGGTCGTCCCAGGCGCCGGCCTGCAGGACGGGGGCGCCGGTGCTCGCGGGGTCGGCGCAGGAGGCCTCGCGCAGGCCCGAGGTGTAGAACTGGGTCAGGCAGGACGCGAACGCGCCGTGCCCGCGGTAGTTGGGGTGGAAGGACTGGCGGGCGGTGTTCTCGTCCCACGGGAAGTGGTCGCCGAGGTCCAGGTAGAGCCCGCGCGCCCAGGCGTCCTCCATGCAGACCTCGTGGCCGTGGAAGAGCCGCGAATCGTCCAGGAAGAGGGCCCCGGAGTTGCGTGCGGCCTCCCGCAGGCCCTTCTCGAAGGCCGGCACGGCCTGGTTGCGGCCCCAGGTGGCGTCGGAGTCGTAGCCGGCGCAGCCGCCGGGGAGCTTGCCGGGGAAGTTCGGGTTGTCGTAGAAGTCGGGGCCGATGGGGCTGGGGTAGCCCATCACGACGAGCTTGTAGTCGGTGTCGGCATACCCGGCGTCGCGCATGACCTTCTTCAGGTCGCCGACGGTCGCCTCCACCTTGGGCTTCAGGCCGTCGACGCGGGCCTGCCAGCCGGGGGCGTACTTGGGCTCGCAGGTGCCCTGGCTGAGCACCCAGCGGGTGACGCAGTCGGTCATGACCGGGCCGAACTGGAGGTCGTCGTTGGCGCCGGCGACGAGCAGCACCATCTTGATGCGCGTGTTGCGGGCCTTGACGGCGAGGTTGTCGCTCTGGACCAGCTCGTCGGCGTACTGCTTGCTGCCGCCGATGCGGATGTTGCCGGTGTACGCACCCGAGCAGGCGACGTTGAAGGTGAGGTCGGCCGGGATGCCGGTGCGGTGGATCGCCGTGTCGGGCGAGCGGTGGCACTGGTTGGACGAGGTGTTGGTGGCGGGGTCGTAGTTCCCCACGCCCTCGCCGGAGATCTCGCTGTCGCCGAGGGAGATCAGCCCGGTCTTGCGCTCGGCCATCGGGCGGACGGCCGGGTCGCCGTAGATCCGGGTGGCCTCGGCCGCGCGGACGGCCTCCAGTTCCGGCGACAGCGGCACGGCGGCCGCCGGGGCGCCGGCTGCGGCCACGGCGGCGCCGCCGGCAGGGGCGGTGGCCGCCTGGGCCATGGGGGTGACGGCGGTGACGCCCCCGAGGGCGGCCGCGATCGCCGCGAGCGCGGCGACGGTACATCTGAGCCTGGGTTTGCCGGTCACACGTGTCATGCACGCCTCCCCGATGTCGGTGTTACCCCGGGTATTTACTGATCGGTAGGGGAGATGGGAACACTTCGAACAAGACAATTGCTCAACTTTTTGAGGAGGACACGAACATGACGAACGATCAGCACAGCAGCGGTGACCTCGGCGGGCACCGCATCGAGCACGACTCGATGGGCGAGGTCAAGGTGCCCGTCCACGCCAAGTGGCGGGCCCAGACCCAGCGGGCGGTGGAGAACTTCCCGCTCTCGGGCCAGCGCCTCGAACGCGCCCACATCGAGGCGCTCGCCCAGGTCAAGGCCGCGGCCGCGCGGGTCAACGCCCGCCTCGGCGTCCTCGACGGGGAGATGGCCGAGGCGATCGCCGCGGCCGCCGCCGAGGTGGCCGGGGGGCGCTGGGACGACCACTTCCCGGTGGACGTGTTCCAGACCGGGTCGGGGACCTCGTCCAACATGAACACCAACGAGGTGATCGCCACCCTGGCCGCCGAGCGGCTCGGCCGGGAGGTCCACCCCAACGACCACGTCAACGCCTCGCAGAGCTCGAACGACGTGTTCCCCTCGTCCATCCACATCGCCGCGACCGCCGCCGTCACCCGCGACCTCGTCCCGGCGCTGCGCCACCTGGAACTCGCCCTGGAGCGCAAGTCCGCCGAGTTCGCCGAGGTGGTCAAGGCCGGCCGGACGCACCTGATGGACGCCACCCCGGTCACCCTGGGCCAGGAGTTCGGCGGGTACGCCGCCCAGGTGCGCTACGGGATCGAGCGGCTGGAGGCGGCGCTGCCGCGGCTCGCCGAACTGCCGCTCGGCGGCACCGCGGTCGGCACCGGCATCAACACCCCCGCCGGGTTCTCGGCCGATGTGATCGCGGAGGTGGCCGCCGCCACCGGGCTGCCGCTGACCGAGGCGCGCAACCACTTCGAGGCGCAGGGGGCGCGGGACGCGCTGGTGGAGACCTCGGGGATGCTCCGTACGATCGCGGTCTCGTTCACCAAGATCTGCAACGACCTGCGCTGGATGGCCTCGGGACCGCGCACGGGATTGGCCGAAATCAATCTGCCCGATCTGCAGCCGGGCTCCTCGATCATGCCGGGGAAGGTCAATCCGGTGGTGCCGGAGGCCGTCTTGATGATCGCGGCGCAGGTGACCGGGAACGACACCACGGTCGCGGTGGCGGGCGCGGCGGGCAACTTCGAGCTCAATGTGATGCTGCCGGTGATGGCCCGGAACCTGCTCGAGTCGATCCGGCTGCTGAGCGCTGCGAGCCGGCTGCTGGCCGACCGCACCGTCGACGGGATCACCGCCAATGCGGCGCGGGCCAGGGAGTACGCGGAGTCCTCCCCCTCCGTGGTGACCCCGCTGAACCGGTACATCGGCTACGAGGAGGCGGCCAAGGTCGCCAAGCGGTCCCTCGCGGAGCGGAAGACGATCAGGGAGGTCGTCCTGGAGTCCGGCTACGTCGACCGCGGCGAGCTGACCCTGGAGCAGCTCGACGAGGCCCTGGACGTCCTGCGGATGACGCGGCCCTGAAAACCGTTCCGGACCGGTTCCGGACAGGGGCCGGATTCGGTCGTTTCCCGCCCCCGGACACCCTCCGTGACCTGCACCGCAGCGGGCGCAGGGGCCTCAGCCCTAATATCTGCGCATGACAGGTGAGGCAGGCCGCGGGGGCGGCGCAGGAGGACAGGGCACCCGCTGGCGGGCCGGGGAGCAGATCCTCTGGCGCTACCGCGACCACGCCCCGGACCTGACGGGTGCGGTCCACATCTGCCGCCCGGTCACCGTGGTGCAGGACACCGAGGACCTGCTGGCCGTGTGGATGGCGCCGGGCACCGAGTGCGTCAAGCCGGTCCTGGCCGACGGCACCCCCGTGCACGAGGAGCCGCTCGCGACCCGCTACACCGCGCCGCGCACCACCGTGCGCGCGCGCTGGTTCGGCGCGGGGGTGCTGAAGCTGGCCCGGCCCGGGGACCCGTGGTCGGTGTGGCTGTTCTGGGAGCACGGCTGGCGGTTCAAGAACTGGTACGTCAACCTCGAGGAGCCGCGGTCGCGCTGGGCGGGCGGGGTCGACTCGGTCGACCACTTCCTGGACATCTCCGTGTACCCCGACCGTACGTGGAAGTGGCGCGACGAGGACGAGTTCGCGCAGGCGCAGCGCGCGGGCCTGATGGACCCGGAGCAGGCGCGGCGCGTGGAGGAGGCGGGACGGGCCGCCCTGGAGGTGATCAAGGCCTGGGGCGCTCCGTACTCCGACGGCTGGCAGGACTGGCGGCCCGATCCGGCATGGCAGGTTCCGGTTCTGCCCGAGGACTGGGACCGCACCCCGGCGCATATGACCTCATGAGACCCTTGATGCGCCCCGGGGGTTGAACCGTAATATCTCCCTCCGCAAGGTGGGGTGCGCCTGCTGCACTCGACCGCACATCCGTAAATGTCGTGCGATATGCGGGACTTGACCGGAGGTCAGCGCGGGGAGAGGTAACGAGCGGGACGCGGAACGCGGGGCGATGGTGCCCCCGCCGCTGAGCGGGTATACCGCGACTGAACCGAGTTGAGTGCAGCGCACATCGAGCGCAAACGGACGGAATGCCACGCGTGACGGAGTACCCCACCTCGCAGGAGGGCCCGCAGCCTGCCGCGGCCGCCGCGACACCGGCCCACGGCGGCCCCGGGCTGCCCGCTGCCTCCGGCGGCGACGCGCGCGAGCGGGGCCACGGGAAGACCGGTGCCACCGGTGCCTCCGGCCGCTGCGCGGAGGAACTGGGCCACGGGAAGGCTCCCCTGCCGGCCGCCGAGGCGGTCCGCGGCACGGCCTCGTCCGGCGAGGAGCCGCCGCGCGCGCACGCGGACGGCGGCCCCGGCCCGGAGCTCCCGCGCCCCCGCACCGAATCGGCCCCCGCGGACCGGGAGGACGGCCCCCGGCGCGGCCGCACCGCCCGCGGGCGCGACACCGAGGCGGCCCGCAACGCGGCCTCCACGGGCCGCCCCCGCCGCGCCGGCCACCGCACCGCCTCCGGCGGCTCCGGCAGGGGCGCGGAGCTGCCCGCGGGCCGGACCCACGAGGGCCGTGGCGCCCCTGAGGACGCCGTCGACGGGACCACCACGGCCGCAGCCACGGCAGGCACTGCCGATGCCGCACCCGAGGCCGCACCGGATGCCGCAGCCGTCGCCGCCGGGGCCACCGCCGACTCCACAGCCGCCGCCGGCACGACGGACGACGGCGGTCCGGCCGCGGGGCCGGTAGACGACGGTGAGGAGTACGCCCAGGACGCGGCGCCCGGGGCCGAGGGCGGCGGCGCACCCGCGGCCGGCGGCGCCGGCGAGGGAGCGGCGGCCGCGCGCCGGGAGGGCGACCGGCTGCGCTTCGTCGGCGCGGCGACCCGCCGCATCGCCCGCGGCATCGACCTCGACGAGATCGTGCTCGGCCTGTGCCGGGCCACCGTGCCGACCTTCTCGGACGCGATCCTCGTCTACCTGCGCGACCCCCTGCCGGTGGGCGACGAACGCCCCGTCGGCCCGGTCGTTTTAAGGCTGCGCCGCACCGACCGGCTCCGGCCGATCGACGACCTGACCGGGGCGGAGGCCGCCGGTGCCGCGGGGGGCGCCGGCGAACTCGACTTCAGCCAGCTGCCGATGGTCGGCCCCCAGGGCGACCTGCCCGCGGCCGAGCTGTGCGAGATCCTGCCCGGCGGGGCGCTCGCCGAGGTGCTGCGCGGCGTACGGCCCGTGTTCGGCTCCGCCGCGGGGGCACAGGACGCGCTGCCGGAGCTGCTGGGCGACGGGCACCCGCTGCCGCGCGGCCGGCGGGCCATCCTCGCGCCGCTGCGCGGCCGCCGGCGCGTGATCGGCGCGGCGGTGTTCCTGCGCAGCCCCGAGCGGCCCGCGTTCGAGCAGAACGACCTGCTGGTCGCCGCCCAGCTGGCCACCCACACCGCGCTCGGCATCGACAAGGCCGTCCTGTACGGCCGCGAGGCGTACATCGCCGACGAGCTCCAGCGCACCATGCTCCCCGACAGCCTCCCGCAGCCCACCGGCGTCCGGCTGGCCTCCCGCTACCTTCCGGCCGCCGAGACGGCCCGGGTCGGCGGCGACTGGTACGACGCCATACCCCTGCCCGGCAGCCGGGTCGCCCTGGTCGTCGGCGACGTCATGGGCCACTCCATGACCTCCGCGGCCATCATGGGCCAGCTGCGCACGACCGCGCAGACGCTGGCCCAGCTGGACCTGCCGCCGGCCGAGGTCCTGCACCACCTGGACGAGCAGGCGCAGCGCCTGGGCTCCGACCGCATGGCCACCTGCCTGTACGCGGTCTACGACCCCGTCTCGCACCGGATCACCATCGCCAACGCCGGCCACCCGCCGCCGGTACTGCTGCACCTGGGCGGCCGCGCCGAGGTGCTGCGGGTGCCGCCGGGCGCGCCCATCGGCGTCGGCGGCGTGGACTTCGAGGCCGTGGAGCTGGACGCCCCGGCCGGGGCGACGCTGCTGCTGTACACCGACGGCCTGGTGGAGTCGCGGCTGCGCGACGTGTGGACCGGCATCGAGCAGCTCCGCGAGCGGCTGGCCACCACCGCCCAGCTGACCGGCCTGGACCACCCGCCGCCGCTGGAGGCCCTGTGCGACGACGTGCTCGACATGCTGGGCCCGGGTGACCGGGACGACGACATCGCGCTGCTCGCGGCCCGCTTCGACGGGATCGCGCCCAGCGACGTGGCGTACTGGTTCCTCGACCCGGAGGAGACGGCGCCCGGGCGGGCCCGCCGCTTCGCCCGGCGGGCGCTGACCCGCTGGGGCCTGGAGGAGCTCGAGGACTCGGTGGAGCTGCTGGTCAGCGAGGTGGTCACCAACGCCGTGCGGTACGCGGAGCGGCCGGTCACCCTGCGCCTGCTGCGGACGGACGTCCTGCGCTGCGAGGTCGGCGACGACTCCCCGCAGCTGCCGCGGCAGCGCCGGGCCCGGGAGACCGACGAGGGCGGCCGCGGGCTGTTCCTGGTCAACCGGATGGCCCGCCGCTGGGGCGCGACCCGGCTGAGCAGCGGCAAGGTCGTCTGGTTCGAGCTGTCGCTGCCGCCGTCCCACGACCGGCGCTGACCCGGAAGAAGGCAGAAGACGGAAGACCGAAAGACACGGAAAGACACCGAAAGACACCGCCGCCCCGCAGCACGGATGCTGCGGGGCGGCGGTGTCGTTTCCTGCTCCGGCCGGCCTACGGGTTGAACGGCGGCGGGAACTGCGGGCTCGGCGACTTGGACGGGTCGGGCTTCGGGCTCTTGGTCGGGTCGGGCTTGCCGGAGCTCTTGCTCGGGTCCGGGCTCGGCGAGACCTTGCTCGGGTCCGGGCTGGGCGAGATCTGGCTGCCGCTCGGCGACGGGCTGGTCTGGCTCGCGGAGCTCGACGGGGAGGCGGTGCGCGGCGGGGCCATCGTCGGGCCCATGTTGGCCTCGGAGAGGTCGAACTCGCCGGTCTTGACGCCCTTGAGCGCGGCCAGCGTGTACGCCTTCCAGATGCTGGCGGGGAAGGTGGAACCACCGGCTCGTCCACCGCCGGCGGTACCGGTCAGGGTGACCTGCTTGGCGGTGCCGGGCTCCTCACCGAAGATCGCCACGACGGTGACGAGCTCGGGGGTGTAGCCGGTGAACCAGCCGGCCACGTTGGACTCGGTGGTGCCGGTCTTGCCGGCGGCCTCGTAGGCGGAGCTCTTGACCTTGTTGCCGGAGCCGCCGTCGTCGTTGACCACGCCGGTGAGGACCTTGGTGACGGTGTCGGCGGTCTCCCGGCTTATGGCCTGGCCGCCGACGGCCTCGACGGGCTTGAACTCGCGCTCGTGGTGCTCGGCGCTCTTGATGATCGAGGGGGTGATCTTCTTGCCGTGGGCGTCGAAGGTGGCGTAGACACCGGCCATCTCGACGGTGTTGGCGCTCATGGTGCCGAGCGACATGGCCGGCTTGTCCTCGGGCCAGCCGTCGCGGTCCTTCATGCCGAGCTGGAGGGCCGTCTTCTTGGCGTTCGGCGGCTTCACGTCGACGATCATCTGGGCGTAGACGGAGTTCACCGAGAAGTCGGTGGCCTCCTGGACCGTGATCATCGGGTCGCCGAAGTTGCGGTTGTCCTGGTTCTGCGGGTTGAACGGGATCTTGCTGCCGACGACGGGGCGCTTGCTGGTGCCGTCGTAGAGCGTGTTCGGCGTGATCGGCTTGCCGTCCTGCGTCTTCGATCCGTTCTCCAGCGCGGAGGCCAGCACGACCGGCTTGAAGGTCGAGCCCGGCTGGAAGTCCGTGCGCAGGGCGTTGCTCGCCCAGTGGTCGGACAGGCCGGTACCGCCGTACATGGCGACGATCGCGCCGGTCTTGGGGTCGACGGAGGTGGCGCCCGCCTGCACGCTCGCGTCGACGGGCCGGTCGTTGCGCTTGAGCTGGGACTCCAGCTCGTCCTGGACGGCCTGCTCCAGCGCCTTCTGCTTCTTCGGGTCGATGTTGAGGGTGATCTCCCAGCCGCCGGCCTGGAGTTCGGCCGACTTCATGCCGGTCTGGCGGCGCAGCTCGGCGTCGGCGGCCTGCTTCAGGTAGCCCTTCTGGCCCTCCAGGCCGGGGGCGGCCTTGGGCTTGATGGGCTCCTGGAACTTCAGGGTGTCGCGCTTGGCCTTGTCGAGCTCGCCCATCTCGACCATGTTGTCGAGGACGCCGTTGAAGCGGATCATGGCGAGCCGCTTGCCGTTCGGGCCCGCGGTCGCCCAGTCGTAGTCGCTGGGGGCCTGCAGGAGGGCTGCGAGGTAGGCGCCCTGTTCCAGCGTCAGCTTCTCGGAGTCGACGCCGTAGTACGCCTGCGAGGCGGCCTGGATGCCGTACGCGCCGCGGCCGAAGTAGCTGGTGTTGAGGTAACCCGCGAGGATCTCGTCCTTCTCCATGCGCTGGTCGACCTTGAGGGAGATCACCAGCTCCTTGAGCTTGCGCGTGGGGGTCTGGTCCTGCGTCAGGTAGAAGTTCTTGACGTACTGCTGGGTGATCGTCGAACCGCCGGCCTTGCCCTGGCCGGTGGCCGTCTTGACCAGGCCGCGGGCGACACCGAGGAAGTCGACGCCGCGGTCCTTGTAGAACGACTTGTTCTCGATGGCGATGAAGGCCGTCTGGACTTCCTTCGGAACCTTGTCGATCGTGACGATCTCACGGTTCATCTTGCCGTCGCGGGCCATGATCGAGCCGTCGGCGTACTTGTAGACGTTGCTCTGCTGGATCGCTTCGGCGTTCGGGTCCGGCGGGTCCACGTAGAAGTACAGACCCACGAGGGCGGCCATGCCGAGCAGGAACATCCCGAAGAGCGTCCCGAGGATCGTCTTCCAGGTGAAGAAGCGGCGTATGCCGGTCCGCTTGCCCGCGCGCCCCTTCCCCGTCGCGCGCCCGCGCGGCGCCCGCCGCGCGCTGCGCTGCTGCTGCGCTTTACGCGCTTCTGCTCGGCCCATCGCTCCCGCTCCGCTCGGTTTCCCCCCCGACGTCAGCTCAGAAAGCTAACACCGCAGGATGTGGCAAAGGTTGGCCAACCAAGGCCAATACCGGTCAATTCGGACGTGAGAATCAGCACCCACATCAAGGGAACCGACGCACATCGAGCCCTTAGGGTTGCGGTCCCAGCGAAAAGTGATATCACTTTGCTAGGCGCTCGACTGGCGGGCGCCGACCGGAACGGGGGCAGAAGATGGCAAATGCGGCAGACACGTCGACCGGCGTACGGGAGTTCCCGGCGCGCAGCGTCGGGGGCGGCCTGGCCCTGCTGCTCGGCCTGGCGGGGGCCGTCGCCGGGGCGGCCCTCATAGCCGTCGGCACCACCGCGGTCGGCGCGGCCGCACAGGTGTCGCTGATCCTCCCCGGCATCCTCCTGATCCCCTTCTCGGTGCTGGCGATGAGCGGGCTGAACATGGTGGCGCCGGGCGAGGCCCGCGTCGTGCAGCTCTTCGGCCGCTACCGCGGCACGGTCCGCACCGACGGGCTGCGCTGGGTCAACCCGCTGACCTCCCGCACGAAGATCTCCACCCGCGTGCGCAACCACGAGACGGCGGTGTTGAAGGTCAACGACGCCTACGGCAACCCGATCGAGCTGGCGGCGGTCGTGGTGTGGCGGGTGGAGGACACCGCCCGGGCCTCCTTCGAGGTGGAGGACTTCACCGAGTTCGTCGAGACCCAGACCGAGGCCGCGGTCCGGCACATCGCGATCGAGTACCCGTACGACGCGCACGAGGAGGGCGGCCTGTCCCTGCGCGGCGACGCCGAGGAGATCACCGAGAAGCTCGCCCTCGAACTGCAGGCGCGGGTGGAAGCCGCCGGCGTGCGGATCATCGAGTCCCGCTTCACGCATCTCGCGTACGCTCCGGAGATCGCCTCCGCGATGCTCCAGCGCCAGCAGGCCGGTGCGGTCGTGGCGGCCCGCAAGCAGATCGTCGAGGGCGCGGTGGGCATGGTCGAACTGGCCCTGAACCGGCTGACGGAGGAGGACATCGTGGATCTGGACCCGGAGCGCAAGGCCGCCATGGTCTCGAACCTGATGGTCGTCCTGTGCGGCGACCGCGCGGCCCAGCCCGTCGTCAACACCGGGACCCTCTACCAGTGAGCCCCGCCGACGCCGGGACCGGCGCCGAGGAGTCCGAGGGCCCGCAGCGCGCACCGCGGGAGCGGGCGGCGCGCGCGGCGGGCCGGCAGGCACGCAAGCAGGTCCTGCTCCGGCTGGACCCACAGGTGTACGACGCCCTCGCCCGCTGGGCGGGGGAGGAACTGCGCAGCGCGAACGCCCAGATCGAGTTCCTGCTGCGCCGGGCCCTGTCCGAGGCCGGCCGGCTCCCGGGCGGGGCCGCCCCCATCCCGCCGCGCGGCCGGCCCCGCTCCACTCCCGGGTCCTGAAACCGCTGCGGGTCAGCGGGTCCGGGTCAGCAGGACGAAGCCGCCCTCCTCGGTCACCGTCCGGTAGCCCGCGGCCCGCCGGTCGGAGAGGGCGACCCACTCCTGCAGGGGGTTGAGCGGCCAGTGCAGCTCCGCGGGCACGCCGGTGTCGACCACGATCCACTGCGGATCGGGCCGGCTGGCGGCCCAGCCGAACATGCTGACGCTCGTGCGGTCGGACAGGTGCGGCACGAGCTGGTTCGAGGCCTGGACCGTGGCGCCGTCCGGGATCCGGGCCAGCACGCGCTGCGCCACCGCGACCCGAGGATCGGTCTTCCAGAACTCCGGCTTGAGCAACTCCCCCAGCTTGTACGCCGGCAGCAGCATCAGGCACACGCCGGCCGCGCCCGCCAGGTAGCGGCGCAGCCCGGCGGGGGTGGTGCCGCGCCGCAGGAGGGCGTCGAGGAAGGCCGCGAAGACGATCGGCATCAGCGTGAGCGAGTAGTGGTAGCCGGTCCCCCAGTGGGACGAGTCCTCCGAGAGCCCCCGCCACAGCACGGTGGGAACGGCCACGAGCACGAGCGGCGAGCGCAGCGCCAGGAACAGGGTCGGCGCCAGCACCATCACCGTGGTCGCCACCTTGGTCTCGGGGGTGACGAGGCCGATCGTGACCTTCTCGAGCACATGGCCGATGCCGCCGCCCGCGCCGGGCGGGAAGCCGCCCAGATCACCGGTGTAGGCGTAGTTGCCGGCCGGGTTGAACGCCGGCAGCACCACCAGCAGCGTCAGCAGCATCCACACCACGCTGCCCGCGGCCACGGCGATCCCGAGCCACCGCCGCCGGCCCGGGCCGGCGCGCCAGGCGGCCAGCAGGGCGATCACGGCCACGGTGCTCCCCATGTCCTCCTTCACCAGCAGCATGGGCAGCGCCCACAGCACGGCGGAGCGCAGCCGCCCCTGGCCCAGGGCGCACAGCGAGCACGTCAGCAGCGGGACGGCGAAGACCCACTCGTGGAAGTCGAAGCCGGTCGCGCTCGCGATCCCCCACGAGAGCCCGTAGCACACCCCGATCACCAGGGCCGCGACGGTTCCCAGCGCCCTGTGCGCCCACCGCATCAGCGGCAGCGGGCTCACCGCGACCAGCGCCGCCTGCGCGACGAGCAGGGTCCGCGGCGAGGGCCAGGCCAGGTAGAAGGGCGCCAGCAGGGCCAGGACCGGGGAGAAGTGGTCGCCGAGGAGGGGGAAGTCCGGCCCCTTGACCTCGGAGACGGGCAGGTGGCCCTCCGCGTAGGAGCGGACGCCCTGCTCGAAGATGCCCAGGTCGAAGGCGTTCGAGTCCAGCCGCTCGTGCAGGCGCAGCGACAGCGTGGCGTGGACGAGGAAGAGCCCGCTGACCACCGCCCACATCCACCACGGCGGTGCGGGGCGCCGGGCGCGCGGCCCGGCCGCCGCGGCCTGTGCGGCCGCGCGGGCCGGCGTACCGGACTGCTGGGGTGGGAGCGCGGGCGTACCGGTGGTCCCGGTGGGGGGTGCGTGCATGGCGCGCCTTTCGAAAAGCTGGGCCGATCCCCCTCAACCTGCCAGCCGCCCCGCAGCCGGGCGCCGAGCCGCCGCGCGCGGGCCCAGAGTCCCTACGAATGGCCCAGGGACGCGCAGGCCTGCAAGGACGCGCCCGTTCCCGGTGGCCCGACCTACTCGGCGGGCCACACCGGGAGCGGGCGCACCGCCTCGCGCAGGGCGCCGGCGATGGCCCGGAACTCCTCCTGCCGGGCGGTGCCCGTCCGCATGGCGAGGGCGATCCGCCGGGAGGGCGCCGGCTCGGCGAAGTACCCGGTGGCCAGGTACTCGTTGCGGGCGGTCTCCAGGCGCAGCGCGGTGCGCGGCAACAGGGTGACGCCCAGTCCCCCTGCGACCAGCTGTACGAGGGTCGACAGCCCGGCGGCGGTCGTGGTGACGTCGGCCCCGTCGGTGCGCCCCGCCTCGCGGCAGATGTCCAGCGCCTGGTCGCGCAGGCAGTGCCCTTCGTCGAGCAACAGCAGCTGCAGTCCGCGCAGTTCCTCGAGCGGGACGTCCCGGCGCCCGGCGAGCGGATGGTCGCGGGGGGCGAGCAGGACGAAGTCCTCGTCGAACACGGGGAGTTCGGTGACCCCGGGCACGCCGAGCGGCACCGCGAGCAGCAGCAGGTCGAGCCGGCCGGCGGCCAGCCCGTCCAGCAGCGAGGACGTCTGCTCCTCGTGGACCTGGAGGTCCATGCCCGGGTAGCGCCGGTGGAAGAGGCCGAGGACGGTCGGCAGCAGGTACGGGGCGACCGTGGGGATCACGCCGAGCCGCAGGATGCCGGTGAAGGGGGCGCGGACCGCCTCGGCCTCCTCCAGCAGGGCGCCCATGGAGTCGAGCACGGCCCGGGCCCGGCCGGCGATCCGCTCGCCCGCCGGGGAGAGCAGCACCTTGCGGGTGGTGCGCTCCAGCAGCTGTACGCCGAGGGCCTCCTCCAGCGCGGAGACGGCCCCGGAGAGCGCGGGCTGGCTCATTCCGATCGCGGCGGCCGCGTCCCGGAAGTGCAGGTGCTCGGCGACTGCCGCGAACGCGCGCAGCTGCGCCAGCGTCGCCTGCTTCGCTCCCCTATTACCGACAGCCACTGATAGGTACCTCCGATCACCCGCCACAAGACTAGCTATTTCCGCAATCAATGCAGCTGTGTCAGCATGTGAGATCCGTCCAACCCTCATGGAAACTGCCCAAAAGGGGCAGTTTCCTGTCCGCAAGGAGAGCACGTGCTCACTGTCGGTGACAAGTTCCCCACGTACGATCTGACCGCCTGCGTCTCGCTCGAGGCCGGCAAGGAGTTCGCGCAGATCGACCACAAGACCTACGAGGGCAAGTGGCGCGTGGTGTTCTTCTGGCCGAAGGACTTCACCTTCGTCTGCCCGACCGAGATCGCCGCCTTCGGCAAGCTGAACGAGGAGTTCGCCGACCGCGACGCCCAGGTCCTCGGTGTCTCCGGCGACTCGGAGTTCGTCCACCACGCCTGGCGCAAGGACCACGCCGACCTGCGTGACCTGCCCTTCCCGATGCTGGCCGACTCCAAGCACGAGCTGATGCAGGCCTGCGGCGTGCAGGGCGAGGACGGCTTCGCGCAGCGCGCCGTCTTCATCGTCGACCAGAACAACGAGATCCAGTTCTCGATGGTGACCGCCGGCTCCGTCGGCCGTAACCCCAAGGAGGTCCTGCGGGTCCTCGACGCCCTGCAGACGGACGAGCTGTGCCCCTGCAACTGGAACAAGGGCGAGGACACCCTGGACGCCGGCGCCCTGCTGGCCGGTGAGTGACGGATGTCCCTCGACTCCCTCAAGTCCGCGATACCGGACTTCGCCAAGGACCTGAAGCTGAACCTCGGCTCGGTCATCGGCAACCAGAACACCCTCTCGCAGCAGCAGCTGTGGGGCACGGTCCTGTCCTGCGCGATCGCCGCCCGCTCCGGACGCGTCCTGCGTGAGCTGGAGCCGGAGGCGAAGGCCGCCCTGTCGCCCGAGGCGTACACGGCCGCCAAGTCCGCGGCCGCCGTCATGGCGATGAACAACGTCTTCTACCGCACCCGCCACCTGCTCTCCGACCCGGAGTACGGCACGCTGCGGGCCGGACTGCGGATGAACGTCATCGGCAACCCGGGCGTGGAGAAGGTCGACTTCGAGCTGTGGTCGCTCGCGGTCTCCGCGATCAACGGCTGCGGCCAGTGCCTCGACTCGCACGAGCAGGTCCTGCGCAAGGCCGGCGTCGACCGCGAGACGGTCCAGGAGGCCTTCAAGATCGCCTCGGTGATCCAGGCCGTCGCGGTGACCCTCGACGCCGAGGACGCCCTCGCCTCCGAGTAGCACCGCCCCGTACGGGCACGCCCCGTACGCGCACGACGACGAGGGCCCCTCCGCCGTTCCCGGCAGCGGGGCCCTCGCCCGTGGTCGGCTGCCCGACGGCCGCCCCCGCCTACTTGCGCAGCCGGCCCATCAGGACCCGCATGTCCTCGATCATCGCGGTCTTGACCGCGTCCTCGTCCGGCTGCGCGGCCCCGTCGGTGTCCCCGAGCCAGCCCACCGACAGCGTGAACACCGCGCCGCCGTCGAGCACCTGGAGCCGCGGCCCGCCGCCCGCGAAGTGGCCGGTCATCAGCGCCTTCTCCCCCAGCCCGGGCACCTGCGCCACGTCGGCGGGCGCCTGGAGCGCGTCCATGAAGCTGCCCGGCCCGGTCCCGAACTCGGCCTGCGGGTCGGTCTTCTTGTGCAGCTCGACCATCGTCTGCATCTGGTACGAGGTGCCCCCCTCGCCCCACTCGGTGAAGTACTCGCAGTGCGACCAGTCCAGGGCCGGGCTCTCCCGGTGGGTCGGGTGGTCGCTCATGGCGGGCGCGGTCACCTTCAGGAGCGTGTTCAGCCGCCCGTCCTTGCACAGGTTCTCGGTGTGCCGGTACTCGATGCGCGGCGCGGCAGAGGAACGTTCCTGTAATGCCGGTACGGTCGTCCACACCGCCGAGGCCAGCACCACCCCGGCGAGCCCCCACAGCCACGGGGCGCGCTGCCCCGGTACGGCGGCCTCCGGCCGGTCGGGACGCGCCGGCTCCTGCGGCCGGTCCCCGTCCCACTCCCCCGCCAGCTCAGGCTCGCTGATCACTGCCGGCCTCCCGGGCGGCCTGCTCGATCGCGGTCGCCCCGTGCGGGCCCGGTCCGATCGGGGTGGCCCCGTGCAGGAGCTGGTCGCGCGAGTACGCCTTCAGGTAGCCGACGACGGTGTTGGTGACGGCGACCAGCGGGACGGCGACCACGGCCCCGCCGATGCCCGCGACCATCCCGCCCGCGGCCACCGCCAGCACCACCGCGAGCGGGTGGACCCGCACCGCCCGGCCCAGGATGAACGGCTGCAGCACGTGGCCCTCGATCTGCTGCACGGCCAGCACCACGCCCAGCACCAGCAGCGCGGTCCACGGCCCCTGGGTCACCAGGGCGACGACCACGGCCAGGGCCCCGGAGACCACCGCGCCGACCAGCGGGATGAAGGCGAACAGGAAGATGAAGACGGCCAGCGGCACCGCCATCGGCACCTTGAGGAAGTACAGGCCCAGTCCGATGAAGATGGCGTCGATGAGCGCGACGAGGACGGTGCCGCGCACGTACGCGGTCAGCGTCCGCCAGGCGCGCGGACCGGCGCCGGCGACGCCCGGGCGGGCCGCGGCCGGGACCAGGCCCAGCACCCAGCCCCAGATGCGCGCGCCGTCGTAGAGCAGGAACAGCGTCGAGAACATCGCCAGCAGCATGCCGGTGAGCACCTCGACGAGGACGGTGACGCCCTGGAGGCCGGCGGAGGTGATCTGCTCGGTGTTGGTGCCGATGGTCTCGGTGAGGTTCTTCGCGATGTCGTTGATCTGCTTCTCGGTCACGTGGAACGGACTGTCCAGTGCCCAGAGCTTGAGCTCGTTGATGCCGTCGCGGACGCGGGCGGAGAGGTCGTCGAGGTTCTCCATGACCTGCCAGACCACGAACCAGCCGACCAGTCCGATGACGACGAAGCCGAGGACCGCGGTCACGGCGGTCGCGAGGCCGCGCGGCAGGCCGAGCCGGCGCAGCCGGACCACGAAGGGCTGGAGCAGCGCGGTCACCAGCAGGGCCGCGGCGAAGGCGAGGACGACCAAGCGGACTTCGCTGATCACCTTCATCAGCACCCAGAGCATCCCGGCGAGCATCAGCAGCCGCCAGCTGACCTCGGCGGCGACCCGCATGCCCCACGGGACCACGCTGGCCGGGTGCGGCCGCTCGGGCAGGCCGGGGTGCTGCGCGTGCGGGTGGCCGGGCACCGCGGCGGCGGTCCCGGGCGCCGGGGTCGGCGGTACGGGGGCGGCCGGCGGGACGGGTGGGACCGTGGGGGCCGGGCCGACGCCGGCGGTCTCGGCCTCGACCACGGCACGCCGTGCGGCGAGCCTGGCCTCCATCCGGCTCAGTTTGCTCCCGAGCCGGCCGAGCCAGCCTGCGGTCTTCCCCATCTCGATCCTTTCCCCCCGCCCGTGGACACGCCTCGACAGACCGTACACGCGAGGAGCCCCGCACCGTAGGACGGTGCGGGGCTCCCCGGGGTTGAGCGGTACGGGCCGCCGGCTTCTAGTACCAGCCGTTGGCCTGGTGGAAGCTCCAGGCGCCGCACGGGCTGCCGTAGCGGTCGTTCATGTAGTTCAGGCCCCACTGGATCTGCGTGGCCGGGTTGGTGCGCCAGTCGGAGGCGACCGAGGACATCTTCGAGCCCGGGAGCGCCTGGACCAGACCGTACGCGCCCGAGGACGAGTTGACGGCCTTGTAGTTCCAGGTGGACTCCTCGTTCACGATGTTCGAGAAGCACTGGAACTGCCCGGACGGGACGATCTGGCGGGCGATGTCCTTCACCTGCGCGACCGTGTAGGAGCCCTGGACCGCGAAGTCGGAGGCGTCGCGGGTCGCGGAGCGGCTCGCGATCTGCTCCTTCTCCTCGCGCTCCTTCTTCGCCTTCTCGTCCGCCGCCTTCTGCGCTTCGGCCTTCTTGGCCTTGGCGTCTTCGGCGGCCTGGACGCGCGCGGCCTCCTCGGCCGAGCGGCGGGCGTCGGTGTCGGCGCCCTCGGCGATGGCGTCGGCCTGCTGCGTCAGGGACGCGCTCTGGACCTGGGCCTGCTCGCCGACCGGAATGTCAGTGAGGAGGGTCGCCCCGGACGCGGTGGTCTCGAGATCGTTCGAGGAGGGGTCGCCTGCGGCAACACCCACGACTGCGCCGACGGTGGTGACCGCGGTGGCCGAGGCCACTGCAAATCCCCGGACCGAGATCCGGCTCACACGATGTCCTTCCAGCAGCGTCCGCAGTGACCGGGCGGGCGCAAGAGTGCCCCTCGACACTGGCCTCCGTTGAGCTGCGGTCACTGGAGGCGCTGGCCCGTGGGCAACCCCCTTGCGGGGACTGCCGCGTGGTGCTCGGGCGGCATACGGCGAACGACTGTGGAGTTGTGGTGCTGCTTGTACTTCCCAAGGATCCAACGGGAGGTACAGGTGTGCCGTATGCGGGGCCTGACGGAAAACAGACTCTGCCGGACCCCGACACCGCAAGGCAATTCTGCGTTGCGTGGGAAAGGTCACACCTGGCATGTCGCGGTTGGTTCGGCCAAAGACCTGTGCAGCACGGCGCCGCCCGGCTAGGCTCTCGGGCCTTTGCCGGGCGGCGCCAACTCACCATCCCGCTATGGGCGTTTTGGTCCTGCTTGCGACTACAGGGTCTCCAGCATCTCCGTGACCAGGGCGGCGATCGGGGAGCGCTCGGAACGCGTCAGCGTCACGTGGGCGAACAGCGGATGCCCCTTCAGCTTCTCGATGACGGCGACGACTCCGTCGTACCGGCCGACCCGCAGGTTGTCCCGCTGGGCGACATCGTGGGTCAGAACGACCCTCGAATTCGCCCCGACTCGGGACAGAACGGTCAGAAGGACATTGCGCTCCAGGGACTGCGCCTCGTCGACGATCACGAACGCGTCGTGCAGCGAGCGGCCGCGGATGTGCGTGAGCGGCAGGACCTCCAGCATCCCGCGGTTCAGCACCTCCTCGATGACCTCCCGCCCGGCCACGGACGAGAGGGTGTCGAAGACCGCCTGCGCCCAGGGGCTCATCTTCTCCGACTGGTCGCCGGGCAGGTATCCGAGCTCCTGCCCGCCCACCGCGTACAGCGGCCGGAAGACCATCACCTTCTGGTGCTGGCGGCGCTCCAGCACCGCCTCCAGGCCGGCGCACAGCGCCAGCGCCGACTTGCCGGTGCCGGCCCGGCCGCCCATGGAGATGATGCCGACCTCCGGGTCGAGCAGCAGGTCCAGCGCGATGCGCTGCTCGGCGCTGCGGCCGTGCAGCCCGAAGGCCTCGCGGTCGCCCCGTACGAGGCGCACGCTGCCGTCGGAGGTGACGCGGCCCAGCGCCTTGCCGCGCTCGGACTGCAGGACGAGCCCGGTGTGCACGGGCAGTTCGGAGGCCTCCGGCACGTACAGCCGCTCCTCGGAGTAGAGGAGGTCGACCTGCTCGCCGGAGAGGGCGAGCTCGCTCATGCCGGTCCAGCCGGCGTCGGTGATCGCGAGCTCGGCGCGGTACTCCTCGGCGAGCAGCCCCACGGAGGAGGCCTTGATGCGCAGCGGGAGATCCTTCGAGACGACCGTGACGTCGTAGCCCTCGGCCTGGAGGTTGCGGGCGACCGCGAGGATCCGCGAGTCGTTGTCCCCCAGCCGGAAGCCCGCCGGCAGGACGCCGGGGTCGGAGTGGTTGAGCTCGACACGCAGGCTGCCGCCCAGGTCGCCCACCGGGATGGGGGCGTCGAGTCGGCCGTTGCGGACCCGGAAGTCGTCCAGCAGGCGCAGGGCCTGGCGGGCGAAGTAGCCGAGCTCGGGATGGTGGCGCTTGGCCTCCAGCTCGGTGATCACCACGATCGGGAGCACGACCTCGTGCTCGTCGAAGCGGGTGATCGCGTTGGGGTCTGCCAGCAGGACGCTGGTGTCGAGGACGTAGGTCCGCCTGTCGGGCAGGCGGCGCTTTGTGCTGGTCACCACGGAAGGACGTACCCCCTCGGAAGAGGTCGGGCCATGAAGACCGGACCGGTCATCGGCACCCCTGCAGGGGCCGATTCCGGCCCTCCCACTCCGTCCGTGCGAACCGCACGTGCGTCCTGGTGCAAAGGGCCTCCCGGGCGGACGGCCCCATGCCGCCCGCTGAGACTCGACACCCGTGGATCGGGCATCGACCTGAAAGGGGTATTCCCCGATCAGGCACGGCCATGCCATGGCATATGACGGACGCTCGGTGAAGCCCAGGTGAAGGGCTTGCGGCGGTGAAGGGTGTGCCGGGGGTGACGAGTGGGACGAGGAGCCCTCCGAAGGGGCGCCGCAGGGAGGCCGACCGAGGAGGCGTCAGAAACGCCGGTGCCCTCCGACGCCCTCCGACGCCCCCGCGCGGCCTCAGGTCCCGTAGCGCCGGTGGCGGGCGGCGTAGTCGCGCAGCGCCCGCAGGAAGTCGACCTTGCGGAAGGCCGGCCAGAACACCTCGCAGAAGTAGTACTCGGAGTGCGCGCTCTGCCACAGCATGAATCCGGACAGGCGCTGCTCGCCGCTGGTGCGGATCACCAGGTCCGGGTCGGGCTGGCCGCGCGTGTAGAGGTGCTCGGCGATGTGGTCGATGTCGAGGATCTCGGCGAGCTCCTCGAAGGAGGTGCCCTTCTCGGCGTGCTCCAGCAGCAGGGAGCGGACCGCGTCGGCGATCTCCTGGCGGCCGCCGTAGCCCACGGCGACGTTGACCAGTATTCCCTTGATGTCGTGGGTGGCCTGCTCGGCCTCCTTGAGCACCGTCTGGGTCTGCGCCGGCAGGATGTCGAGGTTGCCCACGTGGTGGACGCGCCAGCGGCCGTCGGCGGCGAGGCCGCGGACGGTGTTCTCGATGATGTTGAGCAGCGGGCGGAGCTCGTCCTCCGGCCGGTCCAGGTTGTCCGTGGACAGCATCCACAGGGTGACCACCTCGACGTCCGTCTCGGTGCACCAGCCCAGCATCTCGGAGATCTTGTCGGCACCGGCCTGGTGGCCCTGTTCGGTGGTGCCTCCGGACGCCTTCGCCCAGCGCCTGTTGCCGTCCAGGATCACACCGATGTGCTTGGGCGACGCAGCATGGTCGAGGCGGCCTTCCACCCGGCGTGCATAGAGCTTGTACACCAGGTCGCGCAGCTTCACGATCTTCCAGCCCCTCCGTGCAATGCCCCCGTGCGAAATGCGGTCCCTCCCCCGAGGGCGCCACATTACTGCGCGGCGGGATCGGGTACCCAACTCGGTCTGTCACAAGTCCGTGATAGGGAGGACATCGTGACTGATAACAATCCCTATCGGGCAGAGCCCGCACGTTACGACTCCATGGAGTACCGCCGCACGGGCCGCAGCGGCCTCAAGCTCCCCGCGATCTCCCTGGGCCTCTGGCACAACTTCGGCGACGACAAGTCCCTGGAGACCCAGCGGGCGATCCTGCGCCGCGCCTTCGACCTCGGCGTGACCCACTTCGACCTGGCGAACAACTACGGCCCGCCGCCCGGCTCGGCCGAGCTGAACTTCGGCAAGCTGCTCGCGCAGGACTTCGCCCCGTACCGCGACGAGCTGATCATCTCCAGCAAGGCCGGCTACCTGATGCACCCCGGCCCGTACGGCGAGTGGGGCAGCCGCAAGTACCTGATGAGCTCGCTCGACGCCTCCCTGAAGCGGATGGGGCTGGACTACGTCGACATCTTCTACTCGCACCGCTTCGACCCCGAGACCCCGCTCGAGGAGACGATGGGCGCCCTGGCGTCCGCGGTGCAGCAGGGCAAGGCGCTCTACGTCGGCATCTCCTCGTACACCGCGGAGCAGTCCGCCGAGGCGGCGCAGATCCTGCGCGAGATGGGCGTGCGGCCGCTGATCCACCAGCCCTCGTACTCCATGATCAACCGCTGGACGGAGGAGGACGGGCTGCTCGACACCCTGGAGGAGGCCGGCATGGGCTGCATCTCCTTCGCGCCGCTCGCGCAGGGCCTGCTGACCGGGAAGTACCTCCGCGGCATTCCCGAGGGCTCCCGGGCCTCCCAGGGCAAGTCCCTCAACCCCGAGCTGCTCTCCGACGAGGTGCTGCGCCGCCTGACCGGCCTGAACGAGATCGCTGCGCGGCGCGGGCAGTCGCTGGCGCAGCTGGCGCTGACGTGGGTACTGCGGGACGAGCGGATGACGTCGGCGCTGATCGGCGCGTCGAGCGTGAAGCAGCTGGAGGAGAACGTGGCCGCGCTGGCGGGTGCGCCGCTGTCGGAGGAGGAGCTGAAGGAGATCGACTCCTTCGCCGTGTCGACCCCGGGCACCAACCTCTGGGCGCAGCGCGGGCAGCGCGGCTGACCTGCGTTTTTGCTGCGGGGGTGAGGGGGGAACGGGGGAAAAGGAAAACGGGCCGGTCCGTGGGGGGGATACGGACCGGCCCGAGGGGGGGGTTCCACCATAACCCTTCGTAAAGCGTGATGCGTGCATCAGCGCGGAATGATTACGCTCCGAAACCGCCCAGCAGCAATCCGGTGAGGGCTCCGGTCGCCATGAAGGGGCCGAAGGGGAACGCCTGCTTCCGCCCTGCCGGGCCCTGAAGCACCAGGCCGAGGCCGTACAGGGCCCCGTAGAGGAAGCCCGCGAAGGCCCCGAGGGCCCATACCCCCCACCCGTACCACCCAAGAGCGACCCCCAGCGCGAGCGCCAGCTTGACGTCGCCGAAGCCGAGGCCGGCGGGGTTGATCAGGAACAGCAGCAGGTACGCGCCGCCGAGCGCGCCGCCGCCGAGCAGCGCGAGCCGCCAGGAGCCGCCGGCCCCGGGGGCGAGGGCGGCCGCGCCGAGCCCGAGGGCGGTGGCGGCGGCCAGGGGGAGGGTCAGCACGTCCGGCAGCCGGTGCACGGCCAGATCGACGAGCGCGAGGACGACGAGCACGGGCGCGAGCCCGACGAACACCGCGGCCTCGGGCCGCGCCCCCACGGCGGCGGCGAGGGCCGCGCAGACGGCGGCGCCCGCCAGGACGGTGCGGCCGGTGCGGGGCCCGTACCAGTGGCCCGGCCCGTCCCCGCCCCCCGTACACCGGGCGGCGCCCCACCACCCCGCCACGGGATGCCCCTGCGGACACCCGCCCCGCCACGGCTCGCCCGCCCCGACGGAGAGCCGGTGGACGACCCGCGGCACCGCCATCCCGGCCACGGCCCCGTACCCCCCGGCGAGAACGATCAGCACCCAACCCATCGCCCGAATGTAAACACCCGGCTCCCACCGGGCACGGGCCCCCGGACCCAACGCCCGCCCACCCGGCCGCGCCGCTGCCGTCTGCCGTTGCCCCGCAGGGCATCGCCGGCGCCCACGGCGCGGCAGCCGACAGCGGCCCGGTGGCCGGAACCGCTCCGCTCCCGCCGGCGCAGCCCTAGGGTGGCGCGCATGCGACGACGGTGGCGGGACGGCACAGGGACGCTGCAGGCGGGCGGCGGCGAGGGCCCCGCGGTCCCCCTCGAGGTGGCCGCCTCCTATCGGGCCCGCACCCGCGGCCTCCTGGGCCGCCCCGGCCTCACCGGAGCCCTGCTCCTCACCCCGGCCACCTCCGTCCACACCTTCGGCATGCGCTTCCCCATAGACGTCGCCCATCTCGACCGCGCCCTCCGCGTCATCGCCGTGACCACGATGCCCCCGAACCGCCTGGGCCGGCCCCGCCTGCGCGCCCGCCACGTCCTGGAGGCGGAGGCCGGAGCCATGGCCGCCTGGGGCCTGCGCACCGGCACCGCGCTCACCCTCTGCCTGGACCCCCCGGACGGCAGCCCGAACCGTCTCACCTCGCGCTAGGCGGCACGCGCCCCCGGCGATAGGTTGGTGCGGTTGGGCTGGGGTGGTGTCAGGGGAGCGGGCGGCGGCATGACGGAGTACACGCGGGTGGCGGCGCTGGAGCAGTTGGAGCAGCTCATGCCCGCAACGCACGGCGCCGACGAGGACATCGACTGGCAGGCGGCCGAGGCCGTCTGGAACACCCGGTTCCCCGCGGACTACGTCGCGTTCATGGGCCGTTTCGGCGCGGGCTCCATCAACGGCGAGGCGAGCATCCTGCTGCCGCTGCCCAAGCCCGGACTCCAGTGGGATCCGGCCGAGATGGCCGAGGAGACCGACAACGCCCGCCAGCTGTGGGCCTCTCAGGGCGGCCGCGCCGCCTTCGACGCCGACCCCGAGTCGATCATCGCGTGGGGCGTGACCGGCGGCGCGGACATCCTGTGCTGGCTGGCCTCGGACCCCGACCCGGACCGCTGGCCGGTCCTGGTCATCGGCCGGCACACCGCCGACGCCTTCGCCGTGTACCCGTACGGCATGGCGGAGTTCCTGCTGCGGCTGTGCTCGGACGAGTTCGACGTGAGCCCCGTCGGGCTCACCTTCTGGGACGGCGGCCGGCTCAGCTTCGTGCACTGGCGCAAGGCCCAGCGCCGCTGGCAGGAGGGCCGCAACCCCGAGACCGGCGACCCGGATCCGTACGCGGGCGAGTTCGCCGACCAGGACAGGCCCTGACTCTGACCCTGACCCTGACCCGCGTCCTGACCTGAACCACCCCCTCAGCCCGTTTCCCGGCCCGCATCCGCCGGAAACGGGCTTTTCGGTATGTCTACGCGCGTCAGAATTGTCGATCACATATCGGAAAACACCAGCCGGAAAAGCACCGGTTGGAGCAATCACCACAAGTTCCGCCCCAATGGAACCAACCGCCCTCGCACAGGAGAGAATTCCGGCCAACGGGCCATGGACGGACACCCCGGCCCGGAGTGACTCATAAGCAGTGACGGGAATCGAAAGAAATTCAGGGGACTACACCCGTGCAACGAAGAATCTTCGGCACGACCGCGGCCGCGGCTGTGCTCGGACTGCTGATCCCGCTGGCCGGATGCGGTTCCGACGGAGGCGCGAGCGACAGCGGCACCCTGCGTCTGGTGGCCGCGGAATACGGTGACAGCCAGGCCGCCAGTTCCAAGGCTTTCTGGGACAGGGTGTCGGCCGATTTCACGAAGGCCAACCCGGACATCAAGGTCCAGGTCCAACTCCTGCCGTGGGCGGACATCGACCGCGAGGTCTCCCGCATGGTGAAGGCCGGAAACGCACCCGACATCGCGCTCATGGGTTCGTACTCCGACTTCGCGGCCCAGGGAAAGCTGTATTCCGCGGACGAGCTCCTCTCGGTGAGCACCGAGGCGAACTTCCTCCAGCCGCTCGTCGAGGCCGGCTCGGTCGGCAACACGCTCTACGGCCTGCCGTGGGTGGCGAGCAGCCGCCTGCTCTTCTACAACGAGAAGCTCCTCGCCGACGCCGGCGTCATCAGCCGCGGCGCCGCGGGCGGCTGGCAGCCCAAGAGCTGGAGCGACCTCCAGGCCGCCGCCAAGAAGCTCAAGGGCGCCGGCGTCCCGACGCCGGTCGCGGTGCCGCTGGGCCCGGAGGAGGCGCACGCCGAGGCGATGATCTGGGAGCTCAGCAACGGCGGCGGCTACGCGGACAGCAGCGGCAACTACAACCTGGCCTCCGACCAGAACATCGCGACCTTCACCTGGATCAAGAACTCCCTGGTCGCCCCGGGGCTGACCGGCCCGGTCCCGCCGTCCCAGCTCAACCGCGCCGACGCCTTCGCGGCGTTCCTGCGCGGCGAGGTCGGCATGGTCAACGGCTACCCCTCGCTCCTGCACGAGGCGCGCGCGAAGGGCATCGGAGTCGGCGCCGTGACCATGCCGGTCTCGGACACGCTCGGCGCCGGGGAGACCCCGCCGACCGTGGGCGTGGCCGACTGGATGATGGCGTTCAAGCAGAACGGCAAGCGGACGCAGATCGGCAAGTTCCTGGAGTTCATCTACCAGGACAAGAACCTGAAGGAGTTCGCCGGCCGCTACCACCTGCTGCCCTCGACCCTCACGGCCACCCGCACCCCCGCGGGCGGCGGCGTCGACGGCAACGACCAGCAGTTCCTGACCGCCCTGCGCGGCGCCCAGCTCTACCCCGTCAACGACCCGACCTGGGTGACGGTCAGCGACACCATCAAGCGCAACATCGGCCGCGCCGTGGAACCGAACGGCGACCCGAAGGCCGTCCTGGAGGACATCGCCTCCAAGGCCAACGAGGCCGAGAAGAAGAAGCACTGACGCCTGCGCCCTCCGTACGGGCGCGTCCCCTGCCCAACGTCCCTCTGCGAAAGGGACTTTCGCCCCTGTCGCCGCCCACCCGGTGCGACAGAATGGCTGCTACGGCCCTTGATCCAAGGCCGCGGCCGGCCGCCCGCGGCGCACCCACAAGGTGCGCGGGACGGCAGGCCTCCCCTCTCACCACTCCTCCCCGCTGCCGAAACGGCCGTCGTCGCCGTCGGTCGCCGTGGGCCGCCGTCAGCCCCCGTGGCCCCCGCCGTTCTCCGCGGAGAACGCCGTGCGGTGGTTCTCGCAGCTCGCGTTCCAGGGCATCGAGCCCCTGAGCGTCCCGTAGCCCTTGCGCGTGACGGACCACTCCACCGTGTACTCACCCGTGTCGCAGGCGATCCGCTTGTTGCCCGGCACCTTGGCGCGCCCGGTCGCCGGCTGGTCCGTCAGCTCCTTGTGCACCTCGACGGCCTTGGCCCCGTCCGCGGAGCGCAGGACCGCGTGCACCACGATCGGGTGCCGGCCCTCCTTGACCGTCACGGCCTTCTTCACCACCGTCGAGTCCGACACCGCCCAGCCGAAGTCGAACGAGGGCTGCCAGACCAGCGTCTTCGGGTCGCCGACCCGGCGCTCGTAGTCCGGGGCGGACGGGTGGCCGGGCCGCGTGACCGTCTTGTAGAGGATGCCGGGGTGGAAGCGCACCTGCGCCTCGACCTTGTGCATCTCGTCCTTGGTCCACATCGACTTCATCGACTTGTCGCCGCCGGCCGGGTCCTGGAGGTACGTGCCCTCCGCGGCGGTGGCGGCCTGTCCGAGGGCGGGTGCGAGGGCGGCCGCCGTGGCGGCAGCGAGGGAGAGAGCGGCGGTACGGGTGCGCTTCATGCCCGGTCCAACGGGGGCCCGCGGCGGGCCGGAACGACGCCGGGTGCGCTTTCACCCGTACGGGAGACCCCCGGCGGAATATCACGTGATCGTCTTCCGTTCCCCGAGCCGGAGCGACGACACGGAGCGGACGGACAGGGGGCCGGCATGGGCGGCGGCGCACGGCAGGACGTGACGGTGAACGGGACGGTGGCGGCGGGCTGGGAGCCGGTACGGGAGGAGTTCGCGGCCTTCGTCGCCGCCGAGCGGCACTCCCCCGAGGCCCAGCTGGCGGTCTACCGCGACGGGCGCCGCGTGGTCGACCTGTGGGCCGGCGAGGACACCGGCGCCGACACCCTCACCGGGGTCTACTCGGTCACCAAGGGCGCGGCCCACCTGGTGCTGGCCCTGCTCGTGCAGGACGGCGTACTGGAGCTGGAGCGCCCGGTGTCGGCGTACTGGCCCGAGTTCACCGGGGACGGCAAGGAGCGGCTCACGCTGCGGCAGCTGGTCTCGCACCAGGCGGGTCTGATCAACACCCCCGAGGGCTTCGACTACCCCGAGCTCGCCGACGACGCGCTGGTCGCGGCCCGGCTGGCCGGGCAGAAGCCGTACTGGGAGCCGGGGACGGCGTACGGCTACCACGCCTTCGTCATCGGCGCACTGACCGGCGAGGTGGTGCGCCGCGCCACGGGCCGGTCCCTGCAGGAGGTGTACGAGGAGCGGATCCGCGCCCCGTACGGCCTGGACCTGTACATGGGGCTGCCGGCGGAGCTGGAGGGGCGCTGGAAGCCGGTGCTGGACATGCTGCCCACGCCGGAGCAGCTGGCGGCGCAGGCCGCGGGCGCGGCGGCGATGCCCGAGCTGCTGCCGGTCGCGTTCAACGCGCACCGGGAGCCGCCGATGGACCTGGTGGCGTACGCGAACCACCCGCGGGTCAAGGCGCTGGGCCCGGCCTCGGCCGGCGGCATCGGCACGGCGCGCGGGGTCGCCGGGCTGTACGCGGCGGCGATCGGGGAGGTGGACGGCCGGCCGGCGCTGCTGGAGCCGGAGACGGCGGCGGAGGTGGCCCGCCCGCACACCCCGGGCCCGGACCGGGTCACGCCGGAGGCGGACCACTTCGGGCTGGGCTTCGAGCGCCAGCACGCGGTGGGCCCGCGGGCCTTCGGGCACAGCGGCGCGGCGGGCGGCCTGGGCTGGGCCGACCCGGCGACGGGGCTCGCGTACGGGTACACGCGCCGCAGGTTCGGCTTCCCGGGCGGTGCGGCCCCGGAGAACGAGCGCCTGACGGCGGCGGTGCTTCGCAGCGCGCGGCACGAGCGGTAGCCGGCCGGCCGGCCGCGGCCGAAGGGCTACGCCTGGCCGGTTTCGAAGCGGCTGATGCGGTCGTTCTTGACGGTGAACCGCCAGGAGGTGCGCATCTCGCCCCAGGTGTCGTTGCGGTAGTTGACGAGGAGCGTGTGGCCCCCGTCGGACTCGGAGACGACGTCCATGTGGCCGCCGGAGTCGAAGATCTCCCTGTCGATCCACTCCTGCAGGTCGCGGTCCGAGCCGTCGTCGGACATGGTCGCGTCCGGGGTGAGGAGCCCGAGGAACGCGTCCTTGTCGTGCGCGTTGACGGCGGCGACGAGCGCTCTGACGACCGGGTCGGACAGCTTGCTGGGGGCGATGGTCAAGGGGAACTCCTCCTGATGCGGGATGGCTCACGATCAGGGAACACCCGGCGGACAGCGTGTCAGGCGGTGCCGCGCCGAGCGGCTCAGGCGCACTCCACCTTCTCGCCCACGGGGGTCCAGTCGGAGGGGCCCTTGGCGCCGACCGCCCGGACCTGGAAGCAGTACCTGACCTTCGGGTCGAGGTGGGGGACCGTGAAGGTCTTGGTGTTGGCGTTGACGCCGAAGTTCTGGTTGAGGGTGCTGTTGCGGACTTCGTAACCCGTCTCGTTGTTGGCGTTGTCTTCCCAGTCCACTCGGACGCTCTTCTCGTTGCCGACGGGGACCGCGGTGGCGACGACGTTCGAAGGCTCGTTCGGCCGCCCGACGTCCACTTCGGCGGCCCTGTGCGTGATCGAGAATTCCGCCGAGGTCGAATCATTCGACAGGAACTCCCTGTTCTTCACGAACAGGTTCTCGTTCCGGACCTTGCCCAGGAGGATGGGCCTTTCCGAGACGCGTATCGTTCCATCGAGGTCGGGGTCGTTGCAGCGCGTCCCTTCGTACAGGGACAGCGTGCCGTTGGGAGTGACGGTCTCGTCGCGGTGGAGGTAGAGCGTGAGGACGAGGACGCCCGTGGTCTCCCCACCCGCACACCGGGAGAAGCGGAAGGTTCCTTGCGTGGCGTCATGCGTGAGGTCGACCGTCTGGCTGAAACTTCCTCCGGTCACCTCCCCGCCGGCGTCCCGCACATTGAGCACTCCCCGGATCAGCATCGTGTGAGTGTTGCGCGCAGCAGCGGGCTCCGTCATGCCCACGAACAGGACGGGGGTCAGCAGCACTGCAGCCCCTGCGGCATATCGCAGCTTCATCTCACACCTCGTGGTTCTCCCCCGCGCATGCGGACTCGGTGCGGGCGTGCACCGATGCCGCACCTACCATCACGGTCCCACCGGGGCAATTCCGGCGCATCCCGAAGGCAGGGCCCGTGCACGGCGGGCCGAGCGCCGGCAGCGGAGCCCGTGCGCTCCGCGTACACGATTCGACTACTGAGGTGTGCCCACCGCGTCACCCCTGGCCGGGACGACCCCGGCTAGGGCGTGTCGGGGGCCGTCCGGACCGGGAAGCCGGTGGGGCGACCCTGGTCCTTCAGCCAGGCCAGGACCTGGTCGAGCGCCTCGACGCTCTGGCGGCGGTCGCCTCCGCCGTCGTGGAACAAGACGGTCGGGCCGTTGACTATCTCCCGCTTGACCGCCTCGACGATGGCGGCGGTACCGGGCTTCTGGAAGTCCTTCGTGTCGACGTTCCAGCCGAGCGGGCGCATGCCGTTCGCGGCGGCGATGCGCCGGCTGTCGGGGGTGAACGCCCCGCCGGGGGCCCGGTAGTACTCCACCTTGGCGCCGCCGCCCGCCGCCTCCTCTATCAGCCGCTTCGCGTCCAGGATCTGCTGCTGCTGGTAGGCGACGGGCTTCTTGTCCATGGAGGTGTCGTGGTTCATGGTGTGGTCGCAGAGCCGGTGGCCGCCCTGGACCACGCGCTTGACCAGGTCGGGGTGGGCCTTTGCCTGGGGGCCGATCATGCAGAACGTCGCCTTGACGTCGTGCCGCGCGAGCACCTCGAGGATCTTCGGGGTCCACTGCGGGTCGGGGCCGTCGTCGATGGTGATGTTGACGGTGTTCCCCCCGCTCTCGGAGGCGTGGGCTATGGAGTCCGGTATCCGCCCCTGCGCCGCGCCACCGCTGCCCTGGGCGCCGCCCTTGGCCCCGCCGCCCTTGGCGCCGTCCTCGCTGCTGCCGCCACTGCTGCTGCCGGTGCCGGTGCTGCCGGTGCCGGTGTCAGGGCTGCTGGTGCTGCCCCCGCTGCCCCCACTGCCGCCGGTGCCGCGGCCGGCACCCGCGCCCAGCTCCTGCGACGTGTCCGGGCGCGGGGCGTGGTCCGGGGCCACGAGCACCACGGCGCCCCAGACGGTGGCGGCGACGGCGACGGCCGATGCGGCGACGGCGATCCGGGACCGGGTGGTACCGAGCTTCTGCGTGCGCGCCATGAAGTCCATGAACTCCCCACTCCCCGTCGGCGGTTGCCTGCACTCTGTGGTTCAGGACGTGCACCGAAGCGAAGGGGTTCCCACCCTTTCCCCCGTAATCACCGGTCAAGGGACCTTGGTCCTTGGTCATCCCGAAATAAGTCCACATGTGATACGGGAGGTAACCAAGGGAAACCAAGACGAACCGGATCAGCGCGCCGCCCCCGGCCGCCCGCTCCCACCCCGGGCTCCGGCCGCTCTGATTCCGTACCCGCCCGGACCCGCCCCGACCCGCGCAGCTCCGTGACGGAACGGCAACAACCTGCCCGGCGGGCGGGCCTGTGCTGCATGCGGCATCGTGGTTCTTGGGGAGGGCAGCGGCTTTCCGAAATGCCGCGGAACCGGCGAGGGAAAAGCAGGGGGCGTCCCCCCGTCGGTTCATTCGCCAACCTTGAGGAGGGGCAACATGCCCCGGAGTTGCCCCAGCACGCGCTGGGTCCTCGCGCTCACGACGGTCTGGCTGCTCCTTCTGGCGGGAAGCCCCTTCGCGCGGGCCGTGACGAACCTCCAGCCGATCCGGCCGAGCACCTGGCAGACGCCGGCAGCGGATACCGACGGAGCGGTGGGCATCAGCACCGTTTCCCAGCGGGACGGCCACCTGGACGTCTTCTGGGTCGGCCCCGACGGGTCGATCAGGTCGAACTGGTGGGACAGCGACCCGAGCGGGGCCTGGGCCAAGCACCAGCCGTTCAGCATCACCCCGCCGAACAGCGCCGCCCTGAAGTCGGGCGTGGCCGCGGTCTCGCAGCGGAACGGTCACCTGGACGTCTTCTGGATCGGACCCGACGGCTCGGTCAGGTCCCACTGGTGGGACGGCGGCGCGAACGGCGCCTGGTCCACCCACGGCCAGTTCGACATCGCACCACCGAACAGTGCCGCCCCGAACTCGGCCATCACCGCCGTCTCCCAGCGGGACGGCCACCTGGACGTCTTCTGGATCGGACCCGACGGGTCGATCAGGTCGAACTGGTGGGACAGCGACCCGAGCGGGGCCTGGGCCAAGCACCAGCCGTTCAGCATCACCCCGCCGAACAGCGCCGCCCCGAACGCGGGCATCACCACCGTCTCGCAGCGGGACGGCCACCTGGACGTCTTCTGGGTGGGCCCCGACGCCACCATCCGATCCCACTGGTGGGACAGCGGCGCGAACGGCGCCTGGTCCACCCACGGCCAGTTCGACATCACCCCGCCCAACAGCGCCGCCCCGAACTCCGCCATCACCGCCGTCTCCCAGCGGAACGGCCACCTGGACGTCTTCTGGATCGGACCCGACGGCACCATCCGATCCCACTGGTGGGACAGCGGGGCAAACGGCGCCTGGTCCACCCACGGCCAGTTCAACATCACCCCGCCCAACAGCGCGTCCCTGAACGCCGGCATCTCCACGGTCTCGCAGCGCGACGGCCACTTGGACGTCTTCTGGATCGGACCCGACGGAACGGTCAGGTCCCACTGGTGGGACAGCGGCGCGAACGGCGCCTGGGGCACGCACGGCCAGTTCAGCATCACGCCACCCAACAGTGCGTCCCTGAACGCAGGCGTCTCGGCCGTCGCCCAGCGGAACAACCACCTGGACGTCTTCTGGACGGGCCCCGACGGCGCCATCAGATCCCACTGGTGGGACAGCGCCGCAAGCGGCGCCTGGGGCACGCACGGCCAGTTCAGCATCACGCCACCGAACAGCGCCGCCGTGCCCGGCGGAAGCGCCCCACCTCAGCCGAACCCGCAGAATCCCCCGGCACCCTCGGAGCAACAGCGATTCCTCGACCAGATCAACAGCGCACGCCAGAAGTACGGCTGCGCCCCCTTGAAGACCGATCCGAAACTCGCGGAGACCGCACGCGCCCACAGCGAGGACCTGGCCAAGAACCCGAACCTCACGGCCGAGGGCACCGCGAACCGGGGCCACGTGGGCAGCGACGGCACGCTGCCCTGGGACACGGACGACCCCCCGGCCACGGGACGGATCCACCGGGACCTGGGTTCATCGGCTGCCCGAGCCCAGGGCGAGAACGTCCACTGGGGCAAGGGAGACACCTTCGACAAGGCGATGGACGACTGGATGAACCACGACGAGGCGTCCAAGTGGGGACACAAGTACAACATCATGGGCTGCGACCCCGACGATCCCGCCAACCCCTACCGCAACGGCGACATCGCGAGCTACAACCCGCCGCCCACGGCCAGCTACCGGCTGGTCGGAGTCGGCATAGCCCAAGCCGCCGACGGCACCGTCTACATCACCCAGGACTTCGCCGGCTGATCCGGCACACCAAACCCCCCGGCCCCGGCGTCGAGACGCCGGGGCCGGGGGGTGCGTACGCGGGCGGGGAGCCGCTCGGCGGAGCGGATCCGCTAGTGGGCCAGGGACTCCTGGGGGGACGGGGCCGGCTGCTGGCCCTCGGCTCCGGCCTTGGCCGGGCCCGCGCCCCGCAGCGGGACCTCCTTGACGAACCAGGCGGCCGCGAAGCCCAGGACGGCGACGAGCGCGCCGAGCAGGAACGCGGAGTGCGTGCCGGCGGCGACGGCGTACTGGTACGCCTCGCGGACGGCCTCCGGCAGCTTCTTCAGGCTGGCCGCATCGAGCTGCGCGGAGCCCGCCGCAACGCCCGCCTGCGGGCCCAGCCGCTCGGTCATGGTGTCGGTGACCCGGCTGGTGAACAGCGAGCCCATGAGCGCGACGCCGAAGGAGCCGCCGAGCGTACGGAAGAGGGTGGCGGAGGAGGACGCGACGCCCATGTCCTTCATCTCCACGCTGTTCTGCGCGACCAGCATGGTGATCTGCATCAGGAAGCCGAGGCCGGCGCCGAGGATCGCCATGTAGAGCCCGGAGACCAGGCGGGTGGTGCCGGTGTCCATCTGCGCGAGCAGGAACATCCCGACGACCATGAGCGCGCCGCCCGCGATCGGGAAGACCTTGTACTTGCCGGTGCTGGTGGTGATGCGGCCCGCGATCAGCGAGACGACCATCATCGACAGCAGCATCGGCAGGAGCAGCAGTCCGGAGTTGGTGGCGGAGGCGCCCTGGACGGACTGCTGGAACAGCGGCAGGTACAGCACGCCGCCGAACATCGCGAAGCCGACGAGGAAGCCGATCACCGACATGAGCGTGAAGTTGCGGCTGCGGAAGATGTGCAGCGGCATGACCGGCTCGGCGGCCTTGGTCTCGGCGAAGAGGAACGCGCCGATGGCGAGCACGCCGACGACGATCAGGCCGAGGATCTCGGCCGAGCCCCAGGCGTACTCGGTGCCGCCCCAGGTGGTGACGAGCACGGTGGAGGTGATGGCCAGGGTCAGCAGGGCCGCACCCAGGTAGTCGATCTTGCCCTGGGCCTTCTTCTTCGGCAGGTGCAGCACGGCGGAGACCATGGCAAGCGCGACGGCGCCGAGCGGCAGGTTGATGTAGAAGGACCAGCGCCAGCCCATGTGGTCGGTGATGGTGCCGCCGACGAGCGGGCCGCCGATCATGGCGAGGGCCATCACGCCGGCCATCATGCCCTGGTACTTGCCGCGCTCACGCGGCGGGATCAGGTCGCCGATGATCGCCATGACACCGACCATCAGACCGCCGGCGCCCAGGCCCTGAATCGCGCGGAAGCCGATCAGCTGGCCCATGTCCTGGGCCATGCCGCTGAGCACGGAGCCGATCAGGAAGATCACGATGGAGGTGAGGAAGGAGCCCTTCCGCCCGTACATGTCGCCGAGCTTGCCCCAGATGGGGGTGGAGGCGGCGGTGGCGAGCGTGTACGCGGTGACCACCCAGCTGAGGTGCTCCAACCCGCCGAGCTCGCCCACGATCGTCGGCATCGCCGTACCGATGATCATGTTGTCGAGCATGGCCAGCAGCATCGCGATCATCAGTGCCATCAGGACGACGCGTACGCTGCGCGGCTTCACCTCCTCCGAAGCCCCTGCCTTCATCGCCTTGTCGCCCATGTTCCGCTCCCCGTTGACTCTCACCTGCTCCGGACCCTTACTTGCCGCCCGGCTAGTTCACTACACTGGGGAAGGTAGACCCGGCACTAGCCGGGCGTCAAGTAAGTTCGTGGGGAGAGCCATGTCCAGCAGCAGTCCGCAGGGGCGTCGAGGCAACACGCGCCAGCGCATCCAGGACGTCGCGCTGGAGCTCTTCGCCGAGCAGGGGTACGAGAAGACGTCGCTGCGCGAGATCGCGGAGCGGCTCGAGGTCACGAAGGCGGCGCTCTACTACCACTTCAAGACCAAGGAAGACATCATCATCAGCGTCTTCGAGGACCTGACGCGGCCCATCGACGAGCTGATCGAGTGGGCCCAGCAGCAGCCCCGCACCCTGGAGACCAAGCAGGAGGTGCTGCGCCGCTACAGCAGGGCCATGGCGGGCGGGGCCCAGCTGTACCGCTTCATGCAGGAGAACCAGGCGACGATGCGGGAGCTGAGCATCGGCGAGACGGTCAAGCGGCGCCTGTTCACGCTGGTCGAGCTGCTGCGCAACGAGGAGGGGCCGCTGACGGACCAGGTCCGCTGCGCCAGCGCCCTGTTCACGCTGCACGCGGGCATGATGTTCCTCCAGCACGTGGAGGCCGACCCGGAGGAAACCCGGCTGGCCGCCCTGGAGGTCGCGATCGACCTCATCACCCAGGCCCACCACGACGCCTGACGGCCCGTACGGTCGCCGCGCGGGGCCCCGCGGGGAAGCCCGGGCACGGAGCCACGGACCTCCCCGGGGAGCCCCCTACCGCCCTACTTGACGGCCCACTGCCCCGTCTGGTCGGCGAAGCCCGAGTTCATCGCGAACTGGAGCGTGACGATCTTCGAGTCCTTGGGGACCTCGAACACGATCCAGCCCAGCGCCTTCTCCCCCGCCGGGAGCTTCAACCCGCTCGCCATCTCCGGCCCCTGCGAGATCTCGCCGATCGTCGCCTCGAACCGCTGCCCCTGCTCGTCGGCGACCTGCGCACCGTTGCTCGGGCTGTCCTGGTACACGGCCGTCCCGGTGTTCGTCAGCTCGAACTGGGCGGCCACCCACCGCTTGCCGTCCTCCGGCTTGTTGAACTCGTCCTTGCCCGTGGCCGGGTCGGCCCACTTCTTGATCGTCACGGCCAGCTGCTCACCGTTGCCCTGGCCCTTGAGGTTCAGGGTGTCGCCGACGGCGGCCTTCTGGGCCCCCTTGGCCGGAGCGGCGGAGGCACTGCCCTCGACCTTGGGCGCCGCAGAGCCCGCGACCTTGTCGGGGCTGGTCTTGACCTCGCCGTCGCCCTGACAGGCGGTCAGTGTGACCATGCCGACGACTGCGACGACTGCGGACATGGCGATACGCGTACGCATGTTTCCCCCCGAGAACTGCGATCATATGACGTTGCATCATCAGCGCTGCGGGGGCGCGTGTCCGCCGTGTGTCCATATCGTGACCGGCGACCGCGCCGGCCTCACCCCCGACGGCCGCCGGACCGCGCAGCCACCGGGTCGCCGTAGCCGAGGGCGCCGGCCCGGGGAAGCGACACCCAAGTCCGGGTCCCGCCGCCCGGCTCCCGGGACTCCCCGAACCCCCACTCCCCGCCGCACTCCCGCACGACCACCCGCAGGAGCCGCAACGCCGCCCGCCGCCGGGCCTCGCAGTGCGCGGCGAGGCGGGGGTGGTCGTGGGCGGCGTGCCCGTCGTACACGGTGAGCCGCAGGCGGTCGTCCTCCCGGTACCGCAGGTTCAGGTACAGCGACCCGCCGGGATCCAAGTGCCACCCGGCGGCCAGCAGTTCCCCCGCCACCTGCACGGCCGCGGGCACGAGCGGATCCAGCCCGTACGCGTGCAGCGCCGCCCTTACTGCGGACCGCCCGATCTGCGCACTGGCGGCCTCCCCCGGCACGCTGAGACTGCATACGAGCGCATCGGGCGCGGGCGGCCTGACGGCCGGACTGGACGGGCACAGGGCAAAACGGGCTGCGGACGGCATGGTCATCGCTGACTCCTCAACAAGGCACGGCGGCAAGGCGATACGCGGCTGCGGTGAGGTCGGCGCGCACGAATGGCTCCGCGAGTGGGTGAGTTGTGGCTCGCCCCCGAGGCAGGACATGGCGCGGCCCGGGGATGCACTTCAACTCTGCTGCGTGAGCGGTGCGTTACGTACTGTAGCGCCAGGGGTGGGCAATTCACCACCTCAGTCGCGGGATTGGGCCACGAGGTAGTGAGCGAAGGGCTGTGCGCGGCAGACTGCACCCATGCCACCCAGGACGACGCCCACGGAACGGCAGAAGCGCCTTGGCGCCGAGGTGCGAAAGATGCGGCTGGCCGCAGGCGTGTCGGCCGAGTCCGCCGCCGGACTTCTCGGCATCGACCGCTCAAAGGTCTCCGCCATCGAGCAGGGAATCCGCACCATCAGCGAGGAACGACTTCGCTCGCTGGCGTGCCACTGCGATTGCGCCGACGTGCAGTACATCAGCGCGCTCGTCGACCTCGCTCTACCCCGCAAGCGCGGCTGGTGGGAACGGTACCGGGGTACGCTGCCCGCCGCCCTGCTGGACATCGCCGAGTTGGAGGAGCACGCGTGGCGGATGCGCTGCGCGCATTCGGTGCACATCCCGGGGCTACTGCAGACCAGCGATCACGCCCTCGCCCTCTTCCGCTTCGTCGTACCCGCCCTGCCCGACCAGGAAGTCGCCATGCGCCTGGCCCACAGGCTGGAGCGGCAGGCCGTACTGGAGCGGGACGAGGCGCCGGAGTATGTAGCGCTCGTCCATGAGGCGGCCCTGCGCATGCAGTTCGGCGGACCCAAGGTGGCGCGGGCGCAACTGGAGCACTTGCTGCTCATGTCGGAACGGGACAACGTGATGTTGCGCGTTCAGCCGTTTCGCGCCGGCGGCTTCCCTGGTGCGGGGCAAACCGTCAATTACCTTGAGGGGCCCGTCCCAAAGCTCGACACCGTGCAGATCGACAGCACGCACGGACCGGACTTCCTGCACACGGAAGCCCAACTGGCCAAGTACAGAGCCCAGCTGGACTGGATTGAGCGGCTGAGCCTGTCGCCTGAGGCATCACGGGATTTCATCCGCAGTCTGACCCACGAACTTTGAGAGGACCAATGGCCGACATCACCTGGGAAGCCGCGTTCTGTGGCGAGGGAGCGAGCTGCTACCGGATCGGCATGGACGGTGACGGCAACAGCTACATCGCCGTCGCCGGACAGGAGGCCGCATACCTCACGGACAGCGGCGAAGCCCTCCGCCAGCTCATCCGGGACATCAAGGCCGGCAAGGCCGACCACCTCCTGGCCGATTAGGCCGGTGACGGTAGGGCCAGCAGGATCCGGTTGCGCTCATGATCGACCGCCACGACCTGCGCGGACACCTCCTGGCCCTCGGAGAAGGTCCCCGCGGCCGAAGCCGGCCCGGTGAACGGGACCAATCCCTCGACACAGTCGGCGAGGCGCACGAAGACTCCGATGGACGCCAGCTTCGTGACGCTTCCGACGACGACCTGACCGACGCGGAAGCGAGGCAGCAGGTCTTCGTGCTCGGCCCACTCGCCGAGCACGACCCCCACCTGCCGGTTGTGCTCGGCGTGCCAAACGACCTCGCCGGTGACGCGCTGCCCCATGGCCGGCAGCTCCATGCACCGGGGCATCCTGTCGACCCTGGCCAAGCCCACGGCTTCGGGGCAGCCGTCGATGGACAGAAACACACCGAAGGGCTGCCGGCCGACGACCTCACCGGTGATCGGGGTACCGACGGGCAGAACGCGAACGGTCTCGCCCCAGGCCGCGGCCGTGTCGGGCACGGCCCTGCCGTTCTCCCCGGGCCAGGAGTACTCGCTCACCGGCAGATCATGGCATGCGCCAGGAGCGACCGGAGAGACGTCGGGGGCGGGAGGCCCAGAGCATCCGAAGGGGATAACGATGGCCGACATCACGGGGGAAGAACCGTTCTGCGGCGAGGGAAATTCCTGCTACCGGATCGGCATGGACGGCGACGGCAACAGCTACATCACCGTCTGCCGGACAGGAGACGGAATACCTCACGGACAGTGGCGAAGCCCTCCGGCAACTGATCCGCGACATCAAGGCCGGCAAGGCCGACCACCTCCTGGCGGGTTAGCCGCTCGCAAGCGGCACGGGACGATCAAGAGGCAACCGCAACGGCCCTCGCGGGGCGTCCGCCAACGTCCCGAACGCGGGCTCCGCACATGATGGCGCGCCAAGTCACGTGCGTTCCCGATCAGTTCACGCCCGCTCGGCATTTGTTACGGTCGAACAGATGACCTTGCGACGGCAGACCTGGGGGAAGGGAAACCGTGGGCGCACCACAGAATGAGGCGGCAGCAGACCTCGCTGTCGAGGGCGACAAACTCAAGAAACTCGCCGGCGATCTCGACGCAATGCAGGAAGTGCTGAAGAAGCAACTCATCCGCATGGACGAGATCGTGGATGCCATCGAGGCCCGCTGGCAGGGGCCGGCCTCGGAGGCGTACCGGGCCAAGCACCGGGCCGCGGCCGAGGACGCCGCCCGCATCCGGCAGACGATGAAGGTCCTGGCCAAGGCGATCCGCCTGAGCAAGGACGGGTTCTCGGCGCAGGAGCTCGAAGTCCTGGACGCCTTCAGGCGGCTCCAGTCCGAGGCGGGCGTCCAGGCGGAGGCGGACGAGCTGTCCACGCCCAACACCGCGCCCGCGCCGCCGCCGAGTCCGCGCAGCCGCATCGCCGATCTGTAAACAGAACCAGAGGCATCAGGGGGAATTCATGCCGTCGAGCGGTGACCATATATCGGTCGACTTCGCGACGCTGCAGAGTGCGGCGGTGGATCTGGAGGAGATCCTCAAAACGCTCAACGAACAGCTCGACCTGCTCTATCGGCGCGTCGAGAAGGCCGTTCTCGGCTGGGAGGGCGAGGCCCGGCACACCTTCGTCGACCAGCTCGACAAGTGGGACCAGTCGGCCCAGGACCTGCAGGCCACCCAGGCCTGGCTGCACGACATCGTCGTGAACGGCCACCTCACGTACGCCTCCGCGCACCGGGCCGTGCTGCGCGGCTGGGGGGCCGCCTGATGGGCACACCTCCCCCCTCCCCCGCTGCGAACGGCGGCTTCGACGTCCAGCCGGTTCACGTCCACCATGCGGCCGACCTGGTGAAGGAAGCCCAGTTCGCCCATGCCGAGCGGGCGTTCGTCCTCGTCGACGTGCTGAACAAGTACAACCAGTCCGCCGGGACCGGCCGCGGCGCGGACGCGTTCGCGGACGCCTACATGCAGGTGGCGGCGAAGTTCCTCGAAGCGTGGGGCCGCAGCGTGGTCAGCGCCGGCGGAGCCTCCGTAGGCCTGAACCACACCGCCAACAGCTACGTACTGGCCGAGTGGGAGGCCAGTGGCCGCAAGGGGGCGCAGCCGGCCCGGCAGCCGGAGCCGGTGGTCATCAACAAGCCTCCGCGCTACGGACCCGTCAACCCCATCAAATGGACGGGCACCGGGGAGGACGTCGACTCCTGGTGGATCTCGGGCGTCATCGGTGAGTTCCCCGACTTCCTCGCGGACGTCATCCGGCCTGCGATCGAGCACGGCCTCCGCCTCGGCAAGGTCCACGAGATCACCCCGGGCATCAAGGACGACGAGGTCCGGGACATGGCCAAGGCCTGGAAGAAGCTCGGCTCCGAGGCCGTGAAGGCCTCGGACGACTTCAACGCCGCCATCGCCGGGATCACCGACCCGAAGGACAAGGGCGAGTGGCAGGCGGCCATGCGGTCCTTCGGCCAGACCATCTGGGGCACCACGGCGTGGGGCCGGCAGCTGGACGCACAAGGCAACCGGACGCAGTCCGGGGGCCGGGAATGGCGGACCACCAAGGACCTCCCGCCCTCCGGGCGGCGCCCCATCGTCGACGTGCTCAAGGAATCCGCCGAAAAGATCGCCGAGATCCTGGAGCACGTTTCCGACGTCGGCGAGAAGACACGCAAATTCACCACCCAGGCCGGCATCAACGCGGCGAAGGCCACGGCCTCCGACCTCACCGACCTGAGCCTGACCAACCTGACCAAGCTGGCGGTCGGCGGGATCATGGGCCGGATCATCCTCTCCTTCCGCTCCCACATGGACAAGGCGGGGTGCAACGCGGCCGTCGAGAACTACCACAAGGAGTTCACCGAGGCGGCGGGCAAGCTGAAGGCCCTCCTGCCGGAACTCGAGATCGCGATCACCAGCGCACCGACCTACCAGGCGGAGATCGCCCGCGCCCAGGGCTTCGGGGCACGCTCCCTCAACGAGTTCAAGAAGGAGCACAGCTGGCAGATCGGCGGGGAGAGCCCCTTCCCGTACATGTACTCGCTGGACCTGGCGACGAACGAGGGACTCAACGGCGCCCACACCATCGACAAGCACGTCGGCAAGACGGACGAGCAGCTCTTGCAGCGGATCAAGGACGAGCAGCGCCCGAACGGAAAGTTCGGCGTCCTCGCTGCCTCGTCCTTCCCGGATATGGATACGGCGCAAAAATACACTCAGTACTGCATCCGCGAGAACACCGCGGAAATCCAGGACTGGCTGAAGAATCCTCCGCCACAGCCCCCGTCCAAGCCCTTCAAGGTGCCGTCGGTCCCGACCGAGGGGCCGCTCAATGCGCCCACCGTTACCGGCCGGACAGTCATGGTGGATGACGCCACCCAGACCGTGAGGCCGGCCGCGAACGCTTACGGCGTGGTCACCAAGCTCAAGTACGATCCCAATCTCAATCCGCCTTTCGTCATCCTCACCTCGGCGCCTGAATAATGGAGCGAATGATGACAGATCCCAGCGGGGAGGCTTGGGCGGACGCACTCAAGCTGTACGAGTGGCTCTGCACGTTCGTCGGCGTCGCTCGCCGCGAACACGAGGAATGGTGGCTCGACGTGGGCGCGATCATGCGCCGCGAGACACGGGACCCCCGGTGCTGGGAATCCATCGACCCCTACGAGGGAGAGGACGAGCGCCGCGAAGACCCGTTGTTCCCGTGGCTGGAGACGCCCTCTACGCCGACTGACGCAGAACGCTACCGGCCCAGGGTGAGAGAGCTGCCCCGAACCTCGGCGAGATCACTGGTCGTCCTGCTCGGCGTACTCGGCCTGGACGTCGCCAAGGCTTCGCGGTGGGAGGAACGCAGACCCGAGATGGAACGCCGGGCGGATGTGATCCTGTCGCGCTTCCCGGCCAGTACCCGCTTCTACTCCAACATCGGCTGGAAAGGCGACCGCCCTGACTTCTATGAACAGGGCGTCTGGGGTGGTCTCGACCCCTTCAGCCACTACGGCTGGGACGCCGGGCTCATCGCCGTGAACGACGACGAAGTCGCCGTGTTCTGGAACTTCTTGTCCATTTGAGCTGGTTGGGTAGTCGATGCAGCAGGATCTGAATGCAAAAGCATGGGCCGACGCGCTCAAGCTGTACCGGTGGCTCTGCACGTTCGTCGGCGCCGCTCCGCGCGAGCACCACGAATGGTGGCTCGACGTCGGCGCGATCATCCGCCTCGAGACCCGGGACCCACGGGGCTGGGCATCCATCGACCCCTACGAGGGCGAGGACGAACGCCGGGAAGACCCGCTGTTCCCGTGGCTGGAGGCACCCTCCACACCCGCGGACGCAGAACGCTGTCGCGGGCTGGTGAAGGAGCTCCCCCGGTCCTCGGTGCGGTCGCTGCTCGTCCTGCTCGGAGCCCCACCCCACGCAGACCTCTACCTGTTGCCGGAGTGGGCGGAGCGAAGGCCGGAGATGGAACGCCGGGCCGACGTGATCCTGTCTCGCTTCCCGGACGGCACCCGCTTCTACACCAACCTCGGCTGGAAGGGCGACCAACCCGATTTCACCAAGCAGTCCTCCCGGTCGCAGAACCCCTTCAGCCAGTGCGACTGGGACGCCGGGCTGATCGCCGTGAACGACGACGAAGTCGCCGTCTTCTGGAACTTCCAGTCCCTCTGACCCGTCCGCCGCGCCGAACCGGGAACACCACGTGCTCACCAGATCCGCCACATACCCCGACCGGGAAACCGCCCAGTGGGCCACCCAGCAGGTCGTCAACCGCAACGAGCAGGCCATCCAGCGCTGGCTCGCCCAGGGCACCCGCCCCCGCCTGGCCATCGAGGCCTCCTGGCCCTCGCGGGAGGAGCCGGTCGGCCGCGTCCTGATCCAGGCCATGGCACTCGCCGGGCGCGGGGCCGTCGACGTGCGGGCCGCGCGGGTGGTGCTGCGGCGGGAGCCCGCGAGCCCGCTCGGCTTCGTCGTGCACGGCACCTTCCCGATCTACTTGTAGAGGCACAGGCCCATGTCCATGAAGCCCCTGGAGTTCGACCGCCGCTACGGCGAGCTCGACCAGGTGATCAGCGCGTACGCCGGCCTCGCCGCCGACGACACCCCCGACCGGCCCGGTCAGGCCCTCACCGCCTACCTGCGCCACACCTGGCACACCCGCCCCTGGGCCCTGTCCGTGGCCGAGCAGCAGCTGCGCACGTACGCCCAGAACCCGCCCGGCCGACTGCGCCACCGCCTCGGCGAGTTCTACCCGGTCCCGGACATCGGCCTGCCCGAATCCGAGATCCAGCAGTGGCTGCTCCTGCTCGCCGACCACATCAGGCGCAGCGTCGAGGAGGGCCTGATCCCGCCCCCTGCGGCGCTGCCCGAGACGCACTGGGAGTGGCACGCCCGCTTCCCCGAGCTCGGACAGTTCCTGGGCGGCTGGTTCTCCCAGGACATGCCGGGCGAGTTCGAAGACCACGAAGCCGCCGTCCGCGAATACGCCGGCTCGGCCGACCCGACCGTCGTCGCGCGCCTCGTCGGCGAGGTGCGCGAACTGCTCGCCCTCGGCCTGGAAGAGGTCGACTACGCGGTGGGCGTCGCCGAGCTCGGCATGGAGGTCGATCCGCCGGCCCCGTACGCACCGAGCGGCTGGCTGGCCGTCGTGGCGGAGCAGTTGGCCGGACCCCGCGCCGAGTACGCCTAGCGGTTGGCCGCGCGCCGCGCGTTGGCACGAATCATGCGATCGGCGGCAGGAAGGCCACTCGTGGGGCCGGGCGGCGCGGACAACCATGGGGGCATGACAGACGCACCGCTCGGCCGTAGCGCCGCATACAAGGTCCTGACCACCGGCTACGTGGGGTCCACCGGGCCCGGGGTCGCCGCGACCGTCTCGTACGTGTCCGACGCGGGCCGGCACGTGATCTTCGATCCGGGGATGGTGGCAAGCACCGATGACATCCTCGCCCCGCTCGCCGAACTGGGCCTCGGGCCCGACGACATCACCGACGTGGTGCTCAGCCACCACCACCCGGACAACACCATGAACGTGGGCCTCTTCCGCCGCGCCGCCGTGCACGACCACAAGGTGGAGTACCGGGGCGACCAGTGGAAGAACCGGGACGCCGAGGGCTACGAGCTCACCCCCTCCCTCCGGCTCATCCGCACCCCGGGCCACAGCCCCGAGGACATCACCCTGCTCGCCGGCACGGAGTCGGGCGTGGTGGCCTTCGCCGGCGACCTGTGGTGGCACGCCGAGGGCCCGGCCGACGACCCCGTGGCCCCCGACCGTGAGGTCCTGCGCACCTCCCGGGAGCGGGTGCTGGCCGCGGCGGACCTGGTCGTGCCCGGCCACGGCGCCCCGTTCGAGCCCGCCGCCGGCACCCCGCGCTGAGCGGTCCCGTCAGAGTCAGTCGACGTACCAGATCTGGGTGTCCGCGCCCTCGTACTCCCACTGCTGCGCGCGGGCGCCGTCCTCGGTGTCCGAGTCCGCGATCTCGAGCGCCTTGCCGGTCGCGTGGTTGCGGATCACGCCGTCGCCGATGACCCACTGCTGCTCGGCGGCGCCGTCGACACAGCCCCACGTCTGGACCCTGGCACCGTTGCGCGTGCCGCCGTGGGCGACCTCGAGGCACATGTCGGGGTGCCGGCGGCTGCGGATCTGGACCTGGTGGCCGTCAGGACCGCTGGGGTGCAGGTGCCACTGGCTGGCCTCCTGCCCGAGGCAGGCCCACTGCTGGACCCGGGCGCCGGCTTCGCCGCTGTTGTCGTCTATCTCCAGACACCGGCCGCTGTTGCGGTTCACGAGGTGGATGTAGGTGCTCTCGGAACTCGCGGCCTGGCCTGCGGTGGGGGTCAGGAGCACCAGGGCTGCCGCTGCGGCCGCTGAAGTCGCAATCTTCCTCGATATGTTCTGAATGTTCACCACATCATGATCATCCAGCTGGGGCGGTCACGGCCCGGCCATCCAGCACCCGAAGCGTTTTCGGGCAAGGGATGGCCGGAAACCGATCCGATCTGCCGCACTGCTACGGCGATGTCGGGAAGACCGCCGGCTCGAACCGGACCGGGGCATGCCAGGGCTCGGTGTTGACCACCCAGCAGCAGGACCGGCGTGGGCCTGTTTCACAGTCCGGCTCATTCGATCTTGTGGCAAGATCGCGGGATGCTACGACTAACCGACTTCATCATCGACTGCCCGGACGCGATGAAGCTGGCAGCCTTCTACTCCGAGGTGACGGGGCTCCCGGTCAAGGAGGACAGCAACGAGCACTGGGCCGGTATCCAGCTCGGCGGGATCGAATTGGCCTTCACCCCGGTAGAGGACTACCGCGCCCCGCAGTGGCCCGACGGCGAGCATCCCAAGCAGTTCCACCTCGACTTCGAAGTCGACGACATCGAGGCCGAACAGCGCCGCGTCCTGGCCCTCGGCGCGACCCTGCAGCGGGACTGCGTCGGTCCCAACGGCTACGGCTTCCGCGTCTACACCGACCCCATCGGCCACCCCTTCTGCCTCTGCCGCAACAAGGGTGTCACCTGGACCGATCAGGGCCCCGTCTGGCCCGAGCGCGACTAGCTTGCTGGGCGATGTCTCTCCGTTCACGAGCGGAGCCATATGACGATGGCTGCGAGGGTGACGGTGCCGAGGAAGACGTGGCCGCGCTTGTCGTGGCGCGTGGCCACGGCCCGGAAACCCTTGAGCTTGTGATCGCCCGCTCGACGACGTTGCGCTTCTTGTACCGCTCCTTGTCGAGGCCGGGAGGCCGACCGCCGCGGGAGCCACGCGCAACGCGGTTGGCCGCCTGGTCGGCCTTCTCCGGAATGACATGACGGATACCCCGTTTACGCAGGTAGGCCTGCGTGCGTCGATTGCTGTGGGCCTGCCTTATCCGCACTCACGCTGTCGGGCCGTGTGGGAGGCCGCCCGGCGCCGGTCCGGGGGACGCGGATCTTCTCCATGACCGGCTCGAACTGGGTGCAGTCGGCCCGCTGTCCGGGCGTGGCCGGCAGGGACCGCGGGCGGCACCTGCCGTCGGCCCCCACTGGATCCCGCGACGACACCGGCCGCCGCGACAGTGGCTCCTGGCATGCCGATGCACGTCTTGCCAGCTGCCCGGGCCCTGCTCGATAGTGGCGCCGGGACCCGGCGAGCACGCCGGTCGGCAGCAACAGGGGTGGGGATTCGGCATGGCAAGGCAGGTCCGGGGGCCCGATTTCGGCGCGCTCCACCGTCGTGCTTCCGTCATCGGCGTCCCCGGGGTGCTCTGGCAACTCGGGCGACGGTTCGTCCTGACGTTCTGCCTGGTGGCACTCGTCAGCCTGCTGGTGATGCGGCCAGAGGACGCCGGCATCAAGGGCGTGATCATCGTGGCGATCCCCCTGGCGGTCTACGGTCTCGCCTTCGCCTGGCGCCGGGCGGCGGGACTACTCGGCATCCGCCAGTGCTATCTCAGCGAGGACGGCGTGACCGTGACCGACATCCTTGGCCGCGTCCGGGACGCCGTCGCGTGGAGCGACGTCGCGATGGTCAAGGAGACCAATGCGACGGGGATCCTCATGGCGTTCCGCCGCTTCGAGTTCGAACACCGCACGGGGCATCAGACGACGGCGATCGTCGTCCTCTCCATCCACCGCTCCTTCGTGAGAGACCTCATCCGACTCGCCAACTCGAAGATCGACACCTTGGGGTCCTGAGCGGACCCGGGGTGCCGATGAACTCGAAGACCGCCGCTGGCGACCAGGCCGTGCCTTTTGGATCACGGCGGAGCCTAGGTCGCCCGGCGCGCCGCGCCGTGACGTGGATCACCGGGAAAGGGTGACACGGTGGTGTCGCCGAAGGCTGCGACCGTCGACACATGACGATCACCGATCAGGACTGCCTCACCGAGACCCTGGCGTTCAACGAGCAGTTCGAGGCCGCCGCCGCGGACCGTCCGGCCCGCGGGCAGGACCTCGACGCCTCCCTGCTGACCGGACTGCGCCGTAACCGGCTCGGCGGCGACACACCACCCGTGAGACTGCCGCACGGCCGGGACCGTGTCGTCGCGGGCGGCGTGCGGCTGCGGACCTTCGCGGCGGACCGCGTCGACGGCGTGTACCTGCACGTGCACGGCGGCGGCTGGGCGTTCGGGTCCGCCGACGGCCAGGACGAGAGGCTGTGGCGACTCGCCGTCGAGGCACGGCTGGCCGTCGTGAGCGTGGACTACCGCCTCGCGCCGGAACACCCCTTCCCCGCCGGACCCGACGACTGCGAAGCGGCCGCCCGCTGGCTGATCGACCACGCCGAAGCCGAGTTCGGCACCCGGCGGCTGCTGATCGGCGGCGAATCGGCCGGCGCCCACCTGAGCGTCCTGACCCTGCTGCGCCTGCGTGACCGGCACGGCATCACCGGCGCGTTCCGGGCCGCCAACCTGCTCTTCGGCCCGTACGACCTGTCGATGACACCGAGCCAGCGGTCGTTCGGCTCCCGGCGGCTGCTGAGCAACACCGACTCCCTCCGGGGCAGCTACGAGCTGTTCACACCCGGGACGGGCCCGGAGCAGCGCCGCGACCCCGGTCTCTCGCCGCTGTTCGCCGACCTGACCGGCCTGCCGCCCGCCCGGATCGTCGTCGGTACCGAGGACCCACTGCTGGACGACTCGCTGTTCCTGGCCTCGCGCTGGCAGGCGGCGGGCGCGCCCGTACGGCTCGGCGTCGTCGCCGGTGCGATGCACGGCTTCACGCTGTTCCCGCTGACCGTCACCGAGCGGGAACAGGAGCGCCAGCAGGAGTTCCTGGCCGCCGCGTGCCGGTAGCGTCGGCCCCGTGAACCGTACGACTCGGCTCTATGCGCTGGTGGAAGAGCTGCGCGCGAACGCGCCGCGACCGGTCACGGTCGCCGCGCTCGCCGCACGGTTCGAGGTCAGCACGCGCACGGCGCAGCGCGACCTCCAGGCGCTGATGGAGTCCGGTGTCCCGGTGCGCACCACACCCGGGCGCGGCGGCGGCTGGACGATCGACCCGGCGATGACCCTGCCCCCCGTCCACCTCACGGCCGACGAGGCCGCGGCGCTGACCGCCGCGCTCGCCGCGGCCGGCACCGGCGCCCCCTACGCCGGTACCGCCCGCGCGGCCCACCAGAAGCTCACGGCGTCGATGACGGGTCCCGCCTCCGCGGCGGCCCGGACACTGGCGGCCCGGATCGTCGCCCTGCCGGCGCCGACCCCCTCCGCGGTCCGCGCGGCGGTGGAGCGGGCCGTCGCGGGCAACCTGGTGCTGGGCCTGCAGTACGTCGACGCGGCAGGACGCGGATCCGAACGCGTGGTGGAGCCGGCCGGGCTGCTGACCGCCGGCGGCCACTGGTACCTCATCGCCTGGTGCCGCGCCCGGCGGTCCGGCCGGGGCTTCCGGCTGGACCGGATCACGGCGGCGGCCCCCACCGGCGAGCAGGCGCACCCCCGCGACCTGGCGGAACTGCTGCGCGGCTCGGTCGCCGCGGCCGCGGTGCAGCCCCTCGCGCCGGCTTCCCCGCCGGCCAGGGACACGCCCTGAGGGCTGTCCCGGGACGACACATCTAGGCGACGGCCCGCCCGGCGACGAAGGCGGTGAGGCGGTCGACGTACGCCTCGGGGTGGGTCAGGTGGGGTACGTGGCCCGCGCCCTCGAAGGTGTGCCGCTCGGCCCGGCCGCCGAACGCGCTCGCGACCTTGTCCCGGATCACGCGGAACCACGGCGGGCTCTCGGCGCCCGTGGTCAGAAGCACCGGACCGGCGAATCCGCCGAGGCTGCCGAGGTCGAGGTCGGCCCAGTCCGGATCCGCCTGCTCGTCGGCGAAGGTCGGGGCGTTGGCGGTGAAGGTCCGCCGGACCGGATCCGGCAGCTGCTCCCACGCCCCCGGCCCGACGGCGACGTCCTCCACGAACCGCCGCGCCGCCGTCTCCGGCTCGCCGGAGCGCAGGGTGGCCAGGACGCCGCCGATGGCGGCCTCCATGGGCGCCATCAGCGGCTGGAGCTCCGCCTCGCCGGCCACGACTGCCATCAGCGGGGGCTCGTGCGCCGTGATGCTGCGCAGCAGCTCGGGCCGGCGGGCGGCCAGCCCGAGGGTCGTCGAGGCACCGAAGGAGCTCGCGGCGACGTGGACCGGCCCGCTGCCCAGCATCTCGATCAGCGCGGCCAGGTCGTCCTCGTCCTCGCGCCGGCTGCCCTGGCCGGCCGGGCGCTCGCTGCGGCTGTGGCCGCGGCGGTCGTACGCCAGGACCCGGTAGGTCTGCGCGAGGCGCGGCAGGACGCGCCCCCAGCCGAGGTGGTCGCTCCAGGAGCCGTGGACGAGCACGAGCGGCTCGCCGCCGGCCGGGCCCTCGGTCTCGTAGAAGAGCTCGACGCCGTTCACGCGCGCCCGTGGCATGCCTGTCTCCTCCGGCCGGTGTCGGCGCAAGACATACCGCGCAGGAGGCGGGCCCGCACCGGGCGGCGGCGGACTCACCCGTCCGCACCAGCCCCCGGGACCGGCGGACCGGCCGTCAGCGCAGGCGGCGGTCCGCCTCCTCGATCGCGACGTCGTTGATGCTGGCCTCGCGGCGGCGCATCAGGCCGTCGTCGTCGAACTCCCACTGCTCGTTGCCGTGGCTGCGCCACCACTGGCCGGCGGTGTCGTGCCACTCGTACTCGAAGCGGACGGAGATCCGGTTGCCGGTGTACGCCCACAGCTCCTTGCGGAGGCGGTAGTCGAGCTCGCGCTCCCACTTCTCGGCGAGGAAGGAACGGATCTCGGCGCGGCCGGTGAGGAAGCGGTCGCGATTGCGCCACACGGAGTCCTCGGTGTACGCGAGGGCCACGCGCTCGGGGTCGCGGGTGTTCCAGGCGTCCTCGGCGGCCTGCACCTTGGCGCGGGCGGACTCCTCGGTGAAGGGCGGCAGGGGCGGGCGTACGGCGGTCATGGGCGTCGCCTCTCGGGAAGGGAGCGAGAACGGTCGTTCTCCGATCACGCGAGAACCGTACGAGAACGAGCGTTCTCAGCGCAAGCGCTTCTGGGCTACGCTGCCCGCATGGACGACGAAGAGGCCCGCACCCGGCTCCTGGACGCGGCCGAGGCGCTGTTCTACGCCGAGGGCGTCCAGGCCGTCGGCATGGACCGCATCCGCGCGGAGTCCGGCGTACCGCTCAAGCGGCTGTACAAGGTCTTCCCGGCCAAGGAAGCGCTGGTCGCGGCCTACCTGGAGCGGCGCGACCGGCGGTGGACGGCGAGCCTGCGCGAAGCGGTGGAGGCGGCGCCGGACGATCCGGTGGGGGCCGTGTTCGAGTGGCTCGCGGCGTGGTTCGCGGAGCCGGGGTTCCGCGGGTGCGCGTTCCTGAACGCCTTCGGGGAGCTGGGGGCCGGACCCGCCGGGGTGCTGGACGTCGTACGGCGGCACAAGGCGGAGCTGCGGGCGCTGCTGGCCCAGGCCGCGGGCCCGGGGCGCGAGGAGCTCGCGGAGCAGCTGCTGATCCTGGTCGAAGGCGCCACCGCCGTGGCCGCCCTCACCCCCGGCCCCGAGCCGGCCCGGCGGGCGGGGGCGGCGGCCACGACACTCCTGGCGGCTGCGACGGCCACCACCGCCGCCCGGTGATCCGAGCCGGTGATCCGGATCCCGGAGACTCAGATCCCGAAGGCTCAGATCAGCGGGGGCGCTCGCAGGCCTGGAGTACGCCGCCGAGCGAGAAGCACAGGGCTCCGGACAGCGTCCCCCAGTTGGCGATGTCGGCGTTGACCATGCTTCCGGTCGCGGGCCGGGTGAACGCGGCCAGCGCCGAGACCATGAAGAGCACCGACCCCGACTGGTTCACGGCGACGACCCACCAGCCGAGGCTGCGGGAGCGGAGGCAGGGCCGGAACCGGTGGCAGATCTCGATGGACGCCAGGTGTCCCGAGATGAGGAACAGGACGCAGCCGATCACGTCCGGAGCCCAGACCAGCCGGTTGACCTGCCGGGTGGTGAGCCCTTGCAGGAAGGAGTCCACGAGGTTGACGCCGAACACGAGCGTCCCGACGAAGAGGACGAACGCGCTCAGCCAGTCCAGGCGCATCGGCTCGTACCCCCACCACCTCCAGTCGGAGGTGACCAGCCCACCGGTCTCGGTGGAGTGGCGGGGCGCGTTCAGTACCTGCAGGAGCGAGACGTAGCCCCCGGTGTTGAAGAAGAGGCCGCCCACGAAGTAGACCGAGGCGCTCTCGACCGCGTCGCCCCAACCGAACTGGGAGATCGCGGCGCCGAGGGCGAAGAGCACCCCGCCGATCACGAACGCGCCCGACGCGACGGCGTTGAGCCGGCGGAGGCGGCCGAGGGCCTCGTCGTCGGCCGGCGACGAGCGGTCGGCCGTGTCCCCGGGGCCGCGGACCGTCAGCGTCCCCCGCCTGCGTGCGGGCCGCGACTCCCACACCACCCTTCGCCCTTCGGACGGGTTCCAGGTGAGCCGAGTGGTGAACGGTCCCGCACCCTCGGCGCGTTGCTCAGGCTGTGCCACGGGCCGAGCCTAGGCCGTCCCTCCCGGATCTCGCCTGACCCGCGCCGCCCGACACCGCACCTCGTGCCTAGCCCCCGGTGGTGGCACCGCCGCCCGCGCTCCGGGGGAACGTGATCTCCACGCGGCGGTTCTTCTTGCGGCCTTCCTCGGTGCTGTTGTCCGCTATCGGGTAGTCCTCGCTGTAGCCGCGGACGTCGTAGATGACGCCGGGGACGGTGACGGTCTTGGCGAGCTCCGCCTGCACGGCGTCCGCGCGCTGCTTGGACAGCTCCTTGCCGTGCTCGTAGCTGCCCTGGTCGTCGGTGAAGCCGAAGACGCGGATGCGGGTGGCCTTCTGGGTGTTGATCTCCTGGGCGATGGCCTGGATGCGGGCGGCTGCGGCGGCGTTGAACACCGCGCTGTTCTCCGGGAACAGCACCTCGGACTGCAGCGCCATCATGACCGTCTGGTTGGTCTCCTGACGGCGCTGCTCACCGCCGAGGTCCTCGACGACCTCGGCGATGTCGAGCACCTTGATGGGCGCCAGGGTCCCGCCCTGGGGGATCTTGAGCCCGGGAGCCTTGGAGTCGATGGGCACGGGGGCCGCGGCGGAGGGCTCGGTGCCGGGGGGTACGGAGGGCTTCACGTCGTCGGCGTGGGCGCTCGTCGCCCCGAGGAGTTGGGCGCCGGCAATGACGAGCCCGGCGACGGCTGTCGCGGCGGTTACGCGGTGGCGTTTTGTCATGGGGTCACCCGGAAATTTTGATGGTGGCCGTGGCGAACGTGGGCAGGTTGAAGTCCACCTGATTCGTACTCGCCGGCGGTACGGGGAACTGCGCGAAGAACGGCACCGACTGCCCGGCATCGATGACGGTCAGCCCGGTGGTGCACAGGCACCTGCCTTCGGTATCCCGCAGCACGTAGTACCGCTTCTTGCCGGCTTTGTCGACGAGCGTGACGCCTGCAACCGAGGCTCCACTGCCGTTGAGTTCATTGCCGCGCCAGGCTGCAGTGCTGGCGAACGCCTGGCTGCCGGTGTTCTTCAGCTGCCCACTGACCGTGAGGAAGCCGCCTGCATCACGGACCGCCGAATTGACGGTGAGCGTCATGCCCGCCTCGCCATTGACCGTGGCCAGCACCTCCGTCGGGGAAGGCTTGGGGCTGTCGCCCGGCGCCTGCGGCTTGGACGTGTCCGCCTGTGACTTCGAGGACGGCGGATTCCCGGCCGCCTTGGGCTTGTCGTCGCCCGTTCCACCGCAACCCGCCACCGTGATCGCAAAAACGACCGCAACTGCGGCAGTCGCTCCCCCGCGGATCTTCGCCGAGTGCCGAGTGCTCATCTATGCAGCTTCCTTTTCTCGCGTACGTGTCAGTCGACCAGTCGAACCGTGAAGAGCGCCCTCGCCAAGTTGGTCAGCGGGCCCGGTTTCGCCGGATCCAAGGTGAGAGGCTTCCCGTCGCAGACGAACGTGACGCCTCCCGCGCCCGATGAGGGGCTCGGGCTCGGGGCCGGCGTCGGATTCGGCGTCTGGGCGGGCGGGGTGGATACCGGTGCCGACCGCAGGGAGCACCGAGGCTTGATCCGCGCCTTGGCGGTGGCCTTGCCGTGAACGTTCTCCGTGCCCGGCACGACCGATCGCCCGACGGACCCCTTCGTTTGCACCGTGACGGTGACCAGGGGGATGGTTGCCTCGCACTGCGCGGTGGCATCGTTCAAGGCGGCGAACTCGTCAGCCTTTCCGCATGCCCCTTTCCCGGTGAGAAGGTCACCGTCGACGAGCTTCGTCCAGTCAGCGGGCTTGAGGCTGAGCAAGTCGAGCCCCAGAAAGGCGTTGTCCCTGGCTTCACCGGCGGCCGCAAGGGCAGCCGCATCAGCCGCACCCTGCGCATTGCTGCGCGTGACGCCCGCCTGACCCACGACGAAGAACGCCAGAGCGGCGAAGAGCAGGCCGACGATCGCGACCGCGTAGATCGGAAACGCCTGACCGCGATCGTCCCGCAGCCTGCGCCGGATCACTTCCCCGCGGTGATCGATGTAACCGCAGTGGCAATCCGGTTGGTGATGGCCTGACCGATGCCCGTGCCGACAATGGCGCCGATGATCACCACGACCACCAGGATGATCCCGAGGTACTCGAACGCCGTCTGGCCGCGGTCGCGGCCCGTGGCCTCGTAGCGCTTCCGCATCCGCGCCAGGGTGCTCTGCTTCATGAGGGGTCCCTCCCGGTCCGGTGCCGCTGTCGATTTGCGGACCGTACGGGGAGTCACCGGTCGTTACCAAGGGTCCCGGGACCCAAATACGGACCCACTGCGCACTGCGTCTAGCCATGTCCCGTCACCCCCGGACGGGCGGTTCCCAGCCAGCGCGCTATCGCCTCGCTGCGGCTGGTGCTCTGGAGCTTGGCGAAGATGCGGTTGATGTGGTTCTTCACCGTCTTCTCGCTGATGAAGCAGGCGGCGGCGATCTGCTGGTTGCTCATCCCGGACGCGATCAGATCCATGACCTCCACCTCCCTGGAACTCAGGCCGAAGAGAACAGAGTTGTGCAGCCGCTCAGGAGACTGTGCCACAGTTCGTTGCGGTTGCGAAGAGGTGCGGAGTTCCGCGAGCAGTGTGCTCGCCGCCGTCGGGGTGAAGTGGGGCCGGCCCTCGCGGGCGTCGTGGACCGCCCGGACCAGCTCGTCCGGCGTGAACTCGCCGTGCACCAGGTAGCCGCCCGCGCCCAGCAGGAGGGACTCGCGGACCGCTTCCGGCTCCTGGCTGTACGTCAGCATCAGGACCGGCGCCAGCCGGACCAGGTGCGGCAGGGCCGAGATGCCGTCCACGCCCGGCATCCGGACGTCCAGCAGGACCACGTCCGGGGCGTGGCGGCGGGTCAGGCCGATGGCCTCGCGGCCGTCGGACGCCTGGGCCGCGACCTCGATGTCCCCCGAGGTGGCGAGCAGGGCGGCCAGGCCCGCCCGGACGACGGGGTTGTCGTCGGCGATCAGGACGCGGAGCGGCAGCGGGGGCATCAGGGGCTCCCTTCCGGGGTCAGGGCCGCGAGCGGGAGGTCCAGGCGGACGCGGGTGCCGGGGCCGTCCGGGCGCGGGCCGATGTGCAGGCGGGCCCCGATGGCGGCGGCGCGTTCCGTCATGCCGAGCAGCCCGAAGCGGCCCGTGGCGACGACCGCCCGCAGGTCGGCGGCCGAGCCGTGGGGCGGCAGGCCGCGGCCGTCGTCGTCGACCGTGAGGGTGAGGTGCCCCGCGCCCGCCTCAGCCGACGCCTCAGCCGACGCCGACGCCGACGCCGTCACCGTCATCCGCGTCGCCCCCGCGTGGCGGCGGGCGTTCTCCAGGGCCTCCGCGGCCACCGCCAGCAGTTGGCGGGCCACCGGGGCCGGGACCACCGGCAGGGTCCCGCGGATGGTCAGCTCCGCATCCCCCGCCACCAGCCGCCGCAGCTCCCCCGCCAGCGACACCCCCGGCGCCTCGACGTCGCGCCGCAGGTCGGTCAGGAGCTCGCGGGACTCCGCGACCGCCCGGCGGGCCGCCCCGGACAGCAGCTCGGCCTGCGCCCGTACGGCGGCCGGGTCGGCGGTGCGCGCCAGGGCGTCGGCGGCCAGGGCCAGGCCGTGCAGGGTCTTCGACACCGAGTCGTGCATCTCGCGGGCCAGCCGGTCCCGTTCACCGCGCACCGCCTCGGCCACCGCGAGCCGCGCCCGCGCCTCGGTCAGGGCCTGGCTCGCCGCCCCGAAGCGGAACAGCAGGTCGCGCAGGGAGGATCCGGCCGCGCCGGCCACCAGGCACAGCACCGGCAGGGTCAGGGCCCCGCCGGGCAGCGCCGCCACCGCGACCGCCTGCAGGGCCGCGTACACCGCCGAGCCGCGCCAGCCGTACACCAGCCCGGCCAGCAGCGGCGTGCACAGGGAGACGAAGCCGAGCGGGGATGCGGGCCCGGCCGTGACCAGCAGCAGCCCGCTCAGCACCATGTCGCAGGCCAGCAGCCACCGGTGGCGCAGCAGCAGCGGCCCGAAGCGCTCCCAGTCGCGGAAGAGGGCGTACGAGCACATGAAGGTCAGCAGGATCGCCCCGGCCACGAGGTACGTGGGGCCGCCGCGCGCGGTCCCGGCGAGGGCCAGCGGGGCGCCGAGCCCGATCATCACCATCCGGAAGGCGAAGACCCGCCGGCAGAGGGACTGCAGCGCGTTCACCCGCAGGGTGAGGGAGTCCCCGGCCCCGAGACCCGCCCGCGCTCGCGTCCGCGCCGCGCCCGGCCCCCGCCGGAGCCGCGCCGGCGCGCCCGCCCCGACGGCGCCCGTGTCCAGTACAGCCATGGCTGCTCACCCGCCCCCGAGCATCGCGCCGAAGTCGACGTCGGCCCCGTACACGAACCCGCACACCAGCAGGATCAGCGTGCCCGGCAGCATGAACATGGTCACCGCGAAGGTGGCCTTGGGCACGGCGCGGGCGGCCCGGCGCCGCGCGTTCTGCGCGTCGGTGCGGCGCATGTCCTCGGCGATGGCGATCAGCGTGTCCACGATCGGGGAGCCGAGCTCCTCGCCCTGCTGCAGCGCGGTCACGAACTGGGCGACCTGCTCGGAGTCGTTGCGCCGGCGCAGCTCGTCGAAGGCCTGGCGGCGGCTGACGCCCATGTCCATCTGCTGCAGCGTGATGCGGATCTCGTCCGACCAGGGGCCCTCGTACTTGCCCGCCACCCGGTCCAGCGCCTGCCGGAAGCCGAGCCCGGCGCTGACCACGACGGCGAGGACGTCCAGGAAGTCGGGCAGGGTCCGCTCGATGTGGTCGCGGCGGATCCGGATCGCCGACCACAGCCCGACCTCGATCCAGAACAGCCCGAACGCGACCATCAGCAGGGCCGGCACGAGCTGCCCGTTGAGCAGCATGGCGAAGGCGCCGAGCCCGCCGAGGAACCCGTACACCGCGCGGCGCGCCGCGTAGCGGTCGATGGTGAGGCCGGCCGGGTTGCCGGCCATGTCGATCTGGCGGCGTTTGCGGGCCACCCGGTCGGGGCCCATCAGGCGCAGCACCAGCGGCGCCCAGCGGATGCCGAGGCGGTCGACGGCGGAGCCGACGGCGGTGGTGCGGGTGGCGCCGACCTCCAGGGCGAGCGCGAGGTCGCTCGGCAGCTTGGTCTCGGCGCGGTAGAGGCGGATGCCGTGGAAGATGCCGAGGACGGAGAGTCCCACGGCGAGGGCCAGGCCCAGAGCCAGTACGGTCACGTCGGTCCCCGCCCCCTCAGACGTCGATCTTCGACAGGCGGCGGATCAGGACGAACCCCAGGGTGAAGAGGCCGAGCGCGACCAGCACCGCCGTCTGGCCGAGGAACGCGCCGGTCATCCGGTCCAGCGCGCCGGGCATCATCAGGTTCACCAGGAGCAGCGAGCCGAGCCCGATGGCCGGCACGAGGTACGCGGTCACGGTCACCTGGGACAGCTGGGTGCGGATCTCGCGCCGGGTCTCCTTGCGCTGCTCCAGGGTGACCGTCAGGTTCCGCAGGGAGCCGACGAGTTCGCCGCCCGCCCGCGCGGACAGCACGAGCGTCGAGACGAGGACGACGAGCTCGCGGGACGGGAGCCGTTCGGCGATCTCGCCGAGGGACTCCTCGATGGAGTGGCCGACGGCGAGCCGGTCGGCGACCCGGGACAGTTCCTCGCCGGCCGGTGCCTCGAGCTCCTCGGCCGCTATGGCGATGGCCGTGCGCAGGGCCAGCCCGGCCTGGGTGGCGTTGGCGAGGATGCGGGCGAGCTCGGGGAGCTGGTTGATGAACCGCTCGGTGCGCCGGGCCCGCTGCCAGTTGAGGAAGGCGTTGGCCGCCCACAGGCCGACCAGGCCGGCGACGGGGCCGAAGAAGGGGGCGAGGAAGCTGGCGGCCACCAGCCATATGCCGGCCACCGCCATCAGCATGTAGACGAAGAACTCGCCCGGGGTGAGGTCCAGGCCGGTCACGGCCAGCTTGACCTCGATCCGCTTGCCGAGCGCGGTCCTGCGCAGGCGGCGGTCGACGCCGGGGAAGCGGCGCCGACGGCCGGCGGGCTCGGGGGCGCCGTCGGTGACGAGGCGTTCGATGAGGGCGGCGCGCTGCGCCCGGCCGGCCATGTACACGTGCACGCCCGCGATGACGAGGACGCAGGCCAGCAGGGTGGCGCCGAGGGTGAGGAGGACGATGGGGTTCACAGGGCTGTCCGGGTGGCGAGCTGGGCGTCCGACACGGCGACGCCGAAGGCCTGCGGGATCGGCTGGTTGTTCATGTAGAGGCGGTCCGCGATGCGGCGCGGCAGCGGGAAGTACTCGAAGCGGCCGTGGACGCGGCCGTCGGCGCCCATGGGCCGGGCGGCGAAGCGGCAGACGGTGGTGATGCGGAAGGGTTCGCGGCCGTGGGAGTCGAGGATGGCGATCTCGGTGACGCGGCGGGAGCCGTCGCCGAACCGGGTCAGCTGGACGACGACGTTGACGGCGCTGTTGATCTGGTCCTGCAGCGCCTCGAAGGGGACCTCGACCTCGGACATGGAGGCGAGGGTCTGCAGGCGCATCAGGGCGTCCTCGGCGCTGTTGGCGTGGACGGTGGCGAGGGAGCCGTCGTGGCCGGTGGACATGGCCTGGAGCATGTCGAGGGTCTCGCCGCCGCGGACCTCGCCGACGATGATGCGGTCGGGGCGCATGCGCAGGCTGTTGCGGACGAGGTCGCGGATGGTGATCTGGCCCTTGCCCTCGACGTTGGGCGGGCGGGATTCGAGCCGGATGACGTGGGCCTGCTGGAGCTGGAGCTCGGCGGAGTCCTCGATGGTGATGATGCGTTCGCCCTCCGGGATGAGGCCGGAGAGGGCGTTGAGGAGGGTGGTCTTGCCGGTGCCGGTGGCGCCGGAGACGATCAGGTTCATCTTCGACTGGACCAGGCCGGACAGGAGCAGGAGCATCTGCTCGTCCAGCGAGCCGAGGCCGATCATCTCGTGGAGGGTGAAGGCGCGGGGGAAGCGGCGGATGGTGAGGGTCGCGCCGGTGAGCGAGAGCGGCGGGATGATGACGTTGACGCGCTCTCCGCTGGGCAGGCGGGCGTCGACCATCGGGTTGGCCTCGTCGACGCGGCGGTTGACGGTGGAGACGATGCGCTCGATGGTCTGCATGAGCTGCTCGTGCGAGGCGAAGCGGAGGGGGAGCTGCTCGACGCGCCCGGCCCGCTCGACGAAGATCTGGTCGGGGCCGTTGACCATGATCTCGGAGATCGAGGCGTCCTCCAGGAGCGGTTCGAGCACGCCGAGGCCGAGGGCCTCGTCCACGACGCGGCGGATCAGCTGGGCCCGCTCGACGGTGGACAGGACCGGGCCCTCGCGGCTGATGATGTGCCCGAGCACCCGCTCCAGCCGGCTGCGCCGTTCGGCGGGGGCGAGGGCGGACATCTCGGCGAGGTCGATCTCCTCCAGCAGCTTGGCGCGGTACGAGGACACCAGGCGGCCGTCCTCGCGGGGGCTGTGCCGGTCGTCCGGGCTTGCGACCCGGGAACGCAGGCTCATGGTCCGACCTCCGGGTCGTCGTTGGGCATGATGGCGGTCCGCGTGGCGTCGTCGAGGCCGAGCCCGGGGACGATGGACTTGATCTTGATGCGCACGGTGGCGGTGACCGCGTCCCGGCCGGGATCGACCGTGACGTCCGCGTCGAGGCCGGCCCGCACCGCGGCCCGCCCGGCCGCCTCTCCCGACCCCCGCTTACGGGCCTCCGCCCGCGCGGCGGTCCGCGCAGCCGTATCCGCCTGCTCGTGCACGTACGCGACCCAGCCGAGCTGGATCGCACAGAGCGCGACGAACAGCAGGATCGGAATGAACCCGATGTACTCGAGCGCCACCTGCCCGCGGTCCCGGTGCGCGGAGCGCAGCAGACCCGCGAGGCGTTGCCGGCGATCCGCGCCGCCCTGCACCAGCTGAACCCGGTCCCGGCCGCCCGCGCCACGGCGCTCGGCTTCCGGCAGGGAACACGGAGCCGGCCCGACGGCGGCTCCGGGCGCGGAAGGAGAGCCGGGCGCAGCGGTCGGGCCGGGCACGCGGGCCGGGTCCGCAGGGGCGCCGCGGCCGGGCGGGAAGCCGGGCACGGGTGGGGTGTGGGGCATCTCAGTCCTCCCTCTCCATCGCCGCGCCGGCCGTGCCCGTGATGGGGACGCCGATGTCCAGGCCCGGGTAGAACACCGGGACGTTGAGCTTGACCGTGGCCTTGTAGAGCGGGCCCGCCTCGCCGCACTCGGCGGACATGGTCCAGGCCCCGCCGATGTGCTCGGCCGCGGCGGACGCGCACGCACCGTCGCCCTTGACCGCGCCCGCGCGGGCCGCCTCGTCCGCGGCGTTGCCCGCCAGGGAGAAGGCGTAGCCGATCAGGACGCACTCCCAGACCGCCGCGATCAGCAGCAGGATCAGCGGGACCATCCCGACGAACTCCAGGGCGACCTGGCCGCGGTCCCCCGGGGCGGCCGCCAGGTCCTGGCCGCGGCGAACGCCCCGCGGGCCCGGGCCGCGGCGGGCGCCCCGGCCGCCCGGGCCGCGGCGGGCGCCCCGGCCGCCCGGGCCGCGGCGGGCGGCTCTGCTCGCGGGCGGCACCGCTCAGCCCTCCCGGCCGCGGCGCAGCCACGGGCCGGCGGCGCCGCGGTCGCCGCCGCCGCGGCGGAGTCGGGCCACGGGGCCGGCCGCGCGCACCGCGAGGGCCGCGCCGGGGCTTCCCGCACCCCCGCCCGGGAGGGACGCGGCGGCCGCCGCCGGCTCCTCCCGCGCCGCCAGCAGGCCCAGCTCCCCGGCCACCGTCCACAGCGCCTGCTTCACCGTGGAGCGGTTGTCGAGGTCCTGCACGCGCCCCGCGTCGACGACCCCCTGGAGTTCCTTGAAGGCCGCCGGGACCGGGGTCCGCGCCACCCGCGTCTTGGTGATCTTCTCGATCAGCGCGGGCTGGATCTCGGTGTGCTTGCTCCAGCGGTTGACGACCAGCGCGGTGTCCTCGGCCTTGCGGACCTGGAGCCGCTCCCACATCCGGACCATCCGCTTGGCGGCCCGTACCGCGACCACGTCCGGCGTGGTGACCAGCACGGCGACGTCGGCCATCTCCACCGCGGCCGCGTTCGCGCCGGTCACCTGGGTGCCGCAGTCGATGACGACGAGCTCGTACCGGCTGCGCAGGGCCCCGACGACGTGCCGGGCGGCCCGGTCGTCGACCTCCTCGCCGCGTTCGCCGTCGGCGGGGGCCAGCAGCAGGGCGAGCCCGGTCCGGTCGTCGTACACGGCGTCCTGCAGGACCCGCGGGGAGATGTCCTGGATTCCGGCGAGGTCGGCGATGGACCGCCGGAACTGCACGTCGAGGTACGAGCCGACGTCGCCGGCCTGGAGGTCCATGTCGACCAGCGCGGTGCGCCGGCCCGCCGCGGCCGCGGCCAGCGCGAACTGCACCGCGGCGAAGGTGGTGCCGACCCCGCCCTTGGCCCCGGCGACGGTGACGACCCGCCCGCCGGGCCCGGTGAACACGTCGGCGGAGCGCCCCAGGTGGCGGCGTACGCCCGCGGACCACTGGGCGGCGGCCTGGACGCGGGCGGCGAGCTCCTCGTAGGAGGGCGGCAGCCCGATCAGCCCGCGGGCACCGGAGTCCATCGCGGCGGAGAACAGCGCGGGGCCCGTGTCGGAGGACAGCAGCACGACGCCCACCGCCGGGAAGCGGAGCGCGACCTCGCGGATCAGGTCGAGGGCGGGCACCGGCCCGATCCGCTCGTGGACGAGGACCACCTCGGGCAGCTCGTCGACCGAGTCGGCGGCGAGCCGCGCGAGGGTGTCGAGCAGGGTGGTGGAGTCGGGGACGGGCGCGGCCGGCTCGGCGTCGGGGAGCTGGCCGATGAGGGAGGAGATGGCGCGGGCGGCGTCCGGGTCGCCGGCCGCGGGGAGGATTCGGGTGGTCATCCGGGCCTCACTTGTCCCCGTCGAGGGTGTACGTGCGGTCGCCCGCGCTGGGCGCGGAGTCGGTGCCGGGGGCCACCAGGGCCAGGCGTACGTGCTCCGCAAAGGACTCGGCGTACGCGACGCGCTGGGTGTCCTTGGTGTTCAGGGCGAAGGTGATCGGCACGACCTCGGCCGGGCCCTTGCGGTCGCTGTCCTTGTCGAGGGCGGTGAGCTTGCCGACGTTGAGGACTCGCGCATTGGCCACGATGATCACCGACCGCGCCGGGTCGGACTCCTTGGCGCCCTTGAAGGTGGCGATGATGTTGACCTTGGCCCCCGAGTAGATCTTGCCGGCCACGCCCGTCGCCGCGTCGATCATGATGGCGATCTCCTGCTCCCCGGGCTGGAGCTGCGGCCTGTCGACGAACATGTCCGACTGGAGCAGCGAGCCCTTGCGCAGGGTGGTCAGTGCGATCTTGTCCTTGAGGGCGCCGAGGTCGGTGACGGCGGTGCCGGACAGCCACCGCTTGGGGATGCTGACCTCCTCGAACTGGCCGGCGGACAGCGGGCTGTACGGGGCGATGTCGGCCTTGGCCCGGTACGCGACGACCTCGGCCCCGACCTTGGAGTTGACGTCGCCGATCACCACGACGACCCCGCCGAACGCCGCGAGGGCGCACAGGACCGACAGGAGCAGCAGGATGACGCCGCGGCGCTGGCGTGAGTTCATGTGCCGTACTACCTCGCCGTTCTTCGTTCGTTCGGGCCGGTCGGTCAGTGTCTTGCGCGCGTGCGGGAGGTGCCTGCGGCCGCGTCCCCGGTCGGCGGCGGCGCTGCGGCGGGCGGCGCGGTGAGGGGTGCGGAGCAGAAGCCGCACCGATCGCCGATGAGTTCGAGGCCGCACCATCGGCACTCGTCGCGGCGTACGGAGGCGACCAGCTGGTAGAGGACGGACAGGTCCGGGATGCCGGCGGCGAACTCCACGAGCTTGGGCGTGGCCCACCAGGAGGGCGAGTCGGCCGGGAGCGGGTTCTCCATGACGCCCTGGACCTGCCAGGCGGGGGCCAGTTCGGCAGTCACCCAGTCGGAGGCGAGCTGGCCGCGCGCGAAGGTGAGGTGGGTGGCGAAGGCGGGCCCGGGCGGCAGCCCGTCCAGCGCGCCGCCCGCGCCGCCGGCGCCGGCCGCGAGCGCCGTACCCGCGGCCCCGCGCGACCCGCGCCCGCGCCCGCCGTGGCTGCCCCGGCCGCCCCGGCCCCCGCGGGCGGCCCGTCCGCCCGCGCCGGCCCCCGCGCCCGAGCCCGCACCCGCGCTCACGCCCCCGCTCCCGCTCCCGCCCGTCAGCCGCAGCACCGCGGGCGTCGGGTGCGCCAGGACGGCGAACTGGGCGCTCGGCGACCAGGAGCGGGCGTGCGCCTTCAGTCCGACCGGGACCCGGTCGAGCTTGGCGACCGAGCCGAGCAGGGCCCCGGCGTGGATGTAGTGCGACAGCAGGCGGGCGGACGCGGCGACGACGCCGGGGCTGAAGTCGCAGACGCTGAGCTGGCGCAGCTGGCGTACCAGCAGGGCGGTGGCCAGGGGCGGCAGGTCGACGTCGAGGAGCGCGATCCGGTCGGTTTCCAGGATGGCGCGCACGGTGTGCATCCGGCGGACGGTGGCGGGCGGCAGCCAGGGCGGGACGACGGCCAGGACGTGGCCGTGGCGCTCCAGCAGGGCGCTGGTCTCGGTGAGGGCGCCTTCGAGGTCGAGCTGCCCGGGCGGGCCGATGACGGCGGCCGGCGGTGTGTGCCGGTCAGGGGCCGGCAGCACCAGATCGGCGCTGGTGACGGCAATGGCGATCGGCACAGCGAATCCCCCTGTTCACCCCGTACGCCACACACGTTCACGCGGTCGCCGCGTACGCGCACACCCTGCGCGACCGCAAACGCCTCGCGCGCTTCCCCCTTGCACCGGAACCATATCCGCGTCCCTGCCGAGGAGTCAGGGCCTTGGGAATTCCTGTGCCAGGAGCACATGTCACAGGTTGCGGAAAACCCGGACATCCGGGATCGGACGACCGATCAGTTCAAGCCAGATTGCAAAGAGTATTGACACCAGGATTGGTCTGGACCAACTTGTCTGCGGGGTCCCCCACACGCCACCCCCCACGGCCCCGACCCCTCTTGAGCACCCCTCACCTCCCCGCTCCCTCTCCCCACCTCCTCCCCCCACGGAGCCCACGTGAACCGCATACGCTCCCTCGCCCTGCTCGGCGCGGCGACGCTCACCGCCGGCGGCCTGACCGCCCTGGCCACCGGCACCGCAGAGGCCGCCGACATCAACGTCGCCCGCAACGGCGGCTTCGAGTCCGGCCTCGTGCACTGGAACTGCAGCTCCGGCAGCGGCGCCGTCGTCCCCTCACCGGTCTACGCCGGGGCCGCCGCCCTGCGGGCCGCTCCGGCGGGCCAGGACAACGCGCAGTGCAGCCAGACCGTCACGGTCAAGCCGAACTCGACGTACACCCTCAGCACGCAGGTCCAGGGCAGTTACGTGTACCTCGGCGCGACCGGGACCGGCACCCAGGACGTGTCCACCTGGACCCCCGGCTCGGGCGGCGGCTGGCAGAAGCTCCTCACGACCTTCACCACCGGCCCGAACACCACCCAGGTCACGGTCTGGACCCACGGCTGGTACGGCCAGCCGGCCTACACCGTGGATGAGTTCAGCGTCTTCGGCCCGGACGGCGGCGGCCCCACCGACCCCGGCCCCTCGCTCCCCGGCGCCCCGGCCGGCGCCGCCGTTTCCGGCCAGAGCGCGGACGCCCTCACCCTTTCGTGGAACGCGGTCAGCGGGGCCGCGGGCTACTACGTCCACCAGGACGGCGTCCGCGTCCAGACCGTGACCGCCCCGCCCGCCCGGATCACCGGGCTGGCCGCCTCCACCTCGTACTCCTTCCAGGTGAGCGCGTACAACGCGGCGGGCGAGGGCCCGAAGTCCGCCCCGGTGACCGGCACCACGACCGGCGGCGGCAACCCGAACCCGAACCCGGCCGTGCCCAAGCACGCCCTGACCGGCTACTGGCAGAACTTCAACAACGGCGCGACCGTCCAGAAGATCTCCGACGTCCCGTCGCAGTACGACATCATCGCCGTCTCCTTCGCCGACGCCACCGCCACGCCCGGCGCGATCTCCTTCACCCTCGACTCGGCCGGACTCGGCGGCTACACCGTCGCGCAGTTCAAGGCGGACATCGCCGCGAAGAAGGCGGCCGGCAAGTCCGTCGTCCTCTCGATCGGCGGCGAGAAGGGCACCATCACGGTGAACGACTCGGCCTCCGCGGCGAACCTGGCGAACTCGGCGTACGCGCTGATGCAGGAGTACGGCTTCGCCGGCATCGACATCGACCTGGAGAACGGCCTCGACCCGACCTACATGACCCAGGCGCTGCGCGCGCTGTCGGCGAAGGCGGGCCCCTCGCTCGTCCTCACGATGGCCCCGCAGACGATCGACATGCAGTCGACGCAGGGCGGCTACTTCAAGACGGCCCTGAACGTCAAGGACATCCTCACCGTCGTCAACATGCAGTACTACAACAGCGGCTCGATGAACGGCTGCGACGGCAAGGTCTACTCCCAGGGCTCGGTGGACTTCCTCACCGCGCTGGCCTGCATCCAACTGGAGGGCGGCCTCGATCCCTCGCAGGTGGGCATCGGCGTGCCGGCCTCGCCGAGCGGCGCGGGCAGCGGCTACGTACCGCCGGCCGTCGTGAACAACGCCCTCGACTGCCTGGCCAGGGGCGTGAACTGCGGGTCCTTCAAGCCGGCGCGGACCTGGCCGGGGCTGCGCGGGGCGATGACCTGGTCGACCAACTGGGACGCCAAGGCGGGGAACGCTTGGTCCAACGCGGTGGGTCCGAAGGTTCACAGCCTGCCGTAGGCGGTACGTGTGGGGGTGGCCTTCGCGGAATCTGGCCGAATTCCGGCCCTTGACCGGGACATGCCATAAGAGCACGCTGTGCGCGTCCGCACGGCTACCCCCACACTCCCCACCCAGGAGAACGCATGCGGCTCCACACACGACGCAGGGCCGCCGTCACGGCGGCCCTGCTCGCTCTCGCTCTCGGCGCACCCGCCTACGGCCTCAGCGCGACGGCGGCCCCGCCGCCCACCCCCTCGACGGCCACCCTCGACGACACGACCGCCCAGTACGAGATCAAGGGCCCGGCCACCCCGGCCGAGCGAACCGCCCTGCTCCGTACGGGTGTCTCCATCGACGAGGTCGACGCCCGCTCGGTCGTCGTCAGCGCCGACGCACAGCAGGCCAGGACCCTGCGCGGGCTCGGGTACAAGCTGACCGCCCTGCCCGGCCCGCCGGACCGCTCCGAACGGGGGGTCGTGGCGAACCCGATGGACTTCCCGTCCGCGGACTCGAAGTACCACAACTACGCGGAGGCGAGCGCCGAGATCGACCAGCGCATCGCCCAGTACCCCTCGATCATGAGCAAGAAGGTGATCGGCAAGTCGTACCAGGGCCGCGACATCGTCGCCATCAAGATCAGCGACAACGTCGCGACGGACGAGAACGAGCCCGAGGTCCTCTTCACCCACCACCAGCACGCCCGCGAGCACCTGACCGTCGAGATGGCGCTCTACCTGCTCAACGAGTTCGGCTCCAAGTACGGCACCGACTCCCGCATCACCAACCTCGTCAACAGCCGCGAGATCTGGGTCGTCCCCGACCTCAACCCGGACGGCGGCGAGTACGACATCGCCACCGGCTCCTACCGCTCCTGGCGCAAGAACCGGCAGCCGAACTCCGGCTCCTCCTCGTACGGCACCGACGAGAACCGCAACTGGAACTACAAGTGGGGCTGCTGCGGCGGCTCCAGCGGCAGCAAGAGCTCCGAGACCTACCGCGGCTCGGCCCCCGAGTCCGCGCCCGAGGTGAAGGTCGTCTCGGACTTCGTCCGCAGCCGCGTCGTCGGCGGCAAGCAGCAGATCACCGCCGCCATCGACTTCCACACCTACAGCGAACTGGTGCTGTGGCCGTTCGGGTGGACCTACAACGACACGGCGCCCGGCATGACCGCCGACGACCTCGCCGTGTACAAGACCATCGGCACGAGCATGGCCAACAGCAACGGCTACACGCCGGAGCAGTCCAGCGACCTGTACATCACCGACGGCACCATCGACGACTGGCTGTGGGGCAACCAGAAGATCTTCGCCTACACCTTCGAGATGTACCCGTCCGACACCGGCGGCGGAGGCGGCTTCTACCCGCCCGACGAGGTCATCGACCGCGAGACCGCACGCAACCGCGACGCCGTTCTCCAGCTGCTGGAGAACGCGGACTGCATGTACCGCTCCATCGGCAAGGCGGCCCAGTACTGCTCGTAGCCGCCGCCTAGAGGACGCGCGACACCGGGGCGCCCCCGCCACCAGGGGGGCGCCCCGCTCCACCGAGTGGCTCACACCCTGTCCTCGCCTGCAACCGCGGCACGTTGACCCGTCGTCATCGCGGATGTTAGACAGCAGAAGCACCAGCACCACCCGCAACGGACGTTGCGGACAATCAACGCAACGGTGCGATGCAACGCAATACGAGGAGGATCCGCATGGGCAGCGACGCCGTCCGCAGGCTCGCCGACGAGCCGGTAGACCACCGATTCAAGGGCCTGCCCCCGGACGCCGAGCGCGCCGCCCTCACGGTGGGCGCCCTCGCGGCCCAGCACCGGAACCTGCACACCGGCGGCTTCACCACCCCCGTCCTGACCCTCGACGCCGAGGCGCTGGAGCACAACCTCACCGCCCTCGGCGAGTACGCCGCCCGGCACCACCTGGCCTTCGCCCCGCACGGCAAGACCTGCATGGCGCCGCAGCTGTTCGAGCGCCAGCTGGAGCACGGCGCCTGGGGCATCACCGCCGCCGTCCCCCACCAGGCCCGCGTCTACCGCGCCTTCGGCATCCAGCGGATCTTCCTCGCCAACGAGCTCGTCGACCCCGCCGCCCTGGCTTGGGTCGCCGAGGAGCTCGCCGCGGACCCCGACTTCCGGTTCGTCTGCTACGTGGACTCCGTACGCGGCGTCCACCTCATGGACCGGGCCCTTCGCGACCACTCCGCGGTCCTCGACGTCGTGATCGAGCTCGGCGCCGGCGAGGGCGCCCGCACCGGCGCCCGCAGCGACGACGACTGCCGGGCGGTCGCCGACGCCGTCGCCGACGCCACCGCCCTGCGCCTGGTCGGCATCGCCGGATACGAGGCCGAGGTGCCGGACGCGAACCCGGAGTCCGTCCACGCCTACCTGCGCCGGATGACCGCCCTGGCCGTCGAGTTCGACAAGGCCGGCCGCTTCGGCCCCGACCTCGAGGAGATCATCGTCAGCGCGGGCGGCTCCGCCTGGTTCGACGCCGTCGCCGACGTCTTCGCCGAGCTGCCGGAGCTGTCCCGGCCCACGCTGCGGCTGCTGCGCTCCGGCGCGTACGTCTCCCACGACCACGGCTGGTACACCCGCCTCACCCCCTTCAACCGGATCCCGCAGGAGGGCGGGCTGCGGCCGGCGTTCCGGCTGTGGACCCAGGTGGTCTCCCGGCCCTCGCCCACCCAGGCCTTCGTCAACGCCGGCAAGCGCGACGTCGCCTACGACCTCGGCCTGCCCGAGGCCGAGCTGGTCCGCGACGCCCTGACCGGCGAGGAGCGGCCCGCCGAGGGAGTGCGCGTGGTGAAGCTGTCCGACCAGCACGCCTGGCTGGAGACCGACTCCGCCGACGCGGTCGACGTCGGCGACTGGGTCGCGCTCGGCATGTCCCACCCCTGCACCATCTTCGAGAAGTGGCCGCTGATCCCGGTCGTGGAGGCCGACGGCACCGTCACCGAGTTCGTGCGCACCTTCTTCTGATGGACCTGGTGCTACGGGGAGCCCGCGTCGTCGACGGCACGGGCGGGCCCTCGTACACCGCCGACGTGGGCGTCCACGAGGGCCGGATCGCCGAGATCGGCCGGATCCGCAGCGGCGGGCGGCGCACCCTCGACGCGCACGGCCTGGCGCTGGCCCCCGGCTTCGTCGACATGCACGCCCACAGCGACCTGGCCCTGCTGCGCGACCCGGACCACAGCGCGAAGGCGGCCCAGGGGATCACCCTGGAGGTCCTCGGCCAGGACGGGCTCTCGTACGCGCCGGTCGACGACCGCACCCTGGCGGGCGTGCGGGCGGCCATCACCGGCTGGAACGGCCCCGGCGAGGACGCCGACTTCACCTGGCGCAGCGTCGGCGGCTACCTCGACCGGCTCGATAGCGCCGGCATCGCCGTCAACGCCGCCTACCTCGTCCCGCAGGGCACCGTACGCGCGTACGCGGTCGGCTGGGGCGACCGGCCCGCGACGCCGGCCGAGCTCGACCGGATGCGCGCGCTCGTCGCCGAGGGGCTCGCACAGGGCGCGGTCGGGATGTCCTCGGGGCTCACCTACACCCCCGGCGCGTACGCCTCCGGCGCCGAGCTGACGGAGCTGTGCCGCGTGGTGGCCGCCTACGGCGGCTACTACTGCCCCCACCACCGCTCGTACGGGCGCGGGGCGCTCGCCGCGTACGCCGAGATGGTCGCCGTGGCGCGGGAGGCGGGCTGCGCGCTGCACCTCGCGCACGCCACCTTGAACTTCCCCGAGAACCAGGGCCGGGCCCCCGAGCTGCTCGCCCTGCTCGACACGGCGCTGGCCGGCGGCGCCGACATCACCCTCGACACCTACCCGTACACCCCCGGCTGCACGACCCTCGCGGCGCTGCTGCCGAGCTGGGCCGGCGAGGGCGGCCCGGACGCGGCCCTGGCGCGGCTGCGCGACGACGCCGAGGCGGAGCGGATCCGGCACGCGCTGGAGGTGACCGGGTCCGACGGCTGCCACGGCGTCCCCGTCGACTGGACGGCCGTGGAGGTCTCGGGCACGGCGGACCCGGCGCTCGGCGCGTACGCGGGCACCCGGCTGCGGGACTGGGAGGCCGCCCGGCGGCTGCTCCTGGCGGACCGGCTCGGGACGACCGTCCTGCAGCACGTCGGGCACGAGGAGAACGTCCGGGCCGTCATCCGCCACCCCGCCCACACCGGCGGCTCCGACGGGATCCTGCAGGGCGCGAAGCCGCACCCGCGGGCGTACGGCACCTTCCCGCACTACCTCGGCCGGTACGTGCGCGAGCTCCGCGTGCTCTCGCTGGAGGAGTGCGTGGCCCACCTGGCGGGCCGCCCGGCGGCCCGGCTGCGGCTGCCGGACCGGGGCCTGGTGCGGGTGGGCCACCGCGCCGACCTCGTCCTGTTCGACCCGGCGACGGTGGCGGCCGGGGCCACGTACGACAACCCGCGCACCCTGCCGGCCGGCATCCCGCACGTCCTGATCGACGGCCGCTTCGTCATGCACGACGGCCGCCGCACGAACACCCTGGCGGGCCGCGCCATCCGCAGGACGCGGCACGGGGGGCGGTGAGGGGGCGGCGGGGCGCGCCGGCATCTCCCGCCGGTGGCCGACGGCGTCGCCATCTCCCGCCGGTGCCCCGCGGGTTGGGCTGCCGACGGGGCGGGCGCGTCGGGCCGCCGATGTGGCGGGACGCTCCCGCCCTGACGGGCCGTCTCCCTACGATGGCTGCGTGATCGCGATCCCGTTCCTGCCCGCCGCCGTACTCCTCGTCCTCTTCCTGGTGAGCGTCCGGGCCGACCGCAGGCGCTTCCGCAACGCGGTCCTGCTGGGGCTGACCCTCATATCCGCCTCGCTCGGGGTGCTGTTCCTGATACCGGCGCTGCCCGGGCCGCTCGCGATCACCGCCTGGGCGCTGGTCCTCCTCGTACCGGTGCTCGGCACGCTCGCGCTGGGCTGCTTCCTGATCGGCAACGGCCTGACCATGGTCCGCAAGGAGGGGCGCAGCCCCACCAACCTCCTCTCCCTCGCCGCCGGCATCGGGATCTTCGCCCTGATCGCCCTGGTCCTCACCGTGGCCGGCCACGGCTCGCGGGCCATGGACACCCTCGCCGCGGGGCTGGTCCTGCTCGTCGGCTACGTCTCGTTCCTCTTCCTCTGCTTCCTCGCGTACGCGTTCCTGTACGGGCGGATCCGGGTCCGCGGGGACGTGGACTACGTGGTGGTGCTGGGCTCGGGCCTGATCGACGGCGAGCGGGTGCCGCCGCTGCTGGCGTCCCGGCTGGCGAAGGGCCGGCAGATCCAGGACGTGCAGGCGGCGCGCGGCGGCCGGGTGCCGCTGCTGCTGGCCTCGGGGGGACGGGGGTCGGACGAGAAGCTGTCGGAGGCGCGGGCGATGGCCGACTGGCTGATCGCGTCGGGGGTGCCGCGGGAGCAGATCGTGCTGGAGGACCGCTCCCGCACGACGCGGGAGAACCTCGAGTTCAGCCGCGCGATCATGGAGGCCGCCGACCCGGACTACCGGTGCGTCGTCGTCACCAACAACTTCCACGCCTTCCGCGCGGCGATGACGGCCCGCAGGGCCGGGGTGAACGGCCAGGTGCTGGGCTCGGCGACCGCCCGCTACTTCTGGCCGAGCGCGACGATCCGCGAGTTCGTCGCGGTGTTCTGGGAGCACAGGGCGGTCAACCTGACCGTCTGCGCCACCATCGCCGTACTGGCGGTCCTGGGCGCGCTGGCGGCGTAGCGCGCCGGCGGGCCGGGTTCGGTGTGCCGACATGCGTTCATGGGGAAGGCGCCGGAGTATGGGGGCACTGGGGGGACCTACGCAGGAGGTAACCGATGGGAAGTGAATCGGACCAGCAGCGTGAGACCGTCACTCCGTCGTCCAAGCTGTTCACGGGCGGCGAGCGGGCTTACGACCCCGAGGACCTCGTCATGGCGACGGGCGCCGACCCGACTCCGGAGCGGGTCGAGAAGGCCCGGCAACTGATCGAGAAGGAAGGCCCGAGGGTCATCGAGCGCTTCCTCCCGTAAGGCAGGGGGCGAGGTCACCGGCAGTGTCCACCGGGCGGCCGGCCGTACTCGCAGCGGCCGGCCGCCCGCACGCGATCGGGGCGACGATCCGCCGTACCGCGACGTGTCGCGGGGGCCGCATCCGGATCGGATGAAGGATCGTTAAGCCTCCGGGGGGTCGTTACTCGGAGGCAGCATGCAGACGATCACCATCGACTGGGACCACCCCGCCGACCCGGCGCCGCCCCTCGCGCGAGACCACGTACGCGACTACGTGCGGACCGGCGGAGAGGACGGCCACCTCTGGCACGGCGTGCCCACGCTCCTCCTCACCACCTTGGACCGCGCGACGGGCCGCACCGCCCGCACCCCGCTGATCTACACCGAGGACGAGCGCAGGCTGGTCGTCGCGGCGGCGGCCTGGGGCGCCCCGGAGCACCCCTGCTGGTACCGCCACCTGACGGCACACCCCGAGGTCCGGGTCCAGATCGGCCGCACGGTCTGCTGCGCCGAGGCCCGCACGGCCACCCCGCACGAGCGCGAGGCGTACTGGCCGGCCCTGACCGCCCTGTGGCCCGCCTTCGACGACTACCAGTCGGAGTCCCCCCGCACGATCCCGGTGGTGATCCTGGACCGCGGCGCGGGGCCGGACCGCTAGCGGCGGGGCGGCGGGCCGGGCCGGGGCAGGGCCCAAAGGGCGGGGCTCGGCCGGGCGGGACCGGGGCGGCGCGGGGCGGGGCGGGGACAGCGGAGGTCCTGCCCGGAGCCGGGCCGGGGAAGGCTGGCCGGTGCCTCGCAGGAACGGGGTCACGGTGGGGCGGGGTCGGGGAGTGTCCGGGGGCGTCCCGGCCGCCCATTGTCCTTTCGGTGCGGGCCGGCGCGTCAAGGGCGCTCCCTGCGGTCGCGTCGCTGCGCGATGGCCTTCGGCCACCCTTGACCCGCCGTCCCACCCCGAAATGCCAAAGAGCTGCCGGGAAGCCCCCGAAGGATGGCCAGGGGGTCAAGTCCAGCCTCCACTCTCGTCAGAGAGGGCAGCCCGGGTCCCGATGTGCAGAATCCTTCCTCCCCACATCACCACCCCGCCCGGCACCGGGCATGCGGGAAGCCAAGCCCCCAAGGCCCGCTGAAAGGGCCCTCTCCGCAGCCGAGGGGCTCCACCCTGCACCAAACATCGAGAAAATGGCTGCCGGGAGCGGGGAGCGCCCCAGATCGCTACGCGCTCCTCATTTCTCGGCGTCCGGCCGTCGTCTGGGGCTGGTAGCGCACCAGTTCGCTACACGGTCCCGCACGTCTCGGCGTCCGACGGCCGTCTGGGGCTGGTAGACGCGACAGATCGCTACGTGGCCCTGCTCCTCTCGGCGTCCGACGGCCGCCTGGGGCTGGTAGACGCGACAGATCGCTATACGGCCTCCCACATCTCAGCGTCCGACGGCCGTCCAGGGCTGGTAGTGCACCAGATCGCCGCTGGATCCCTCACTTCTCGGCGGCAAACGACCGTCCGTGGCTGGAGACGCCCCAGATCGCTGCGTGCTGCCGCTTCTCTCGCGGCCGTCCGTGGCTGGTGGGCCCGTCAGGCCGCCGCCTGCTGCCGACATCTCGGCGTCCGCCCCCTGTCGGCGCGACAGACCGCTGCCCACAGCGATCCGATTGACGTCTCGCTCCGGTACGGGGCCAAACACAAGCCGCGAACGACACAAGCGGCTCCTCTACCTCAGCGTCTGCCCGCCGACGGCGGCCAGGGCGCAACAGACCGCTGCCCACATCAGCCAGTTCGGCGTCCGGCTCCGGTCCGCGCCCAAAGAGCCGCCAAGAGGCCGCACAAGCGCGCTCACCACAGCGACCAACCGTCCGCTGGAAGTTGGCGCGCGACAAATGAGGCCAAGACGGCGGCGGCCAGCCGCCAGACCGGGTGTCGCACTGACGCAATCCGCCACGTCACAGCTCCAGACGGCGGCCAGACGCCAAGCAAGAGGCAGCACGTAGCGGTCGGATGCGCGCACCGGCCACGGACGGTCGTCTGCCGCCGAGACGTGAGTGACCGTGTAGCGATCTGTCGCGCCTACCGGCCACAGGTGGCCGTCAGCCGCCGAGACGAGCAGGGCCACGTAGCGATCTGTCGCGCCCACCAGCCCCAGACGGCCGTCGGACGCTGAGACGTGCGGGACCGTGTAGCGAACTGGTGCGCTACCAGCCCAAGACGGCGGCCGGACGCCGAGAAGAGAGGAGCGCGTAGCGATTTGGGGCGCTCCCCGCTCCTGGCAGCCGTCTCATTGAAGTCGCGTGCAGGTTGGAGCCCCTTCCCGCGTGCCCGGTGCCGGGCGGGGGTGGTAATGCGGGGAGGAAGGATTCTGCACATCGGGACCCCGATCGGTCTCTCTGACGAGGGTGGGGGCTGGACTTGACCCCCTGGCCATCCTTCGGGGGCTTCCCGGCAGCTCTTTGGCATTTCGGTTCGTGTCGGCCTGTCAAGGGTGGAGCGTAGCGACATCGCGAAGCGACGCGACGAAGGAGCGCCCTTGACGGGCCGGCGCGAACCGAAAGGACAATGGGCGGCCGGGAAGCCCCCGGACACTCCCCGACCCCGCCCCACCGTGACCCCGTTCCCACGAGGCCCCCGCCCAGCAGACGCGCCCCCGCCCCTCGGGCCCGCTCCCAGCCCCCGCCCGACCAGCCGGTCCCGTCCCGGGAACGGCCGCCCCCTCGGCCTCCGGTCGGCCGGCCGAGTCGTCCCGCCCTGCCCGGTCCCCCGCCCCCCGAAGCCCCGGCCAGCCCCCCGCCGGCCCCGGCCCGGGGGCCCGCCGCCAGCCGGTGCGCTCAGCCGAAGACGACCGAGCGGAGGAGGAGGCGTTCGCTTGCGCGGCCGCCCGGGCGGAGGGAGTAGTAGTCGCCCGTGCAGTCGGGCTCGGTGAAGACCACCGCCGTCGAGTTGGTCAGGTTGCGCGGCGAGTGGGCCGGGGAGCTGGCGTCCGGGTCCGCGACCTCGGGCAGGGTGTGGCACTCCCCGCCGGCCGGGTTCTCCAGTACGCCGACCTGCGGGCGGCCGTCCAGGCCGCTGTACAGGTAGTAGAAGTTACCCGTGGCCGCGGTCGCGGAGGCGGGGATGGCCAGGGCGAGGGTCAGCGCGCCGAAGGCGGCGACGGCGGCATTGCGAAAACGCATGGAAAGGGAATCCCTTCACAAGGAGCAACAACGTGTGGGAGCCACCTTTCCGGCGCACCGCCTTCCGGGTCACTGGCCTGCCCCTGCCGAATCGATCCGCCGTCGCCTGAACGGAGCAACCCCCACGGCCCCAAGCCGCCACGTACCCCAAGCCCCCACGTCCCCAAGCCCCAGGCCCCACATCCCCAAGCCCCCGCATCCCCAGGCCCCCTCACCCGTGGTCGTACACCGTCACCGCCACCCCCCGCTCGCACAGCGCCCCCCTGATCAGCGGTTCGATGCGGGACCACTTGCCGCCCGCCAGGCCGCAGCCGATGCGTGGCATGTGGACGGAGGCATCCAGCTCGACGGCGTGGTCGGCGAGGGCGGCCAGGCAGCGTTCCACCGCGTCGTAGCGGATCGGGACGCCGGCGCTGCCGGTGCGTATGCCGCGCTGGCCGACCATGTTGGCGACCCAGGTGTCCGGTCGGACCCGGACCAGCCGGACCGCGCCCAGCCCGAAGTCGTTGCCGGCGCGCCCCCGGTGCCAGGCCCGGTAGTCGGCCTCGGGCTCGGGCCAGCGTTTCGAGAGGGCGAGGACGAAGCCCTTGCCCCAGCCGCCGATGTCGTTGCAGACATGGGCGATGATCTTCGGCCCCTTGGCCTGCGGACTCGTCGCGTCCCCTTTGATGATCTGCAGCGGTGTCATCCGCCCACGGTAGGCAGGGCCACTGACACTCCCCGGCCGCCCCGCCCCGCTCCCCAGCCGAGGTGACGAGCGCAACACCGACCGGACGCTCACCCTCCGCACCCCAACGATTCCGCAGGTCGGGGCCAGGCTCGGCACCCGTTTCCAAGGGTGGACCGTGCCGCCACCCTCCCATCCCGCGAATCGGGGCATTTCACCTCCCCGGGCACGGCCGGGAAACCGCAGCGGGCCCGCCGCCAGGCCCGTAAGCTCCCGTCATGCAGGTGATCCAGTCAACAAAACTCGCCAATGTCTGCTACGAGATCCGCGGCCCCGTGCTCGAAGAGGCCATGCGACTCGAAGCAGCAGGTCATCGCATCCTCAAGCTGAACACCGGCAACCCCGCGGCCTTCGGCTTCGAGTGCCCGCCGGAGATCCTCGAGGACATGCTCCGCAACCTGGGCAACGCCCACGGCTACGGGGACGCGAAGGGGCTGCTCTCCGCGCGCCGCGCGGTCATGCAGCACTACCAGACCAAGGGCATCGACCTGGACGTCGAGGACATCTACCTCGGCAACGGCGTTTCCGAGCTGATCCAGATGTCGATGCAGGCGCTGCTCGACGACGGCGACGAGGTGCTCGTCCCGGCGCCGGACTACCCGCTGTGGACCGCCTCCGTGAACCTCGCCGGCGGCACCGCCGTGCACTACCGGTGCGACGAGCAGTCCGACTGGATGCCCGACCTCGCCGACATCGAGCGCAAGATCACCGACCGCACCCGCGCGATCGTGATCATCAACCCGAACAACCCGACCGGCGCCGTCTACGACGACGAGATGCTGCGCGGCCTGACGGACATCGCCCGCCGCCACAACCTGATCGTCTGCTCCGACGAGATCTACGACCGGATCCTCTACGACGGCGCCACGCACACGAACACCGCCGTGATCGCGCCGGACCTGCTGACCCTCACCTTCAGCGGGCTGTCCAAGAACTACCGCGTCGCCGGGTACCGGTCCGGCTGGATGGCGGTCTGCGGCCCGAAGAAGCACGCGGCCTCGTACATCGAGGGCCTGACGATCCTGGCCAACATGCGCCTGTGCGCCAACATGCCCTCGCAGCACGCCGTCGCGACGGCCCTCGGCGGCCGGCAGTCGATCGAGGACCTGGTGCTGCCGGGCGGCCGGCTGCTGGAGCAGCGCGACACCGCGTACGACCTGCTGACGCAGATCCCCGGCGTCACCTGCGTGAAGCCGAAGGGTGCGCTGTACCTGTTCCCGAAGCTCGACCCGGCCGTCTACAAGATCAAGGACGACCGCCAGATGGTCCTGGACCTCCTGCGCGCCGAGAAGATCATGGTGGTGCACGGTACGGGCTTCAACTGGCACGAGCCGGACCACTTCCGCATCGTGACGCTGCCGAACGCGAAGGACCTGGCGGACGCGGTGACACGCATCGGGAAGTTCCTGGACGGGTACGGCCAGCCGTAGAGCCGTACGGCCAGCCGTAGAGCCGCGCCGTCAGCGACCCGGCGCCCGCCGCGAGCGGGGCTCCAACCTGACTCAAGTCAAGATCAAGCACAACTTTAGAACGAATCCAATGTAGGATGGTCTCCTGACACGCAGGAGGCCACCTATGTACGAGCCGATCCGGACCAAGCCGGCCGTCCACCGTGTGGGCGGCCGCCACTCCGACCATCACGCCGACCACTCCGGCGGGTACCCGCACAGCAGCCGCGCCGAGGCGCTGGACATGCAGCTCGCGGGGCACCTGTCGGCCCTGCTCACGGTCACCGACGAGCTGGGCCTCGACGGTGCCGCCGCGCGCATCGCCGCCGAGGTGGCGCGCCTGCGTGGCAGCGAGCCCGCCCGTGCGCCGCACGCCGCGGCCGCGGACCCCGCCAAGCTGCACCAGCGGGCCCACGACCTCGCCGGCCGGGCGCTGGTCGTGGCCGCGTCCCGCGCCGACACCACCGTCGCGATCCTCGCCGCCGAGCGCATGGACGCGCACGCCGCCGCCTTGGCCTTGCCGAAGCCGACCGGCAGCCTCTGACCGGCCCCGGTCCGGGGCCGCGGAGGCTCCGGACCGGGCGCCATGCCGGGGCGGCCGGCCTGCGCCCGCGTCACGGCGCCCGCTCGAACTCCGCCCCCGCCACGCCGCACCACGGCACCGTCGCCGCCGGCCAGACCGGGCCGACGGCCTCGCCGCGCTCCGTGGCACCCGGGGCGACGCCCGGGACCTTCACCAGCGCCTGGGCCGCCCGCTCGCCCGGGGCCGCCTCGGCCTTCTCACGGAACTCCACCGTGACGACGTACGCGCCGACGCCCCCGGGCCGGCCCGCCACCTCCACGGCGGCGACCACGCGCCGGCTCACCGGATCGACCCGGCACCCGCTGACCCGTACGTCCTCCACCGCGGCCCGCGGAGGACCGGCTCCGGCCGCCCCCGCCCCGCCCGGGCCGCCGCTGGCCCACACGTACAGACCCAACGGGGCGAACACGAGCCCGGCGGCCAGGGCCACCAGCCCGACCAGCCAGCCCTGCCACCTCAACGCGCCCACGCTCCCGCTCACGCTCACGGCCATGCCACGATCCTGGCGGCCCGCCGCCCCCGCTGCCAGCACCCGCCGATTCATACGGCATTTCGAAGTGGGACCGCTTGGTCACCCGGCGTTCACCCAACTCGCCGTGGAATGTGGGTTTCCGTGAGCAGGCTGCCCCCGTGAGACGCATCCTGGCAATCGCCCTGGCCGTCCTCCTCCTCGGCGGTGTGATCTACATCGTCGCGTTCCGAGGAGATGGCGGGACCGGGGGCACGGCAACGAAGACCGTGCATGGCGTGATCGGATCGGAGAAGTCCGAGTACTTCCGCGATCCCGACGTCGTCAAGGCCCTGAAGGACAAGGGCTACACCGTACAGACCGAGACCTCCGGCTCCTGGGCGATGGACCGACTCGCCCTGGACAAGTACGACTTCGCCTTCCCGGGCAGCAGCGAGCCGGCGGCGGAGATCGAGGCCGCGGCCGGGGTGAAGGGCGCGCAGACCGCCAAGCCCTTCTTCTCCCCGCTCGTCGTCATCGCCCGCGCCAACGCCGCCAAGGTCCTCGCCGACGGCGGCCTGGTGAAGATGACCGGCAAGAACTCCGGGACCCTGCTCATGGGCCCCTACCTCAAGGCCGCCGGCGAGGACCGCACCTGGCAGCAGCTGCCCGGCTCCGCCCCGTACGCGGAGCTCACCGGGACCGTGTTCATCAAGACCACCGACCCGGCCACCTCCAACTCCGGCGCGCTGTTCCTCGCCGCCACCTCCAACGTCGCCAACGACAACAAGGTCGTCGCCGACGACGCGGCGATCGAGCGGACCGCGCCCCTGATGCGGAAGCTGATCTCCGTCCAGGGCGCCCTGGAGCCGAGCACCGACGACCCGTTCCGGGCCTTCATCAGCGGCAGCGGCGAACCGCTCATCCTCGCGTACGAGTCCCAGGTGGCGGCCCTGGTCCAGCAGAAGCAGGCCCCCGGCGACATGGTCGTCCTCTACCCGGACACCACCGTCAACTCCCCGCACACCTTCGTCCCGATCAAGGAGAGCGCCAGGGAGCTCGGCACCCTGCTGGCCACCGACCCCAAGCTGCGCGCACTCGCGGTCAAGCACGGGTTCCGGCCGCAGGACGGCGTGCCCGAGTTCACCGCCGCGACCGCCGCGCACGGCGCCTACCTCAACCCGGAGCTGACCGGCATCCGCCAGGTCAGCGCACCCACCGTCAAGATCCTCATGGCGCTGGCCGAGCGCGCCAAGGGCTAGGGGGACCACCACCGATGACACTGTCACCTCCCGAGGACGGCCCGCTCGTCCTCAACGCACCCGAGCCCGTGCCCGCCGTGAAGCGGGAGCAGGCCGCCGGACTGGTCCCGCTCGAGGACGGGGTCCGCGACGAGATGGCCCGCCGGGCCGGGGAGTACGTCGACGCCCTGGCCTGGATCGACGCCCGCTCCCCCGAGTTCGCCGGCCGCATCGGCGAGATCACCGCGCTCGGCGCCGCCGACATGCGCACCGCCGCCCAACAGTCCAACCGGATGCTGGAGCGGGCCGTGCGCGCCCTCGGCCCCTCCGGCTCCGGCGGCCCGGGCGGGGGCGGCGACGCCCAGGCCCGGGTGGCGGGCTCGCTGGTCGAGCTGCGGCGCACCGTCGAGGACCTCGACCCGCGGGACACCCCCGCCAAGGGGGCCCGCAAGCTGCTGGCGAAGCTGCCGGGCGGCAACCGGTTCCGCGACCACGTGGCGAAGTACGCCTCCTCCCAGACCACCCTCAACCGGATCGTGGGCGCCCTGCGCGGCGGCCAGGACGAGCTGCGCCGCGACAACGCGGCCCTGCACACCGAGCGGACCCGGCTGTGGGAGACCATGGCCCGGCTCCAGGAGTACGCGGTGCTCACCGAGGCCCTGGACGCGGCCGTGGAGCAGCGGATCGCGCAAGCCTCCGCCACGGACCCGGAGGCGGCCGACGCGCTCCGCGCCGACCTGCTCTTCCCGGTCCGGCAGAAGCACCAGGACCTGCTGACCCAGCTGGCGGTGTGCGCGCAGGGCTATCTGGCGATGGACGTGGTCCGGCGCACCAACGACGAGCTGATCAGGGGCGTGGACCGGGCGGCGACGACCACGGTGTCGGCGCTGCGGATCGCGGTCATGCTGGCCTCGGCGCTGGACAACCAGCGGCGGGTGGTCGAGCAGGTGGGGGCGCTGCGGTCGACGACCGAGGAGCTGATCCGGGGCAACGCGGAGATGCTGGCCTCGCAGAGCGGGGAGGTCCAGCGGATCGCCGCCGATCCGGCGGTGGGGGCGGAGACGTTGCGGGCGGCGTTCGCGCAGATCTACCGGACGCTGGACGCGATCGACTCGTTCAAGGTGCAGGCCGCCGAGAGCATGGCGGCGACCGTGGAGTCCCTGACGGGGGAGCTGGAGGCGGCGTCGTCGTACCTGGCGCGTACCCGTGCCTCCGGCGGGGTGCTGGACGGGGGTGCGCTGTGAGCCGTGCCGGTTGGTGGCCGCTGCGCGGAGCTTCTCCCCGCCCCGCCCCTTCCCGAAACCGGGGGCTCCGCCCCCGGACCCTCCCCCAGCTACCGCTGGGGGTACCCCCAACGCCTCAAACGCCGGCGAGGCTGAGATTGTCGGCGAGGCTGAGATTGCTGGCGTCGTCTCTCGCGTTCCTGTCCCTGGTGGGGGTGGCGGGGTGTACGTCCGACGGGTCTGCCAAGCCCAGCGAGTCGAAGTACCAGGACGGCAAGCTGCGGGTGCTGGCGTCCAGTGAGCTCGCCGACATGGAGCCGGTGCTCAAGTCGGCGAAGGCCGCCACCGGGGTGAGTGTCGAGTTGACCTGGTCGGGGACGCTGGATGCGGCCGAGCAGGTTGCCTCCGGCAGGGCCGACGGCAAGTACGACGCGATCTGGCTGTCCTCCAACGACTACCTGCGGCTGCGGCCCGAGGCCGCCGGGAAGCTCAGCAGTGAGACTCCGGTGATGTCCTCGCCGGTCGCGCTGGGTGTGCGGCCCGACGCGCTGGCCCGGCTCGGCTGGAAGCCCGAGGAGGTGACCTGGTCGGCCGTGCACGAGGCGGTGGCTGCGGGAAAGCTGACGTACGGGATGACCGACCCGGTGCGGTCCAACTCGGGTTTCTCGGCGCTGGTGTCGGTGGCGTCGGGGCTCTCGGGCGCGCAGGCGGCGCTGACGGACGCGGACGTGCAGGGGGCCCAGCCGAAGCTGAAGCAGTTCTTCGCCGGGCAGCGGCTGACGTCGGGCTCCTCCGGCTGGCTCGCGACCGCGTACACCAAGCGCGGCGACGTGGACGCGCTGATCAACTACGAGTCCGTGCTGCTGTCGATGAACCGGGACGCGAAGACGAACCTGACGGTGATCCGGCCGCGCGACGGCGTGGTCACCGCGCACTACCCGCTGACGCTGCTGACCTCGGCGCCCGCCGGGGCGCGCGAGTCGGGGCGGGCCCTGACGGACTGGCTGCGGGGCGGCGAGGCGCAGAAGGCGATCACGGAGCGGACGCTGCGCCGGCCGGTCGCGGCCGGGGTGGCGCCCGCGGCCGGGCTGAACGCGGAGAAGCGGCGCGAGCTGCCGTTCCCGGGGACCCGGCCGGTCGCGGACGGGCTGCTGGCGAGCTACGAGAACGAGCTGCGCAGGCCCTCGCGGACGGTGTACGTGCTGGACACCTCGGGTTCGATGGCGGAGGAGAACCGGATCGGCCGGCTGCGCGACGCGCTCACCGAGCTGACGGGCACGGGGAGTTCGGGGCCCGGGCAGCGGTTCCGGGACCGCGAGGAGGTGACCTTGCTGCCGTTCGGGGACAAGGTGAAGAAGGTGCTGACGCACGTCGTCGAGCCGGGCAATCCGCAGCCGGCGCTGGACGCGATCCGCGGGGACGTGAAGTCGCTGTCGCCCGACGGGGGCACGGCGGTGTACGCGAGCCTGAAGGCGGCGTACGAGCACCTGGGCAAGGGCAACGCGGACGCGTTCACCTCGATCGTGCTGATGACGGACGGGGAGAGCGGGGACCGGGCGAAGGACTTCGAGACGTTCTACGCGGGCCTGCCGGAGGCGCAGAAGCACACGCCGGTCTTCGCGGTCGTCTTCGGCGACTCCGACCGCAAGGAGCTCAGCCGGATCACGGAGGTGACCGGCGGGCGGCTCTTCGACGCGACGGGCGGCAACGGGTCGCTCCGGGGGGCCTTCGAGGAGATCCGTGGCTACCAGTAGAGCGAGCAGGGGCCGGGAGCGGGCGGCGTCGAAGAGCGCGGCCCTGCGGTACCTGGAGTCGAAGAAGAACCTGGCTGGTTGTGCCTGCGGCGTGGCCGGAGTGGGGCTGACCCTGACGGGGGCCGCCGGCACCTGGTGGCCGGCGGTCGTGGCCGGGCTGTACGGCGCGGGGGCGCTGCTCGCCCCGCCGGAGCCGCCCGCGCCGCCGCCGCCCGGGAACCCGACCGACCGGCTGGACGAGGTGCGCGAGCGGTTCGGGCGGTTGAAGGAGTACCTGGCGGAGGTGGAGCTGCCGGCTCCGGCCGAGGGCCGCCTCGCGGAACTGCTCGAGCTGTACGGGGCCCTGCTGGAGCCGGGGTGGGTGGCCGAGGTGCTGGCCGGCGAGGCGGAGGCGGTGCACGCGCTGTCGCGGGCGATCGTGGTGGACGTGCCGGAGTGCGTGGACACGTACAACCGGACCCGCTGGTGGACGCGGATCACGCCGGGCGGGGAGTCGCCGGAGGGGCACCTGGAGCGGCAGCTGGCGCTGCTGCACGAGGAGGCGGAACGCGTGGCGGCGGACCTCCGTGAGACGGAGGCCCGCCGCCAGCAGACGCACACGACCTACCTGGAGGAGCGCGGACGCTCCTGACCAGGGGTGTCAGGCCGTGGCTGCGGTGGGCGCCGCTTGGTCGGGGGCTCCCACAGCGGTGGGAATCGCTTGGTCGGGGACTCCCACGTTCATCGGCCCTTCTTCAGGGCCCGCCCCTTGACGGGGTGCCCCGTGAAGGGGCGGCCGGCTCAGCCCAGGCGCTCGACGAGCGCGTGGTACTGGTCCCACAGCTCCTTGGGAGTGTGGTCGCCGTAGGTGTTGAGGTGCTCGGGGACCAGGGCGGCCTCCTCGCGCCAGACCTCCTTGTCGACGGTGAGGAGGAAGTCGAGGTCCGCGTCGGCGATCTCGAGGCCGTCGAGGTCGAGGGCGGCCTTGGTCGGCAGGATGCCGATGGGGGTCTCGACGCCCTCGGCGGTGCCGTCGAGGCGGCCGACGATCCACTTCAGGACGCGGCTGTTCTCGCCGAAGCCGGGCCAGACGAACTTGCCCGCGTCGTTCTTGCGGAACCAGTTCACGTAGTAGATCTTCGGGAGCTTGGCCTGGTCCGCGGAGGCACCGACCTTGATCCAGTGGGCCATGTAGTCGCCCATGTTGTAGCCGCAGAACGGCAGCATGGCGAACGGGTCGCGGCGCAGCTCGCCGACCTTGCCCTCGGCGGCGGCGGTCTTCTCGGAGGCGATGTTCGAGCCGATGAAGACGCCGTGGTTCCAGTCGAAGGACTCGGTGACCAGCGGGACGGCGGAGGCGCGGCGGCCGCCGAAGAGGATCGCGGAGATCGGGACGCCCTTGGGGTCCTCCCACTCGGGGGCGATCGTCGGGCACTGGGCGGCCGGGACGGCGAAGCGGGCGTTGGGGTGGGCGGCCGGAGTCTCGGACTCCGGGGTCCAGGCGTTGCCCTTCCAGTCGATGAGGTGGGCGGGGGGCTCCTCGGTCATGCCCTCCCACCACACATCGCCGCCGTCGGGGGTGAGCGCGACGTTGGTGAAGACGGTGTTGGCGTACATCGTCTTCATGGCGTTGGCGTTGGTGTGCTCGCCGGTGCCGGGGGCGACGCCGAAGAAGCCGGCCTCCGGGTTGATCGCGTAGAGGCGGCCGTCCTCGCCGAAGCGCATCCAGGCGATGTCGTCGCCGATGGTCTCGACCGTCCAGCCGGGGATCGTGGGCTCCAGCATGGCGAGGTTGGTCTTGCCACAGGCGGACGGGAACGCGGCCGCCACGTACTTGGCCTCACCCTGCGGCGGGGTGAGCTTGAGGATCAGCATGTGCTCGGCGAGCCAGCCCTCGTCGCGGGCCATGACGGACGCGATGCGCAGGGCGTAGCACTTCTTGCCGAGCAGGGCGTTGCCGCCGTAGCCGGAGCCGTAGGACCAGATCTCGCGGGTCTCGGGGAAGTGCGAGATGTACTTGGTGGTGTTGCAGGGCCACGGCACGTCGGCCTGGCCCTCGGCGAGCGGAGCGCCGAGGGTGTGGACGGCCTTGACGAAGAAGCCGTCGGTGCCGAGCTCGTCGAGGACGGCCTTGCCCATGCGGGTCATGGTGCGCATGGCGACCGCGACGTAGGCGGAGTCGGTGATCTCGACGCCGATCGCGGAAAGCTCGGAGCCGAGGGGGCCCATGCAGAACGGGACGACGTACATCGTCCGGCCCTTCATGGAGCCGCGGAAGATCCCCTTCTCGCCGGTGAAGATGTCCCTCATCTCCGCCGGGGCCTTCCAGTGGTTGGTCGGGCCCGCGTCCTCTTCCTTCTCGGAGCAGATGAAGGTCCGGTCCTCGACGCGCGCGACGTCGGAGGGGTCGGAGGCGGCGTAGTACGAGTTCGGGCGCTTGGTCTCGTCGAGCTTCTTGAACGTTCCCTTGGCGACGAGCTCCTCGCACAGGCGCTCGTACTCCGCCTCGGAACCGTCGCACCACACGATGCTGTCGGGCTGGGTGATCGCTGCGATCTCGTCAACCCAGGCGATCAGCGCCTGGTGGTTCGTCGGGACGGTGGTGGGAGCCGCGTTGTCGCGCGCCACGATTGCTCCTTGTTGAGGGGTTTGTTTGGTGTATGCCCCGTGGGGGCTGCGACCCGGACGCTTCGCGCTCCGCTCATCCGGTGCCGACCGCACTCATCTGATCATCCGGTGCATGTGCGCATATGTCCAGGGGGCCTCTCACGTGAGCATCGCCACTCCCGTCAATCTTCCGTAAAGCGCACTAACGGAAACCTACGGACCCGTAGGTAGCATGGCGCCCATGACTTCTGACGCCGCAGCCGTACCGGCCGCCGCCGCGCCGGAGGCCAAGCCGCTCATGCGCGGCTGGCTGCACACCGGGATGTTCCCCGCCGTGGTCGTCGCCGGCCTGGCGCTGATGGCCTTCACCGAATCGACCAAGGCGCGCGTCGCCTGCGGGGTGTACGTCCTCACGGCCTGCCTGCTCTTCGGTGTCAGCGCCGTGTACCACCGCGGCACCTGGGGCCCGCGGGGCGAGGCCATCCTGCGCCGGCTCGACCACGCCAACATCTTCCTCATCATCGCGGGGACCTATACCCCGCTGACGGTGCTCCTGCTCCCGCCCTCCACCGGACGGACGCTGCTGTGGGCCGTGTGGATCGCGGCCGCGGCCGGGATCGCCTTCCGCGTCTTCTGGGTCGGCGCCCCGCGCTGGCTCTACACGCCCTGCTACATAGCGATGGGCTGGGCGGCGGTCTTCTTCCTGCCCGACTTCCTGCGCACCGGCGGCATCGCCGTGCTCGTCCTGGTGATCGTCGGGGGCCTGCTGTACAGCGCGGGCGGGGTCATCTACGGGATCAAGCGGCCCAACCCCTCGCCCCGCTTCTTCGGCTTCCACGAGGTCTTCCACTCCCTGACCCTCGCGGCGTTCGTCGCCCACTACGTCGGCATCTCGCTCGCCGCCTACCAGCACTAGGGAGCGCAAGGCCGTGCGGCCGGCCCGGTCGGCGCGCCCGCGCGGGCCGGGGCGGCCCGGCGTACCGTCGAACGGGGGAAGGTCCGCCAGTCGGCCGGCTCGGGGAAGATCACCGAAGTCCCGGAGGGTACGTCATGAAGCCCCGGCAGCACCGGGCCCTGCTCGCTCCCTGCATGATCCTGGCTCTTGCGCCGGTGCCCGCCGCGGCGGCCGCGGACGCCGCGGCGGGCACCGGCGCGGCGGCCGTCCCCACGATCTGCCACCAGCTGTCCACCAAGACCGACCAGTACACCCTGGGCTGCCGCGAGGGTGTGCGGCAGGGCCGCGCCGCCGGCATGGTGGACGGCAGCCAGCCCTTCTGCGCGCGGCGGACGATGCCGCTGGCCCCGGTCAAGCCCACGGTCTTCGAGCAGGGGAAGATCGCGGGCTGGAAGTACGGCTACGACACGGCGTACGCGGCCGCGTACAACAAGAACTGCGCCGGCAAGCAGACGCCGCCGAAGCCCCCGCCGCCGCCCCCGGGCACGCAGCAGACGCAGGAGAGCATGTTCGCACTGGGCAAACAGTCCGGTGAGACCCTGGGCGCGCAGGACGCCAAGTCCTGCAACAACACCCGGCCCAACGCCAACCTGACCCCGGGCACCGACCCGCTCGTCATCGCCTTCCAGAACGGCTACCGCGTCGGCTACGACACCGCCTACGACGAGGCGTACCGGAAGAACTGCCTGCCCAAGACCGGCCCGTGACGTCCATGACGTGACACGGGCCGGGCCTGGCCACTGCTCCCCTGCTGCTAGCCGCAGGCGCGGCCGTCGTGGTCCGGGTCCAGGCGGAGCGGGTCGCTGCCGTGGACCTTCATCCGCGCCGGGTAGTGATGGGCGGCCAGCCAGTCGCAGCGGGCCTCGGTGGTGTCCTTCACCTCCGCCGGGAAGGCCGTCGGGACGCACTGGTTGACGGTGCCGTAGTGGCGGTCGCAGCCGGCGGTGCTCGGGGCGACCGGGACGGAGTCCCGGCGCTGCGGGTTCTGCTTCGGCGCCGCCTGCGGGGCGTCGGCGAAGTCGTGGACGTGCGGCGAGGGCTCCTGCCCGGTGGCGGCGAGGGCCGAGGGGCCGCCGAGGTGCACCCAGGTGGCCACCGACGGGATGCCGTTCGCGTCGACCCCGAAGAGCATGTACCAGCCGGGCGGCGCCAGGTTGGGGTTGCTGGTGACGTTGAGGTCGACGGTGGTGTTGTTGACCACCGTCATCGGCAGGTCCACGAACCGCTGGTTGGGGTCCGAGGAGTGGGTGACCGCCGCCGGGCGGATCAGCTCCGCCTTGGCGATCGGCCGGTCCACGGTGATCCGCTGCGTGTCCCCGTACACCCACTGCGTGTCGATCACCGAGGTCAGCTTCGGGCGCGGGCCCTTGAACAGGTACGGCGGCGTGTAGATCGACACGTTGTGGTTGTACGTGCCGTTGCCCGGGTTGTCGCCGACCGTCATCACGCGCCCGTCGGGCAGCAGGAAGGCCCCCGAGTGGTACGTCCGCGGGATCGGGTCGGACGGCAGGCCCGCCTGGTAGGTGTCGGTCACCGGGTCGAAGAAGGAGGCCTCGTACACCGGGTCGGCCCGGTCGTGGAGTCCGCCGCCGGTCTCCAGCACCTTGCCGTCGGGCAGCAGGACGGCCGAGACGTACATCTTGCCCTCGGCTCCGGCCTGCGGGCGCTTGCCGGCGCCGGTGTCGACCAGGCCCTGCGGGAGGTCCGGGCCGGCCCGGTAGGAGGGGTTCGCGGCCTTGAGGTCGATCAGGTCGGTCAGCCGGTTCGCCGCCGGGTTGGTCTCGTTGTTGCCGCCGCCCACGGTGAGCACCCGCTGGTCCTGTGCGGGCGGCAGCAGCACGCTCGCCGACTCGTCGCGCTCGTCCTTCTTGCGCAGGCCGGGCACGTCGGTGATCGTGTTCGCGCCGTAGTCGTAGATCGAGGCGCCGCTGCCCTGGGTGCCGTTGCCGAAGGTGTGGCTGCCGGAGTAGAAGAGCCGCCCGTCCTGCATGAGGATCATCGACGGGTACAGGCCCCAGTACGACCAGGTCTGGTTGACCTCGTTCATCGGCAGCCACTTGCCCTGCGCCGCCGAGAACTTCTCCGCGGTGACGTTGCCCGTGGAGTCCTCCTTCAGGCCGCCGAAGGAGATCACGTCGCCGTTGCCGAGGACCGTCGCCGACGGGTACCAGTGCCCGCCGTTCATGTCGTTGGTCTTCGTGTACGTCTCGGTCGCCGGGTCGAAGAGGTACGAGTCCTTCAGCCCCTGGTAGCCGATCTTGCCGTCGGCGGACGGGTAGCCCTTGTTGCCGCTCATCACCAGGACCCGGCCGTCCGAGAGCTGCACGTGGCCGGAGCAGAACATGTCGACCGGCGTCGGGATCGTCTTGAAACTACCGGTCGCGGGGTCGTACACGGCCGAGGTGAAGGTGCCGGCGTTGAACTGGGAGATGTCGTTGCCGGAGCCCGCGATGAGCAGCACCTTGCCTCCCCCAGACTCCGTCTGGGAGGTGCCCCCATTCAGGACGACGGCGTGCATCGAGCGGACCGGGTTCTTCGCCGGGATCACCTCCCAGGCGCCCTTGGCGCACTCCTGCGGGGTGCCGGTGCAGCCGGGCTGCGGCGGGACCGCGCCGACCTCCTCGACGGCGTAGTCGTCGGTGGTCAGCGTGCCCGTGCCGTAGACGGACAGCCCCCAGGTGATCTTGTCGGTGTTCGGCGGGACGGCGGGCGTGCGCACCTCGGTGCGCGCCCAGCCGGCGCTGACCGGCGGGTTCTGCAGGTCGGTCCAGTACTGCCAGCCGGCGGTGGTGTCGTGCCGGAAGACGGTCACCGACACGTCCGGGGTGTCCGACTTGTACCAGGCGGACAGGTCGTACTGCTTGCCCGGTACGACGGTCGGGGCGCAGGTGGCGTTTTCGGTGACCAGGGCCTTGCGGTCGCCGGTCACCCGGCGGGTGAGGGAGACCCGCATGGCCTTGGTGCCGCTGTGGGCGTCGGCGACGGTGGTGAAGGAGAAGTCGTTGTCGCCCCAGCCGGACTTCTCCCAGCAGGACGGCATGTCGGCGCCGGGCGCGCCGGCGGTCTCGAATCCGGGGTTGGTGAGCAGGTTGGGCGGTCCGGCGGTGGCCTGCTGCGGTGCGGTCAGCAGCAGGCCCGCGGTCATCGCCCCGACGGCGGCCAGGGCGGCCCGCCGCCGAATGGAGCGTGGCATGGACGTTTCCCTTCTGTGCGGCTCAACTCCTGGTGGTGTACGGGGTACGGGAGGTGCCGGCGGTACGGGAGGACCTTCGCGGCAGGTAGACGAGGGCCTCGGTGGCCGCGAACCGCAGGACGAAGGTGGTGACCAGGGCGAGCGCGGTGGCGGGCAGCACGGCCATGGCGAACCGGTCGACGAACAGGGCGATCAGCGGGATGCGCAGCAGCAGGTCGGCGTTGGCGAGCAGGGCGAAGCGGCCTAGGCGGTCCGCCCAGTGCCGGTGCCGGCGCCGGTCGCGGAAGAGCAGCAGCTCGATGAGGAGGAAGTTCCACAGCACGCCGGCCTGGTTGGCGGCGATCTCGGCGGGCAGGTAGTGCAGCCCGGCGTGGGTGAGCAGCCACAGCGCGAGCAGGTTCGGGACGAAGCCGGAGAGCCCGATCAGCCCGAAGCCGATCATCCGGGCCAGTGGGGTCGCGGACCGCAGCGCGGCGAGGTGGGCGAGGAACCGCACGCCCTCGCGGGCGCTGGACTTGGAGGCGCCGGCATGGCGGTCCTGGAAGACGAACGGCACCTCGGCGACCTTCGCGGGGCGGGAGCGCACGGCCAGCTCCAGCAGGATCTTGTAGCCGAGGGGTTTGAGGGCGTCGGCGGCCACGACCCGGCGGCGCATCGCGAAGAAGCCGCTCATCGGGTCGCTGATCCCGCGCAGGGCGCGCGGGAAGAGGCCTTTGGCCAGCCAGGTCGCGCCGCGCGAGACGGCAACGCGGTAGCTGCCGGCGAGGCCGGCGCGGCTGCCGCCCGGCAGGTAGCGGGAGGCCACGACGAGTTCGGCGCCGGTGCGCTCGCCCTCGCCGACGAGTTCGGGCACCAGGTGGGGCGGGTGCTGGAGGTCGGCGTCCATGACGACGATCCAGTCGGTCTCCGCGCGGGCGATGCCCTCGACGACGGCGCCGCCGAGGCCGCCGCGCGCGGTCTCCCGGTGCAGGACCGCGACCGGGAAGGGGCAGGCCGGTGCGGCCTTCTCGATCACGGCCGGGGTGTCGTCCGTGGAGTCGTCGACGAAGAGGACCTCGCAGGGCGGGCCGGCGGGGAGGGAGTCGGCGAGCCGGGAGAGCAGTTCACCTATGTTCGCGGCCTCGTTGAAGGTCGGGATGATCAGGGTGACGCTGCCGCGGGCGGGTTCCTCCGCCGGCTGCCGCACGTGGGACGTGGCCAGGTCGGTCATGCGGGGTCAGCTCCCGTTCGGGCGGTCGGCGGAGTCGGTCCGGCGGATCTCGATGCGGTCCTCGCCGGAGCCGAAGACGGCCACGGCCGTCGAATGCTCCAGCGCCGCCCGGACGTTCGGCAGGTCGCGGGCGTCGCGGCGGACGGTGGGCGAGGAGACGACGTAGTCGATGTCGCGCCAGCCGTGCGGGAGGGTCCTGGTGACCGCCGGGTCGAGGTCCGCTTTGTAGAACCAGATCGCGCCGAGGCCGGGCTCGTAGCCGTGGTGGACGGCGTCCAGCCACAGGGCGTCGTCGAGCAGGACCCGGGTGTGCGCCGGGTCGGGGACCTCGTGCCCGAGCCAGGCCGCGGCCTGCCGGTACGGGGCGTTGGCGTCGGCCGTGAGCGCGGTGCGGTCGCCCTCGTACCAGCGCGGCAGGACGTACGCGGCGGCCGCGACGGCGAGGGCGCCGAGCAGCAGCCGGCGCCCGTACGTGAGGGCCCGGCGCTCGGCGGGTCCGCGGCGGCGGCGCAGTACGGCGTGGGCGACGGCGGCCGCCGCGGCGGCGAGGACCAGCGCGAGGAACGGCAGCGCCTGGATCACGTACATCGCCGGCAGGTAGCCGGAGGGGCGCAGGGCGACGGCGGCGAGGAGGGCGGCGGCCAGCGCCGGGCCGGCCAGGGCGCGGGCGGTGACGGAGCGCCGGAGGACGGCGAGGAGCAGGAGGGCGCCGGCCAGTCCGCCGAGCGGCAGGACGGTGTCGTAGTAGAGCCAGGAGCGCAGGACGCCGTTCGAGCCGGAGCCGGGTGTGAGGAGGAAGCCGGAGCCGGGGCGGCTCATCTGGTAGGTGATGCCGTCGAGGAGGGAGACGTGTCCGGCGCCGGGCAGGAGTTCGCTGTTGAGCAGGGCGTACAGGGGGTACGAGAGTCCGATCAGGGCGCAGGCGGTGACGGCTCCGGTGACGGCGAACTTGCGGGTGTCGGGGTGGCTGTGGCGCCACATCGTCACCAGCAGCGCCGGCAGCACCACCAGCATCGTCTCCTTGGTCAGGACGGCGGTGGCGGCGGCCAGTCCGGACGCGAAGTGGTGCCACAGGTGCCGGCGCGGGGAGGCGGCCAGGCAGAACGCCAGCAGCATCCACATCACGGCGATGTTGTCGAGGAAGATCTCCCGCTGCAGGACCACGGAGAGCGGTGAGAGCCCGAACAGGGCCATGGCGAGCCCGGACGCCCAGCGCGGCAGCCACAGGCGGCGCGCGAGGACGTAGAGCAGCACCGAGCTCGCGGCGGACACGGCGAGCATCGACACGCGCATCGGCGCGACGGTCATCCAGTCGGGCGCGACGAGGGACGGCAGGTAGGTCAGGGCCGCGATCTGGATCCAGCCGAGCGGCGGGTGGTCGTACCAGTAGGTGTAGTGGGCCAGTCCCTCGCCCTGCTGGACGGCCCAGGCCTGGGCGAGGTAGGTGCCCTCGTCGTCGCTCAGTGTCGGGAAGTCGGTGATGTTCCAGCCCTGTACGGCGATGATCACGAGCAGCAGGGCGCCGCAGAGCAGCAGGTCGGGACGGGAGGAGCGGAAGCGGACCGGCGGCCGGGCCGGCGCGGGCCGCACCCCGAGGCCGCCGCGGCGGGGGGCGGGGACGCGGGGCTCGGTGGTGGCGGCGGCGGTGGGGTCGGTGGCGGTGGGGCCGGCGGCTGCCGTGCCGGTATGGGGATCCGCGGCCGGGTGCAGGGTGGCGGTCACGGGTGGCTTTCCTCTCGGCTCGCGGTGGACGCGGTGGCAAGGGAGGCTGCGGGGGGCGCGGAGACCGCGGCGGTCGGGGCGGCCAGGGCGCCGGCGGCGGCCGGGGCGGCGGCGGCCGCGGCCGGGGCGGCGGTGGCGCCCGCATCCGCGGCGGGGACCTCGGCCAGGTGGGCCCCCGTATGGCTGGTCAGCTCCCACTCGTTGCGGCCGCGCTGCTCGCGCCAGACCGCGCGGATCGCCGCGCCGGCCAGCATCACCTGGTAGAAGGGCCCGCCGGCGATGAGCTTGGCGTAGTGCACGGGGCGGATGCGCAGCCCGTACTGGCGGCCGAAGTCGTGCAGCCCGACGATCTCGAAGACGAAGGTGACCATCGCGGTGATCATCGGCAGGAAGGTGATGATCGCAATGCCGACGGGCACGTCGAGGAAGAGGGCGACGGCGGCGTTGACCGGGATGATCACCCCGGTCGCCGCCTGCATGAACGGGGTCATCAGCGTGTAGCGGGCCAGCCAGCGCTGCCCGCGGCCGGGCAGCTGCTGCCAGTCCTTCTTCCGGTAGACCTGCAGGAAGCCCTGGTTCCAGCGGGTGCGCTGCTTGAGCAGGCTCAGCAGCGAGCCGGGCGTCTCCTCGCGGGTGACCATGTCGGAGTCGTACGCGACGACCACCTTCTTGCCGGCCGACGACAGCCGCACGCCCAGGTCGCAGTCCTCCGCCAGGCAGTTCTGGTCCCAGCCGCCGGCCTCGCGCAGCACGTCGGTGCGGACGAAGACGGTGTTCCCGCCGAGCGGGATGAACCCCTTCTCCGCGTGCAGGTGCAGCCGGGAGCGGAACCAGAAGAAGTACTCCAGGCAGTTGCGCAGGCTGTACCAGCTGGAGTGGAAGTTGATGAGCTGGACCCCGCCCTGGACCACGTCGGCGCCGGTGGCGCGGAAGGCGTGGTCGACGTGGGCGAGCAGCTCGGGGTGGACCTGGTCCTCGGCGTCGAAGACCCCGACGACGTCGCCGCGGCAGTGCGGGAGGGCGGTGTTGAGGGCCTTGGGCTTGTTCTTGGTCTCGTTGTGGTCGACGACGACCCGGACGCGCTCGGGCGCCCGGGCGGCGGCGGCCTCGGCGACGGCGGCGGTGCCGGGGTCGTCGTGGCCGACGATGACGATGACCTCGTAGTCGGTGTGGGTCGATTCCAGCAGCCGGTCGATGGTGTGCCGGAGCACGGCCTGCTCGTGCCGGGCGGGCAGGAGCAGCGAGAAGGCGAGGCGGCCCTCGCCGTCGGGCCGGTCGAAGCGGGTCGAGGCCAGCGTCTCGGGCGTGCGCCAGGCGTGCATCTGCCACCACAGGGTGAAGGCGGCCATCCAGAACAGCGCGACCGACAGCACGGCGACGAACGCGGAAACGAACACAGAGGTGTCCACACTGCCCCCCACAGCCATGCGGCCGAGAGCGCACCGCGGCGCGCTCGGCCGACCCCCCAGGGGATCAGGCCGGCCCCCCGGCCCGCCTGCCCCTGCTTCCCCCTCGGGCGCACCCCCCCCGGTGCGCCGTCTCGGAGCCACCCCCCGTGGCTCCCGAAGCCATGAGACTAGGCAGTGAACATGACACTCAGGAGCCGCTCGAATGAAAAACGCGTTTCCCAAGTGCCGCACCGGTAACCGGAATTGACGCTACTCCACCGGAATCAGGGGCGAACCCCACCCAACTGCTCGGCGAGCTCGACCGGATCCGTCGTAGGCCGCGCGCAGACGAAATGCCGACACACATACGCCGTGGGAAGGTCGCGTACCAGGGTGCGCTCGGCCAAAAGGGGGAACTCGCCGCCGCTGCCGTCCGCCGCCTGCGGCAGCCCGACCGCCACCACCGCCCCGGGAGCCGTCCCCAGCAACGCGGCCCGGTGCAGCTGCGCCCGCGCCGGATCGTCCGGGTGGCCCACCACGGCCACCTCCCGCGGCCCGTCCAGCAGCGCCTCGGCGACCGCGAGCCCGTGCCCGATGAAGCGGGGCACGCGCGGGCCGAGCGCGTGGACCACCCCGAGCGCCCGCTCGGCCGCCGTACGGTGGGCCTCGGAGCCGGTGTGCGCCGCGTACGACAGCAGCGCCCCGGCGGCGGCCGTCCAGCCGGAGGGGGCCGCGGTGTCGGTGGGGTCCTGGGGGCGGCGGATGAGCTGCTCGGCGTCGTGCGCGGTGTCGTAGAGGGAGCCGTCCTCGGCGGTGAACCGGTCCAGGACGAGGTCGACGAGGAAGCCGGCGAATTCCAGCCAGACCCCCTCGCCGGTCACGGACGCCAGCGCGAGGAAGCCCTCGGCGACGTCCCCGTAGTCCTCCAGCACCCCGGCGTTCGCGCCGGCCCGGCCGTCCTTGCTGGTCCGGCCGAGCCGCGGTGCCCGGCCGGCCTCCGCATCGAAGTGGACCCGCACCAGCAGGTCGGCGGCCTCGGTGGCCCGCTCGACCAGGTCGGGCCGGTCGAAGTAGGCCCCGCACTCGGCGAGGGCGGCGATGGCCAGGCCGTTCCAGGCGGCGACGACCTTGTCGTCGCGGCCGGGCGCGGGCCGCTCGGCGCGCGCGTCCAGCAGCCGCCGCCGGATGTCCGCGATCCGCTCGGCGTCCACGACCGGCCCGTCCTGGGGCAGCTGGAGCACGGAGCGGCCGTGTTCGAAGGTGCCGTCCTCGGTCACCCCGAAGTACGCGGCCGCCAGCGCCCCGTCGGCCTCCCCGAGCACCTCGCCCAGCTGAGCGGGCGTCCACGCGTAGTAGGCGCCCTCCACCGGCTTGCCGGTGTCGGGGTCCTCGCTGTCGGCGTCGAGCGCGGAGGCGAAGCCGCCCTCGGCGGTGCGCAGGTCGCGCACCATGAAGTCGGCGGTCTCCAGCGCGACGCGCCGGGCGAGGTCCGAGCCGGTGGCCCGCCACAGGTGCGCGTAGAGGCGGCACAGCAGGGCGTTGTCGTAGAGCATCTTCTCGAAGTGCGGGACGACCCACTCGCGGTCCACGGAGTAGCGGGCGAAGCCGCCGCCGAGCTGGTCGTAGATGCCGCCGCGGGCCATGGCCTCGCAGGTGTCGGCGGCCATCTGCAGGGCGCCCTCGGCCCCGGTGCGGGCGTGGTGGCGCAGCAGGAACTCCAGAACCATCGACGGGGGGAACTTCGGCGCCCCGCCGAACCCGCCGCGCACGGCGTCGTACTCCCGGGTCAGCCCGAGCAGCGCCTGCGCGAGCTCCTCGGGGCCGGGGCTGCCGGCCCGGCCGTAGTCCAGCTGCCGCCCGGCCAGGTCCCGTACGATCCGCTGCGCGACCTCGGCCACCTCCTCGCGGCGGCCCGCCCAGGCGGTCCGCACGCCCTCCAGGACCTGCAGGAAGGACGGCATCCCGTGCCGGGGCTCCGGCGGGAAGTAGGTGCCGAAGTAGAAGGGCTCGGCGTCGGGGGTGAGGAACACGGTCATGGGCCAGCCGCCCTGGCCGGTGGCGGCCTGGACGGCCTCCATGTAGACGGCGTCGACGTCGGGCCGCTCCTCGCGGTCCACCTTGATGTTCACGAAGTGCTCGTTCATGTACGCGGCGGCGAGCTCGTCCTCGAAGGACTCGTGCGCCATGACGTGGCACCAGTGGCAGCTGCTGTAGCCGACGCTGAGCAGCACGGGCACCCCGCGCTCGCGGGCCTCGGCGAACGCCTCCGGCGACCAGGGCCACCAGTCGACGGGGTTGTCGGCGTGCTGGAGGAGATAGGGCGAGGTCTCGTTCGCGAGGCGGTTCGGCATGGAGCCATCCTCGCTCAGGTGCCGCGAGCCCGTCATGCTGCGCCACACGGTCTCCACCGGCGGGATCGACCACGCGGCCCACCCTGGCTGCGCCGAGTGCGATGCGCGGCGGCGCGGCCCCGGACCGCGGGGGCGCGGCCTGTCCGGGGTGGCACAGCGACCGGGCAAAGACGCGGAAGAGACGGGGGAAGGGAGATGCGTGGAAACCCGGATGTTGTAATAGACGTTGTCGTACTCTGGTGAGGTGAAGCCGACACGAGCTGGGACGACCGAGAACATCTCCGTTTCCATGCCCACCGACCTCGTGGCCGAGATCCGCTCGCGCGCAGGGCGCCGGGGGGTTTCCGGCTACATCACCGAAGCCGTCCGGCATCAGCTCGCCATGGACGGCCTTGCGGAGATCGTGGCCGAGCACGAGGCGGAGCACGGCGTTCTCACCGAAGAGGAGATCGAGGCTGCGCGGCGCGAACTCTTCGAGAATGCCGAGCCCGACGAATCCGGACGGGACGGAGCGGACCGGCCCGGCTCGGGGCGGGATGCTGCGTGAAGGAAGCACCCGCCCGCTCCTTGGTACTCGACTCCCAGGCGCTCTCTCTGCTCCTGGGCGGCGAGCGCAGGATGGTGGCCCGTATCGAGGCCGCCAGACGGGCTGGGGTAGTGGTTCTCGTTTCCGCCTTGACCGTGGTCGAAGCGGTACACGGCAAGACGGACTTCGCGCGGATGAGGTGGGTCCTCTCCCGGTTGCAGGTCGAGCCCGTCAGCCAGGCGGACTCCTTGACCGCCGTGCAGTTGCTGCGGGACGCCGGCGGGCTGCACGGCCACGAGTACGCCATCGATGCGCTGGTGGCGGCACTGGCTCTGCGCTCTCCAGCGCCCGTCCTCGTCCTGACGTCCGACCGTGACGACTGGTCGAGGCTGTGCGGGGATCGGGTCACCGTCAAAGACGTGTGACGGCTCGGGGCCGCCAAGTGGCCGAACTGACCGGGGGGTCAGGCGCGGGTGCACATGTGGATCGAGAGGTTGCCGCGCAGGTCGAGGTGGTGGATGCGCAGCTGGTCCTTGCCGTTGTAGGCGACGTCCAGGTGGCCGAAGACGTCCTGGGCGCCCATCGGGAACCAGTTCAGGAGCTGCGAGGCCGGGCCGTCCACGGTGTCGGGGACCTTCTCGGCGAAGGAGGTGGAGATGTCGGGGTCGGTGAGGTGCTTGGGGCCGGTGAGGACCTGGAGGTCCAGGCGGCCGCGGTGCAGGGACCAGCGGCCGCTCCAGGTGCCGTTGACGCCGGTCCAGACGATGGTCCAGGTGCCGTCCGGGTTCACGGAGGCCCGGCCGGTGTCCTTGCGGCCGGCGCCGGTGTCGCCGCCGGGGAGGGTGGAGCTGATGGTCCAGGCGCCCTTGACGAACTCGGCGAAGGCTCGGCCGACGACGCCGGAGGCGGGAGAGGCGGAGGGCGGGGCGGTGGCGGAGGGCGAAGCGGACCCGGTGGCCAGGGCCGGGCCCGGGGCCGCGGTCGCGGTCGCGGAGGCGGGGCCGGGGGCGGGCTTGTCCTTGCCCGTGCAGGCGGACACCAGTGCCGCGCCGGCTCCGAGCGCGAGGTAGCGCAGGGCGGTGCGGCGCCCGACCATCCTGGCCGCCGCGCGTATCTCTCGTACCGTCACCAGGTCCCCCGGGGCATGCAATTGGATCTTGAAAACGGGAGTCTACGGGAGGTCAGCGACGCACCACCGGCCCCAGCAGGCGCGCCCACTCCTCCTGCACCGCGGGCCAGTCGGGAGCGCAACCCTGCGTACGGGCCGCCAGGTCGGGATGGCGGCCGGCGGCCGCACCGTACAGCAGGCACAGGTGCGCGGCGGCGCGCTCGGCGGGCGGCGCGTGCTCGTCGCGCCCTCGGCCGCCGGGGCCTTCGGCGGCGGCCGTGAGCTCGTACGCCTCGGCGGCGGTGCGTAGCCTGCGCTCGCCCTCCGGGCCCTCGCGCAGCAGCATCAGGGCCGCGAACCGGTCGGCGGCGTCCTCCTCGGCGCGGTCGCCGCCGACGGGCAGGCCGAGGAGGTCGACGAGGGCGTGGCCGGCCTCGTGGTAGAGGGTTTCGGCGGCCACCGCGGCCACCTCGTCATCGGCCGGGGCGCGGCCGGCCGACGCGAACAGCTCCCGGTCCTCGGCGAGGTCGTCGTAGCAGAGCTCGATGCGGCGGGTGGCGGGGTCGTAGCCGGAGCCCTCGCCGGCGCAGGAGAGGGCGACGACGGTCACGCGGTGCGGGAGGTCGAGGTGGTCGTTCAGGGCGGCGGCCACGGCCTCGGGCAGGCGGCGGTCCTGCAGGAGGCGGGCCTCCGCGGCGTCGGCCGGGCCGTCCGGCTCGGTGCGGCGGACGGCGAAGCCGCGGGCCGAGGGGGACGGCGACGGGGACGGGGACGACTCGGTGCAGGCGGCGGCCGAGACGGCCAGCGCCATCGACAGAACGGCCGTGCGCAGAAGGAGGGTTCCCCGGTGTCGGCCGTATCGGCTGTGTCGGCCGTGCGGGCGGTGTCTGCTGTGTCGGCTCATTCCGCCAGGCTAGAACGCACATATATGCACGCGGACGCCCGAAGAGGGGTCAACTCCCTCTGATCTAGCTCAAGTTCGCTCGCGCTCACGCACGTCCCGCCCCACACTTGGGGCACGGTGCCGGAGCTCTCTTGAGGGGGATGCCGATGCGGGACAGCCATCGCGGTGAGGCCGAGCGACTGCTGGAGCGGGCCGTGGACGAGGAGGCCCAGCGGGCTGCCGGGACGGGTGTGCCGGTCGACAGGGCGGCGCTGCTGGCACGCGGGCTCCAGGCGCTGGACGCGCTCGCCGCGAGCGCCGCCGAGGAGTACGAGGCGTACGTACGGGCCCTGGACGATGCCGACGCCGGCGAGGAATCCCTCGGCGAGGCCTTCCGGCGGCAGAACACCTCGGCCGCGCTGCTGGTGACCGCGGTCGCGGCGGCCGCGGCGGTCGGCGCCGACCTGTCGCTGGGCGTGTCCACGGGCACGGCACTGGCCGCGGGCGCCGTCACCGGCGTCGCCGGGGCGGCGGCCACCGTCGCCAAGGTGACCGCCCTGCACCTGCCCGCCGCGAACCGCCGGGCCGGTGAGCGCGGCCGCCCGGGCGGGCCGGAGCAGCTGAGGCTGCAGTGGCTGACGGCGCTGGAGGTCCGCGGCGTACGGCCGTTCCTGGAGCAGCAGCGGGCCGTGGCCGCCGCGGCCAGGCTGCCGCGCCAGCCGGGGCGGCCGCCGGGCGGCGGGCCGGTGCTGCGCGGCGGCGACCGCAGCACGGAGGCCCGGCGGCGCAGCGTGCTGGAGCAGTCCTTCGCGCACCTGCCGCAGCCGACCGCCCCCTTCACCGGCCGGCGCGCCGAGCTGACCCGGATCGCGCAGTGGGTGCAGGCCGCCCGGGCCAGCACGGAGACCCGGCCCGTGGTCGTGGTGCTGCACGGGGAGCCCGGGGTGGGCCGCACCGCGCTGGCCCTGCGGGCGGCGGACGCGCTGAAGGACCAGTTCCGCGGCGCGTGCGTGGTGGACCTGCGCGGCGGCGCCCTCGGCGGCGAGGCCCCGCTGCCGACCCGGGAGGCGCTGCTGCACCTGCTGAACCGGCTCGGCGCGCCCCGCGAGCAGCTGCTGTTCCGCGAGGGGGCGTCGGCGGAGCAGCAGGTACGGCGCCTGGGCGAGCTGTACCACCAGCACCTGCAGGGGCTGCCGGTGACGGTGGTGCTGGACGACGCGGCGGACGCGGAGCAGGTCCGGATGCTGGTGCCGGAGCGGTCCGAGAGCCTGGTGCTGGTCACGGCCCGGGAGCCGCTGGAGCTGCCGGGGGCGCCGGCCTGGGTCCACCAGCTGCCGGTGGAGCCGCTGGCCGACCCGGAGGCGGCGGAGCTGGTCCGGGCGGCGGCGGCCGCCGAGAGCCCGGCCGGGAGCGCGCCGGGCGCCGCGGCAGCCCCGGCCCCCGCCTCCGACGACACCGCCCTGCGGGAGCTCCTGCCCCTGGCCGGCGGCCTCCCCCTGGCCCTGCGGGCGCTGGCTCCGCTGGCGGGGGCCGCGGTGCAGGCCGACGACCCGGCCCCGCCCGGCGGCGGTGTCGTCGAGCGGGCCCTCGGGGCCGCCTATGCGAGGCTGCCCGAGGAACGGCGGCGCCTGCTGCGGCGGCTCACGCTGGCCGGGCGGGCCTCCCTCGGCCCGTCGGCGGCGGCCGCGCTGATCGACGCGGACCGGGTGGAGGCCGGGCGGCTGCTGCACGAGCTGGCCGGCGCCGGCCTGCTGGACCTCGTACGCGGGGAGCGGTTCCGGATGCACGACGCGGTGCGCTCGTACGCGGCGGCGCGGCTCGCCGCGGACGAGGACCGGGCCGAGGCCTCGGCGGCGCACGGCCGCCTGATCCGCAACTACGCGCAGCTCGCGGACTCCGTGATCCGGATGGTCGACGGGAAGACGTCGACCCGGGCGAACCACTTCGGCGGACACGGCTTCGTCTCGCTGGACGCGGCGCTGCGCTGGCTGGACGAGGAGTCGAGCTTCATCACGGCGGCCCTGCGGCACTCGCATGACGACGTCGACCAGCAGGCGGTGCTGGACCTGCTGGGCGCGCTGTGCGACTTCTGCCTGCTGCGCGGTGACCTGTACCGGCTCGGCGAGATCAACGAGCTCACCCAGGCCGTGGAGGCCGCCCGCGCCGGGCAGGGCCGGCCGGGCCAAGGCCGCCTGGTCCGCTCGGTGCAGTGGCGCACGGGCATCGCGGCCCGCCAGCTCGGCGAGCTGGACAAGGCCCGCACCACCCTGTCCTCGGTGGTCGACCAGTACCGCGAGGCGCAGCAGGACGCGGGCGCCGGCATGGCGCTGATCTCCCTCGGCATCACCCTGCACCACCAGGGCCAGCTGCCGGAGGCGGCGGCCCGGATCCGGGAGGCGCTGGCCCTCCAGGAGCCGGACAAGCTGGCCGGCGACCGGGCCTGGGGGCTGCACGCCCTGGCGGCGGTCGAGCGGGACCGGGCGCACCTGGCGGAGGCGATGCAGCTGCTGGAGCAGTCGCTGGAACTGCACCGCGAGAGCGAGAGCGTGCACGGCGAGGCGTGGGCGCACTTCCAGCTGGGCCAGGTGTACCTGCGGCTCGGCGAGGTGCCGCGGGCGGAGGCGGAGCTGCGGCTCGCCCTCGAGCTGTACGGGCGCACGCGCGACGACCGCGGCGAGGCGTGGGCCCTGACCCAGCTGGGCCGGGCCCGGGTGGTGGACGGCGACCCGGAGCCGGCGCTGGAGCGGCTGCGGGAGGCGCTGGCCCGGCACCGGGAGGCGGAGGACGCCCGCGGCGAGGCGTGGACCCTGTACTACCTCGGGCAGGCGCTGGAGGAGCGGGGCGAGCGCGATCAGGCGGTACGGGAACTGGAGCGGGCCCGGACGATGTTCTCGCGGATGCGGGACGTATACGGGCTGGCGTACGCCCGGCACCACTCGGGCCGGGTGACCCGCGACCAGCGGGCCGCACAGACCGGCAACCTGAAGAACTCCGGCTTCGCCCGGCAGCTGCTCGTGGACGCCCGGGCCGACTTCCGGCGGATCGGGCTCGCCCACGGGGAGGCGTGGACCTGCCTGGAGCTGGCGGTGGTGGACGCGGGCAACGACCGGGTCTCGCAGGCGCTGGGACTGTGCGAGGAGGCGGCCCGGCTGTTCATCTCGTACGGGGACCGGCGGGGGGAGGACTGGGCGCGGTTCCTGCGGTGCACGCTGCTGCCGTACGCGGTGCCGGGGGGCGGGGGTGCGGAGGAGGCCCGGGCCGAGCTGGGCCGCCTCGCCGGTGCGCCGCATCCGATGCGGGACGGCCGCCTGGAGGACGGGCTGGACGCCTACGCGGTGGTCCTGGCCCGGGGTGTCGACCCCGGCGAGGGCTGGCAGGCGTGGCGCCTGGGCCTGACCCCGACCCTCCGGTCCCGCGAAACCATGGGCGTCCCCATGCCACCCCGCCCCTAACACAGCCCGCCCGCCACGCCGGCCGCCTCCGGCCGCCACCTTCTGCCCGCTGCGCGGAGCCTGTCCCCTCCCCGCCCCGTCTCCCCCAGCTACCGCTGGGAGGTGCCCCCAGAAACAGTGGCCTGCGGCCCCGGCCCCCGCTCCGCCTCACTCGCCGGCGCGGCTCAAAGATCGGGGGCTCCGCCCCCGGACCCCCGCGCCTCAAACGCCGGCGGGGCTGAAAGACCCGGGCGCTCCGCGTCCGGTGCGCTCAAACGCCGCGCGGGCTGGATTTTGCCGCTTCGCGGCAATTCCAGCCCGCCGGTACCACCCAGCCCCGCCGACACCTCCAGCTCCGCCCGCACCATCCAGCCCTGCTGGCACTATCCAGCGCAGCCGGCACCCTCCAGCCTCGCCGGCGTTTGAGGCGCGGGGTCCGGGGCGGAGCCCCGATCTTTGAGCCGCGCCGGCGATTGAGGCGGAGCGGGGCCGGGGCCGCAGGCCACTGTTTCTGGGGGCACCTCCCAGCGGTAGCTGGGGGAGAAGGGGCGGGGAGGGGACAGCTCCGCGCAGCGGCAATGGCAGGGACCGGCCCGGGAACGGGGCAGGCGGGAGCCTCCCGGCGGCCACGGGGGCCGAGGCACAGCCGGGACGGGCCGGGGTATGCCGGGGGCCCGCCCGGCGGGGTGCCGCCTGGCGGGCCGGGGCCGGGATCGTGGCGGCCGGGGCCGCCCCGGTCAGGCCGAGGTGGTCGGGTCGGCGGCACCCGCCGCCGGGTCCGGGGCCTCCTGGAAGTCGACCCGGCCCATGTGCCGGTTCATGGACTTCATCAGCCCCCACACCCCAAGGGCAAGGGCCGCGAACACGATGAACCCCAGCAGTCCAGGGGTCACCTTGTTCTTGTCGAAGGTGTCACCCGCCAGCGGAAGGACCTGGGCCAGTGCTGCCTGAGTAGCGCTCATGGCTACGCATTCTCCCGGATGCCCGCAAAGAGGTCGGACTCGGGGAGGGAGGTGTCGACGAGCGACTTGGCGAGCTCGTACTCCTCCGTCGGCCAGACCTCCTTCTGGATCTCCATCGGGACGCGGAACCAGCCCCCGTCCGGGTCGATCTGCGTACGGTGCGCGATCAGCGCCTTGTCGCGGATCTCGAAGAACTCCGAGCACGGGATGTGCGTGGTCAGGGTCCGCTCGGTGCGCTCGAACTCCTTCCACCGCTCCAGCCACTCCCCGTAGGGGGACTCCATGCCGCGCGAGAGCAGCGCCTCGTGCAGGGCGATGGTGCGCGGCTTGTTGAAGCCCTGGTTGTAGTACAGCTTCTGCGGCTGGTACGCCGGGCCGAACTCGGCCTCCGGGTACTTCTCGGTGTCGGCCGCCCCGTCGAAGGCCACCATCGTGATCTTGTGGGTCATGATGTGGTCGGGGTGCGGGTACCCGCCGTTCTCGTCGTACGTGGTGATGACCTGCGGCCGGAAGGCGCGGATCTTCTTCACCAGGCGGCCGGCCGCCTCGTCGACGTCCTCCAGCGCGAAGCAGCCCTCCGGCAGCGGCGGCAGCGGGTCGCCCTCGGGCAGGCCGGAGTCGACGTAGCCGAGCCACTCCTGCTCGATGCCGAGGATCTGGCGCGCCTCGTCCATCTCCTTGGCGCGGACCTCGTGGATGTTCTCCTCGATGTACTTGTCACCCTGGAGCTTGGGGTTGAGGATCGAGCCCCGCTCGCCGCCGGTACAGGTCACGACCAGGACGGGCACCCCCTCGGACACGTACTTGGCCATGGTGGCCGCGCCCTTGCTCGACTCGTCGTCGGGGTGGGCATGGACGGCCATCAGTCGAAGCTGCTCGGTCAAGACAGGATCCTCTTTGATATGCCACACGACAGGCGGACGGGCTTCTATATTGACTCCTCCCCCCAACAACCGACGACGAGGGGGGATTCCTCGCTCACGCTGCCCCACGGCCCTACGGGCCGCCCGGGCCTTTGCCGTACCTCCTCGCGGCCGGCCGAGATCCTCCCGTCCCACCCGAGCGGGTGACGGAGCACGGCCGGGGCGGTCCGGTTGCCGGCCGGCGCGGGGGGCATGTCATGCTCCAGTGAGCAGGCGACCGGACCGGGAACGACGATCCCGGCCCTCCCGGAAGGAACGATCATGAGCACGGTGCGCGAGGGACTGCCCGAGGGCCGGTACGGCCGGTCGGCGGACGCGCGCGCGGACCGCAGGCTGAAGATCGTCGGCTCGGTGCTCGGCGTCGGCCTACTGGCCGTGGTCGGCTGGATCGGCTGGGACTACGTCGCAGGTCAGAGCGTCAGCGCCGAGGTGATCAAGTTCCAGGTGGTCTCGGACGCCGAGGTGAAGGTACACCTGGAGGTACGCAAGGACGCCGGGGTGACCGGGGTCTGCACCCTGATCTCCCAGGACCGCGACCACGCCGAGGTGGGCCGCGCGGACTTCACGTTCGCGCAGCGCGCGTCGCGCGTGGACGAAATGGTGTCGCTGAAGACGACCGGACGCGCGACGATGATCGAGCTGGTCGGCTGCCAGCCCGCCGGCTCGCCCGGCTCGGCCGGCTCGGCCGGCTCGGCCGGCTCGGCCGGCTCGGCCGGCTCGCCCGGCTCGGCCGGCTGACACCCCGGATCCCCGGGGATCCCGAGCTGTCGGGAACCAGCCGACACCCCCGTCGGCAATCTTGTCCCTTTCCTGCTCACGGGCCCGATGACACACTTCATACACATGGTGTCCTCCCCCTTTTCTTCCCGAATTGTTAGGCTCGTGGTTTCGCCCGCCACCGGCGGCCAAGTAGTCCCCTGTACCGACGAGGAGCACCCGTGACCCAGACGAGCGAGAGCGTCACCTGGCTGACCCAGGCGGCGTACGACCAGCTGAAGGCCGAGCTGGACTACCTCTCTGGTCCCGCACGCACGGAGATCGCCACCAAGATCGCAGCCGCCCGCGAGGAGGGCGACCTGCGCGAGAACGGCGGTTACCACGCGGCCAAGGAGGAGCAGGGCAAGCAGGAGCTGCGCGTCCGCCAGCTGACGCAGCTGCTGGAGAACGCCAAGGTCGGCACCGCCCCCGCGGCCGACGGCGAGGTCGCCCCGGGCACCGTCGTCACGATCGCCTTCGACGGCGACGAGGACGACACGATGTCCTTCCTGCTCGCCTCCCGCGAGTACGCGTCGGCGGACTTCGAGACCTACTCCCCGCAGTCCCCGCTGGGCTCGGGCGTGATGGGCAAGAAGATCGGCGAGGACGCCGAGTACGAGCTGCCGAACGGCAAGAAGGCGTCCGTCCGGATCCTCGACGTCAAGCCCTTCACCGGCTGATCACCCCTGACCGAACGCGGGCGGAGCCCCCTGCCGGAGCGATCCGGCAGGGGGCTCCGCCGTTACGGGCAGCGCGCAGCACGGGCCTGCCGGGCCTATCCGCGCCCGTCCTCCTGGCCGCCCATGACCGTGTATCCCGCGGCGTGCAGGGCGCGGGCGACCTCCGTGCAGTGCTCGCGGCCCTTGGTCTCCAGGTGCAGTTCCACCTCGACCTCGGTCAGGCCCAGGCGCGGGTCGGTCCGTACGTGGCTCACGTCCAGCACGTTCGCGTCGACCACCGACAGAACGCCCAGCAGCCCCGCCAGCGCCCCCGGCCGGTCGGCCACCCGCAGCCGCAGCGACAGGTAGCGGCCCGCCGCGGCCATGCCGTGGCGCAGGATCCGCTGGAGCAGCAGCGGGTCGACGTTCCCGCCGGACAGGACGGCGACGACCGGGCCGCCGCCGTACCGCTCGGGCTCGCTCAGCAGGGCGGCCACGGTGCTGGCGCCGGCCGGCTCGACGACCAGCTTGGCCCGCTCCAGGCACAGCAGCAGCGCGCTGGAGAGGGCGTCCTCGGAGACGGTGCGGACGTCGTCGACGAGCTCGCCGATGATCTGGAAGGGGACGTCGCCGGGGCGGCCGACGCGGATGCCGTCCGCCATGGTGGCGGGGCCGTCGATCGAGACGGGGTGGCCGGCCTTGAGGGAGGGCGGGTACGCGGCCGCGCCCGCCGCCTGCACCCCGACCACCTGCACGTCCGGGCGCAGCGCCTTGACGGCGGTGGCGATGCCCGCCGCGAGGCCGCCGCCGCCGATCCCGACGAGGATGGTGCGCACCTCCGGGCACTGCTCGAGGATCTCCAGGCCCACCGTGCCCTGGCCCGCGATGATGTCGCGGTGGTCGAAGGGGTGGATGAACACCGCGCCGGTGCGGTCCGCGTAGTCCTCGGCGGCCGCGAGGGTCTCGTCGACGACTTGGCCGTGCAGCCGTACCTCGGCTCCGTACTCCCGGGTGGCCGCGACCTTCGGCAGCGGAGCCCCGACCGGCATGAAGACGGTGGAGTGCACGCCGAGCAGGGAGGAGGCCAGGGCCACGCCCTGCGCGTGGTTGCCGGCGCTGGCGGCGACGACGCCGGCGGCCCGCTGCTCGGGGCGCAGGCCGGCGATGCGCACGTACGCGCCGCGCAGCTTGAAGGAGCCGGTGCGCTGGAGGTTCTCGCACTTGAGGTGGACCGGGGAGCCGACCAGGGCGGAGAGGTGCCTGCTGCCCTCCATCGGGGTCACCCGGGAGACGCCCGACAGCATCTTCTGTGCTCCCCGGACGTCGTCGAGGATGACCTGCGGGACGGGCTGGGGCACGCGGTAGCTCATGCCGCCAGTCTCGCAGGCCGCACGTGGCGCGAAGCACGGCGCGGGCCCCACCGGCTCCACCGGTCCCACCCGCACCACCGGCTCCAGGAGCTTTCCGGGCGCTCCGGGAGGGGCGAAATCCCGCCATCCGGGACGGGCCCGGGAGCTTGGTACGGACCGGGTCCGCGGCAGATCCGGACCGGTCGTATCAGTTCTCCTACGCGGCGTACGAGCCGGGTCGGGGCCGCGTACTCTGTCCCCCAATCCCTGTCGGCCCCACGCGAAGAGAGCTCACGGCCATGCCTTCCAACCCGGCCAATTCCGACCTGCCCACGGCGGCCGAGGCGCCTGCCGAAGCCGGTCTCCTGGACGCGCTCCAGCACCAGGTGGCCGTTTTCGCGCGCCGCGCCGAGCAGACCCGCCTGGGCGGGGTCGGCCAGGCCCGCAACTCGATGGACCGCGCCGCGTACCTGCTGCTGAACCGGCTCGACCTGGAAGGCCCGATGGGCGTCAAGGCCCTCGCCTGCGGCATGGGCATCGACTCCTCCACCGTGACCCGGCAGGTCGCACCGCTGGTCGACACCGGCCTGGTCAAGCGGACCTCGCACCCGGAGGACGGGCGGGCCGTGGTCCTGGCGCTGTCCCCGCGCGGGCTGGCCCGGCTGGAGGAGGTCCGCCTCTCGCGGCGCGAGCTGATGGCCCGGGTCACCGAGGGCTGGAGCGAGGTGGAGCGCGAGTCGTTCACCGGGCTGCTGACCCGGTTCAACAGCTCCCTGTCGGAGCTGATGGGCACCGTCGCCGAGGCGGGCCCCGCCTCCTGAGCGGCCGCAGGGACGCAGGGCGGACGCGGGGCCGTCCGACCCCTTGACCGGGGCGGTGCCCCTGGCCGCACTATGTGGCCTGTGGACCACCGAGCGGGGCCCTACGCCGAGTTCGAGGCCTTCGTCGCGGGCGCGGCGGGGCGGCTGCTGCACGTCGCGGTCCTGCTGACGGCCGAGGACGGGCCCCGTGCCGGCTCCGGAGCCGGGGCGGGTGCCCGCCCGGGTGCCGACTGCCCCGCGGCCCGCCGGCTGCTGGCGGGCGCGCTGGCCCGTACGTACGCCGACTGGCGCCGGCTGCGCGGCGACGACCCCTACGACCACACCCGCCAGGAGCTGTGCGCCGCCTTCGCCCGCACCGGCTGGCGCCACCACGGCGGCCGCGGGATCCTCGCGCCGCTCGGCCCGCTGGAGCGGCTCGTGCTGGTGCTGTGCGTGTACGAGGGCGTCGCCGAGGAGGTCGCGGCCGCCCAGCTGGGGCTGCCGGTCGAGCGGGTGCGGCAGCTGTGCGCCCGGGCGGTGGACGCGATGCGCGCCCGGGATGCCGCATGAGCGTCCCGGACCGCAAGGAGGACCGGGTCCGGCGGCTGATGGAGGGCCCGCACCCGGTGGTCCCGGCGGGGCTGGCGGCGGCCGCCGCGGCCCGCGGGACGCGGCTGCTGCGCCGCCGGCGGGCGTGGCGCCGGGCCGGGTGGACGCTGCTGTTCGCGGCCGCGGTGGCCTTCGCGGTGTGGGCCTCGCTGACCCGCCCCTGGGAGGTGCCGCCGAGCGAGGTCTCCCCGCCCCTGGAGGGCTGGTAGGTCCACCGCCCGGCGGCCGGTCCCGTACGAGCGACTAGCCGAGGGCCTGGGTCAGGTCGGCCAGCAGGTCGTCGGCGTTCTCGATGCCGACCGAGAGGCGGACCAGGTCCGCGGGGACCTCCAGGGCCGAGCCGGCCACCGAGGCGTGCGTCATGCGGCCCGGGTGCTCGATCAGGGACTCCACGCCGCCCAGGGACTCACCGAGGGTGAACAGCTTGGCGCGGTTGCAGACCTCGACCGCCGCCTCCTCGCCGCCGGTGACCTGGAAGGAGATCATGCCGCCGAAGTTGCGCATCTGCTTGGCGGCGATCTCGTGGCCGGGGTGCTCGGCCAGGCCCGGGTAGAGGACCTTGTGCACCTTGGGGTGGCGGGTCAGCATGTCGGCGATCTTCGCCGCGTTCTCCGCGTGCCGGTCCATGCGGACGGCCAGGGTCTTGATGCCGCGCAGCACGATCCAGGAGTCGAAGGGGCCGGCGACCGCGCCCATCGCGTTCTGGTGGTAGGCCAGCTCCTCGCCGAGCGCCGCGTCGGCCGTGACCAGGGCGCCGCCGACGACGTCGGAGTGGCCGCCCATGTACTTCGTCAGCGAGTGCACGACGACGTCCGCGCCGAGGGCCAGCGGCTGCTGGAGGTACGGCGAGGCGAAGGTGTTGTCGACGACCAGCTTGGCGCCGGCCGTGCGCGCGATGTCGGCGACGACGGCGATGTCGGTGATGCCGAGCAGCGGGTTGGAGGGGGTCTCCACCCAGATGACCTTCGTCTTCGGGGTCAGCGCGGCCCGCACCGACTCCGGGTCGGAGGTGTCGGCCACCGACCACTCCACGCCCCAGCGGGAGACGACCTTCGCGAAGAGGCGGAAGGTGCCGCCGTAGGCGTCGTTCGGGATGACCACGTGGTCGCCCGGCGCGAGCAGCGTGCGCAGCAGGCAGTCCTCGGCCGCGAGCCCCGACGCGAAGGCCAGGCCGCGGCGGCCGCCCTCCAGCGCCGCGAGGTTCTCCTCCAGGGCGGTGCGGGTCGGGTTGGCGCTGCGGCTGTACTCGTATCCGCCGCGCAGTCCGCCGACGCCGTCCTGCTTGTACGTGGACACCTGGTAGATCGGGGGCACGACCGCGCCGGTCAGCGGGTCCGCGGTGTTGCCCGCGTGGATCGCGCGGGTCTCGAAGCTCTGGTGCTCGTGGCTGTCGTCGCTCATGGGCAGAGCCTAATCCCCGCAGGCCCGGGGTGGTTGCCCACGGGGCGCGGGCATTGGCCTTTGCGCGGGTGCGTCTGGTTCGCTTGTGGGCATGGAGATTCTCTGGTTCCTGATCGCGATGGGCCTGCTCGTGGCCGCCCTCGGTCCGCTGATACGGCGCCGGCGCGGCGGCGGCATCCGCCTGGCCGCCCCCGACAGCCCCGACGCGGCCGACCCGGCGGCGTACGGCTTCGCCCTGCAGGAGGAGCTCGACATCCGGGTTCCCGGACCCGACCAGGACCTGATGGACGCCCTCACCGCCGTGCAGAGCAGCGGGCGCTGGCAGGCCGCCTCGCAGCTGCTGGCCGGCACCGCGAAGGAGGGCGAGCTGCGCTGGCAGCGGGTCCAGGCCTTCGGCGGGGCCGCGGCGCTGGAGCTGGTGGAGCGGCCCGGGGTGGGCGCGCCGTGGCTGAAGGCGTGGCGGCTGGAGGCCGGCAAGGACGCGGGCGGGGCGCAGGTGCACGCGGAGCTGCTGGTGCAGCAGGCGTGGCGGCAGTCGGGCGGCGTCGGCTCCGAGGACCACCGGATCATCCTGGAGGAGGCCCGCGAGGCCTGCCGCAGGGCGGCGCTGCTGGCGCCGGGCGACCCGGTCCCGTACATCACGGAGCTGGCGGTGGCACGGGGCCTGGCCTACCCGGAGGCGGAGTTCGACGAGCTCTGGGCGAAGGTCATCGACGTCGCGCCGAACCACATGGGCGCGCACCTGGCGGCCCTGCACTACTGGTGCGAGTCGTGGCACGGCTCGCGGGAGAAGGCCGACGCGTTCGCGCACGCGGCGGCGGCCCGGGCGCCGCGGGGCTCGCTGCTGGCGGCGCTGCCGCTGTTCGCGGTGTACGCGCACATCCCGGAGGTGGTGCTGACCAACTTCTGGGAGAGCGCGGTGGTGACGCGGGCGGTGCAGGGGGCGATGTACGCGGTGCGTACGGCTCGGGCCGACGATCCGATGCTGGCCCACGTGCGGCATCTGCTGCTGTGGTTCCTGGTGGGGATGGGGCGGTGGGCGGAGGCCATGGAGCAGGTCCGGCACGTTGACGGGTGCGTCGGGGCCCTGCCGTGGTCGACCGCCGAGGACCCGGCCGCCCAGTACGCGGTCTACCGCGCCCTGGCCGTGGCCGGCTACGAAGCCAACGGCGGCTCCCCGGCCACCCTCCCGAACTGACCCCGGCCGCCGCCGTCCGCCGCTGCGCGGACCCGTTCCCCACCCCGCCCCTTCCCGAAACCGGGCTCCGCCCGGACCTGTTTCGCCTCAAACGCCGGCGGGGCTGAATTCAGCCCCGCCGGCGTTCGAGGCGCGGGGGTCTGGGGGCGGAACCCCCGGTTTCGGGAAGGGGCGGGGTGGGGAATCGGCTCCGCGCAGCGGCCAGCGGGCAGCGGCAGCGGCCGGACGGCCCGGGCGCGGGGCCGGATCGGGCCAGGCCCCCCGCATAAGGTTGCCGTAAGTGACCGGGAGGACGCATGATCCCCCGGTGGCCGCTCGGCCGACCGGTGAACCACCGCACACCGCACCTGCACCCGCACCACCGTCATCCCCGGGGGGATCTGTCCTACATGGGCGCTTCACTGCGCGCGCTGCGCGCCCTCGTCCTGCTCGCAGGCTTCTATCTGCTCGGCGTCGTCCTGATCGCCCTCCTGGCGGCCGCCGACATCGGCATCATCGCCGCCGGCCTCCACGGCTTCGCCGCCGCCAAGCTGGTCGCCGTCACCGCCGTCCTCGCCTTCCCGATCGTCCGCGGCATGTTCATGCTGCGCACCCCCAAGGGCGACCCGGTCCCCGGCGTGCCGGTGACGGAGGCGCAGGAGCCCGCCCTGTGGCAGGCCGTCCGCGAGGTCGCCGCGCAGGTCGGCACCCGCGCCCCCGACGAGATCGTCCTGATCGCCGACGTGAACGCGGCCGTCGGCGAGGACGCGCGGATGCTCGGCCTGCTCCCCGGCACCCGCCGCCTCTACATCGGCCTGCCGCTGATGACCGGCTTCGACGAGATGCAGCTGCGCGCCGTGCTCGCCCACGAGATGGGCCACTACGCCAACTTCGACACCCGCCTCACCCCGCTGATCGCCCGCGGCCGCGCCCAGCTCATCCGCACCATCCGCCACTTCCACGAGCGCGCCGACGCCAAGGTGGCCAAGGAGCGCGCCCGCCAGGAGAAGAAGGCCGCCCAGCGCCTCGCCAAGGGCAAGACCGCCCAGGAGATCGACACCAGCGGGCAGGGCGCCACGTACCGGGCCATGGCCAAGATCTACGTGGCGTACGGGAACTTCTACCAGCGGGCCACCCTCTCCTCCGCCCGCCGCCAGGAGCTCGCCGCCGACCTGGCCTCCGTCGAGGTCGCCGGCCGGGACTCCGCAGCCTCCGCGCTGCGCGAGCTCAACGCGCTGGGCCCGGCCCACGAGTTCTACATGGACTCCTACGCCACCCTCGGCGTCGGCGCGGAGCTCCTGCCCCCGCCCGGCGAGGTCTTCGGCGGGCTGCGCCGCCTCCTCGACGCCCGCCGCGCGGAGCTGGACGAGCTGCGCCGCGACCTGCCGACCGAGCCCACCGAGCCGTACGACTCCCACCCCGCGCTCGCCGAACGCGTCGCCCGCATCGAGGCCCTGCCCGACGACGGCCGCGGCGCTCAGGCCGCCCGCCCGGCGCTGGCGCTGCTGTCGGCGCCCGAGGCCGCGCAGGCCGCGCTGGAGCAGGCGGTGCTCACCCCGCAGGCGCTCGCCCTGACGCGGGTGGACTGGCCCGAGCTCGTCCACCTGAGCATGACCCGGTACGTCTCCCAGGGCTCCGAGGAGATCCGCGCGGCCTTCACCGCCGAGGGCGCCGACCCGGCCCGCGGCCTGGGCGCCGTCCTGGACGCCGTCGACGCCGACCCGGCGCTGCGCTGGCGCGTGGCCGACCGCTTCCCGAAGTCCGAGGAGGCGGCCGCGGCCAGCGGCCGCACCGCCCGCGAGTTCGCCCGCCCGGTGGTCCGGCGGGCCCTGAACCAGCTGGTCACCGTCGAGCTCACCGCCCGCGACAGCGCCCGCTGGGAACTGTCCTGGTCGGACTCCGCGGCCCTGCGCTACCCCTCCGACGACTTCGAACAGCAGCTGAAGTCCGCGCTGGAGGCGGCCACGGCCGACCAGTGCGACACCGAGCCGCTGCGGAAGCTGGTGCTCGCCCCGTGATCGGTCTCATCGTCTTCGGCGTCCTGCTGCTCGCGGGTGCCTGGAAACTGCTGCGCGGCATGTACTTCATCCGCAAGGCGCGCAGGCTGAACGCCGCCTCGGACGCCCTGGAGGCCGAGACCGCGGCCACCAAGGCCCGTACGGCCGCCCTCGAGGAGCAGGCCGAGGCCGAGAAGGCCGCCGCGGTCGTCGCGCTCGGCTTCGTCGGGGAGGCCGACCTCGACACCGAGCACGGCCAGCCCGTACTGCCCGGGCAGCAGGCCGCGCTGGCGGCCGTCCGGGCCGGCGACTGGGAGGCGGGCGCCGACTGGATCGCCGCCGCCGGCAAGGACTGGGAGGAGCGCTGGTCGCGGGTCCGCGACCTCGCCGAGGCGGCCGCCGAGGACGACGCCTGGCTGCTGGCCTGGAAGGCGGCCCGGCCGGGCGATCCGACCGCGGCGCTCGTCGACGCGGACACCGCGGTCCTGGTGGCGTGGAACGTGCGCGGCAGCCAGTCCGGGGCCCGCACCACGCAGGAGCAGTTCCGGCTCTTCCACGACCTGCTGCTCACCGCGCGCCGCACCGCGCAGGAGGCGCAGGAGGTCGCCGACCCGGCGGACCCGGTGCCGTACATGGTCGAGCAGCCCATCGCCATGGGGCTGGGCTATCCGCACGAGCAGTACGAGGAGCTGTGGGCGCAGATCACCGAGCGCGCCCCGAAGCTGCTGTGCGCGCACACCAGCGCCCTGCAGTACTGGGCGGCGAAGTGGCGCGGCTCGCACGAGCTGGCCCTCGGCTTCGCCCGCACGGCGGCCGACGGCGCGGAGCCGGGCGAGCTGCTGTCCCTGCTGCCGCTGATCGCGCACTTCGAGAACGAGGCGTGGGTCAAGGAGCTGCGGGCGGAGGAGTACTACAAGGAGCCGGAGGTCGTCGCGGCCGTCGACGCCGCCCTCGCCGACCTGGCCGCGGCCGCGCCGGACGACCGGCGGGCGGTCAGGCTGCGGCACATGCTGGCGTGGATGCTGTTCTGGCAGGACCGGGACGCGGAGGCGGTCGAGCAGTTCCGCCACATCGACGGCTACATCGGCGCGGTGCCGTGGTCGTACGCGGGACGGCCGAAGCAGCGGTACCTGTACGCGCGCGACTGGGCGGTCCGCGTGACGCTGCAGTCGCAGTAGCGGGCGCTCCGGTCGGCGTCGGGGGCCGAGCCGGGGGCGGGGGCGGGGGCGGGAATCCTCCCCCGCCCCCGACCGTTATCCCTCCTACCCCAAGGAGGCGATCGATCCATGTTCCCGTTCCGCCGCACGCCCGAGCTGCCCACCGCCGAGGAGGCCCTGAAGGGCCGTCCGGAGCCCCTGTTCTCCCTGCCGCCCGAGCACACGGTCCTCGGCAACCCCCTCGCCGGCCCCTACCCGGAGCACCTGGACGTCGCGGACTTCGGGCTGGGCTGTTTCTGGGGCGCGGAGCGGAAGTTCTGGCAGACCCCCGGGGTGTGGACCACGCTGGTCGGCTACCAGGGCGGCCACACCGAGAACCCGACGTACGAGGAGGTGTGCTCGGGGCTGACCGGCCATACGGAGGTCGTCCGCGTGGTCTTCGACCCGGCACAGGTCTCGTACGACGCGCTGCTGAAGCTCTTCTGGGAGTCCCACGACCCCACGCAGGGCTTCCGCCAGGGCAATGACGTGGGCACCCAGTACCGCTCGGCGGTCTACACGCACTCCCCCGCCCAGCAGTCCGCGGCCGAGGCCTCCCGCGACGCCTACCAGCGGGTGCTGACCTCCTCGGGCTACGGCCCGATCACCACGGCTGTCCTGCCGGCCGCGGACCGCCCCTTCTGGCCCGCCGAGGCGTACCACCAGCAGTACCTGGACAAGAACCCGGCCGGCTACTGCGGTATCGGCGGCACGGGCGTCTCCTGCCCGATCGGTGTGGCCCGCGCCGACTCCTGAGCCGCCGCGGCCCAGCGTCCGGGATCGAACCATCGCCGCTTCACCGGGCGAGAGCCCGTCGGTCCCGGACCGTCCCGCCGCGAAGAGAAAATGATAAATAGAGGGGGGGATTTGCCGGGGATTGTCGCTGGCTGACATCCGTAGAGCAGATTTAATCCCGCGCACTCCCCCGATCGGAGCATCGACCTCACCCGTATGCCGCACATCCCGCTGCCAACGGCGACGTTATCTGGCATATGACGGACAGGATCGCTGCAGACGTACATGCCGATTTCTCCACCGTGCCGATCACGGGCGGAAGCGGAGAGCCCTGGGACGGGAATTACGTCGTTCCCCTGGAACGGTCCGCGCCCACCGCGACCGCCCTGGAGCAGTTCATGGAGGCGATGGACCGCATCGAGAGCGATTTTCGACGCTGCTGGAACAGGATCGTTCAGACACCGGCGGCGACCCATGCCGGGGTGAGGATTCCCGGAAATGCGTGACTTCCACAGCGGCGAGCCCTTCACGAGCCCCGAAGAGTTCTACGCAGCCACGAGCGCGGAGGCGTGGCGTCCCACGGGGCACTACGACACGCTCCCCGGCGACCCCGACCGCCCCGGACCGGGCCGACCGGGCGGGATCCCGCAGATGTCGCCGACCCCGGAAGAGGAACTGGGCTTCCTGCTCCAGGAGACCATGGCGGCCGAGTACAACAGCCCGCCTCTGCGACAGCAGCCGAGCCCCTACGGCCTCCACCCCGACGGGCCGACAGCCGGCGATCCGTTCGCGCGTGAGGATCTCGACACGATCGCACCGATCGGACTGACGGGGAGGCACCTCCCGCCCCGCCGGCGCCGCAGAACACGGCGATGGGTCATCGACTGGCTACAGACGACCAGCTTCTCCATCGCCACGCTCGCCGCTGCCCTGGTGACCCTGGTCAGTCTGTTCGGCGGCATCATCGCCTACGAACCGCTGCACCGGATCGCCGAGCTGCGCACTCCCGCGTACGTGGCCGACTGGTGGCCGCTGCTCGTCTACGGTCCGTGGGCCGTCGCCTCCCTGTCCATCCTGCGCGCCGCCCTTCACCAACGCCGGGCACTTCACTCCTGGCTCGTGGTCCTCACCTTCTCGGGCACCGCAGTCCTGCTGTGTCTGGCCCAAGCGCCCAGAACCCTGACCGACGAAGCCGCCGCCGCATTGCCGCAGATGGCGTCACTCGCCTGTTTTCACCAACTGGTCCGCCTCATCACTTTGACCAAACCGCCCCGGAAGAACAGCCCCCGCCACCGCACCGCGCTCCCCCGCATCCAACCCTCCGCCCCGCCTTCCGCCCCGCAGGCGAACAGGCCGACGATTCCGAGGAGCAGGCGGCCGTTCTGAAGGAAACCCGAGAAACCCTTCCCCCGCACCCCACCCTCCTCAGCAGCTACAGCCACAGATTTCCCCTGTCAAGGAAGGATCTCCCCGATGTCTCCGAATTCTTTCCCAGACAAGATCCATTTAGCAAGGCGCTCATCACCCGAGTGGCCTAATACTCAGGCAATTGATCGCGATCTTCACGGTCGGCGGGATCCTTGACGCCGCCCTTGCGGGGTGGGCCGAAACCCGGTCGACCGTCGGCGGGGCGGTCGGCACACTGGGCCGAATGGACAGCAAGGGGCAAGGCGGCAGTGCGGGAGCGCTCAACCGGGCGGTGTGGGACGAGCGGGCCCGGGTGCACGGGACCACCCCCGGGGACCGGTTCTACGACGTCGAGGGGTTCCTCGCCGGGCGGCAGACCCTGCTCGGGCTCGAGCGGGAGCTGGCCGGCGAGGTGCGGGGGCTGGACCTGCTGCACCTGCAGTGCCACTTCGGCATGGACACCCTGAGCTGGGCCCGGCTCGGAGCACGGGTGACGGGGGTGGACTTCTCCCCCGTGGCCGTGCACCGGGCCCGGGAGCTCGCGGCCCGCGCCGGCCTGGCCGCGGAGTTCGTCGAGGCGGACACCCAGGCCCTGCCGGCCTCCCTCGCCGGCCGGTTCGACCTGGCGGTGGCCACGTACGGGGTGCTGTGCTGGATCGGGGACCCGGACGCCTGGATGCGGGGTGCGGCCATGGCACTGCGGCCCGGCGGCCGGCTGCTCCTGGTCGACCTGCACCCGCTGTTCCAGGTCTTCGCCTCCTACGAGCCGCTCGTCGCGGACTGGCCGTACGGCGGCGGGGCGGCCCTGCGGGAACCGGTGACCGGAACGTACGCCGATCCCGAGCTGCGCGTCGAGGCGCGCGAGGCGGTGCAGTACCCGCACTCCCTCGGGGAGATCGTGACAGCGGCCGCCGGGGCCGGACTGGTCCTCGCGCACCTCGGCGAGCACACCGAAGCCGACACCGACGGCCGGGGGCTGCTGCCCCGGGGCGAGGACGGCAGGCACCGCTTCCCGTTCGGGCAGACGCACCTGCCGTTCCTCTACTCCCTGGTGGCCACGAGGCCCTGAGGCCGCCTCAGCACCGGGCGCGGGTTCAGCGGATCCGGCGGCTACAGCTTCAGCTGGAAGACCGCCGCGGCGCGCTCGCGGCGGTAGCCGAGCGTCTCGTTGACCGCGCGCATCGGGGCGTTGTCGTCGGCGACGGTCGTGGCGATGGTGCGCAGGGCGGGGTGGCGGGCCGCCGCCTCGGCGAGCATGCGGAGCTTGACCGCGCGGCCGAGGCCGCGGCCGCGGTGGCCGGGGACGACGACCGTGTCGTACTGGATGGCGCGCGGGCCGTCGGGGTCCGGCAGGACGAGCTCGGTGTACGCGGCGACCTCGCCCTGCGGGGTGGCGGCGGCGACGGTGGTGATCGCGCCGCCGCGGTCCAGGATCAGCTGCTGGGCGGCGTGCAGGCGCCCCGCCGTCCAGGTCTCGATCAGCTCGTCGGTCTCTCCGCTCGGGGCGTCCTCCATGGCGCCGTGCGCGGTGGCGGCGGCCTCGGCCCAGGCGTCGGGGACCAGTCCGGGCCAGCACGGCAGCGTGTAGCCGGGGGGCAGCGGTACCTGCTCCGGCCCGGGGGCGGTCACGTCCTGGACGTACCACGCCATCCGCAGCGCCTCGGTGAAGCCGAGGGACTCGGCGAAGGCCTGGCCGGGGCCGCCGAGATCGACCACGGCGGAGACCGAGCTCCGGCCGTCGGCGAGCAGCGCCTCGCGGACCCGCTGCCACAGGGCCGTGCCGTGGCCCTGCCGGCGCGCCCCGGGGCGTACGGCCAGGACGTCGAGGAAGGCGGTGTGCCGGTTGCCCTCGTCGCTGAACAGGAGCAGCCCGGCGACCCCGAGCATCCCGGCCGCACGGTCACGGGCGGCACCGTCGCCGGCGGCACCCGCGGCACCGGCCTCGGCGGCCCAGAGCGCGGCGCGGCCGCGGGTCGGCGCCGCCTGGATCCGGCCGGACACCTCCACCCGGGACGGCGGCGGCAGCTGCGGCAGGTCGGCGGCCTGCACGGCGGCCAGAACATCCCGCCAGGCGTCCGCCTCGGCGTCGGACGGGGGCGGGGTGAGGGCGCGTATCGCCGCGGGGGCGCTGCTCGGAAGGGTCATGATCGGGACCCTGGCCGCGGCGCGCCGGGCGCGCCCCGCACTTTCCGGCCCCCCTGCGCCCCCGGAAACGCCGGACGGCGGGGAGCCGCTTCGGGCTCCCCGCCGTCCGATCGGGGTTCGGTTCGCACCGGGGGTCAGGCGGCCGAGCCGGCCTTCCACTCCGCCCAGCTCATGTTCCAGCCGTTGAGGCCGTTGTCCGGCTTGATGGTCTTGTCCGGGGAGTTGACCACCGTGACGACGTCGCCGATGAGCGTGTTGTCGAAGAACCAGGCCGCCGGCTGGTCCGGGTCGCCCGCGCCCTTGACGTCGTTGAGGCCGACGCAGCCGTGGCTGGTGTTCACGCTGCCGAAGATCGAGTCCGATCCCCAGTAGTTGCCGTGGATGAAGGTGCCGGAGGTGGACAGCCGCATCGCGTGCGGGACGTCCTTGATGTCGTACTCGCCCTTGCCGTCACTGCCGGTGAAGCCGACGGTGGAGCCGTCCATCCGGGTCTCCTTGAACTTCTCGGAGATCACCATCTGCCCGTTGTACGTCGGGTTCGCCGGGGAGCCGGCCGAGATCGGGATGGTCTTGAGGACCTGGCCGTCGCGCGTGACGGTCATCTTCTTCGTCTTGGCGTCGACGGTGGAGACCTGGCTGCGGCCGATCTTGAAGGTGGCGGTGCGGTTCTGCACGCCCTGGACGCCCGGGGCGCCCTGCACGCCGTCCAGCGTCATCTTCAGGGTGACGGTGGAGTTGGCCTGCCAGTACTGCTCGGGCCGGAAGTCGAGCCGCTGCTCGCCGAACCAGTGGCCGACGATCTCCTGGTTCGAGCTGGAGGTGACGCTGATCGCGGCCTGGACCGCCTTCTTGTCCTTGATCGGCTTGTTGAAGGTGATCGAGACCGGCATACCGACGCCGACGGTCTGGCCGTCCTCCGGAACGAACGAGCCGATGAAGCTGTTCTCCGGGGAGACGGTGGTGAAGGAGGCGTTCTCGTGGGCCTCCTTGCCGCTCGCGTCCTTCGCGGTGGCCGCCAGCGCGTACTTCGTGGAGCGCTTCAGCGGGGCGTCCGGCTTCCAGCTCTTGCCGTCGCCGGCTATCTTGCCGGCGACCGCCGCGCCCTCGGAGGTCTTCAGCTCCACGCCGGTGAGGGTGCCCTCGGCGACGCTGACGGCGGTGGAGTCCAGGCCGACGTTGGTCGCGCCGTCCTTCGGCGTGATCGTTATCTTGGCCTTCGAAGCGTCCTTGGCGGCGGCCGCATCGACGTCCGACTGGGACTTTCCGGAGTCCCCGCCCTTCGCCTTGTCGTCGCCGCCGCCGTTACACGCCGTGAGCATCAGTACGCCACCGAGCACGGCTGATATGGCCGCCATCGACCTGCGCCGCCGCCTGCTGTCCGTCCTCACACGCCACTCCATCGTTGCCTGAACCCCCCGGGGCACGTCCCCGGGCAGGGGGAAAACGCCCCCTGCCTCGCCCCAGTCAACGCATTGACGGCCCGGTCGGTTCCACATTCCGTTTGAATGTGGGCAACCCCACGGTCAGGCGTTGTCGGTCTCCCTGTCGAAGCCTCCATCTTCCTCTTCGAGGTCCCATTCGAGCGACTCGGGGTCGTATTCCACGGGCTCGCTGCTCCAGGAGGCCTGTACGAGCTCCACTCCGGGGATCTCCGCCACCAGGTCCGTGGGGTCCACGAGGTACGCGAGGGCTTCCGATTCGTCCTCCCGGACGGCGGCCTCGGCGTGGCTGCGCTCCTCGTCCGGCATGAACTCGTCGGCGTCGATGTGCTCGAGGGCGGCGCCCGTCAGGGCCTCGGCGTCCGGCACCTCCAGCACCAAATCCACGCGGAGCCGTACATATCGTGATGTGTCAGAAGGGTTCATACGACGGAGAGTAAGCCCGAACCGGCCCCGACTTTCCCACGACCCGCCCCTTTCCGTAGCATCACCGCACACGGCCAATTCGCTGCTTCCGCAAGGGGGATCGCACCGTGACCGCACGCCGACCGCTGCTCACCGCTCTCGGGGCGACCACCCTGCTCGCCGCCCTGTGGTTCGTGCCCTCGGCCAACGCCACCGCGCCCGAGGACTCCGCCGGGCGCGGCGCGCCCGCCGCGGCGAACACCGCCGGCTCGGGCGCCGCCGACGCGGGCGGGCAGGAGACGGGGACCTCCGACGAGCCGGTGCTCGGCCTCGCGGACACCGGCGGCATCGACACCACGCCGTACCTGCTGGCCGGCACCGCCTGCCTGATCGTGGGCGCGGCCTCGGTAACCTTCTCGGTCCGCCACTCCCACGACGCCTGACCCGGCCCCCGCCGCCCTCCGAAGCGGGGGGGCGGCGCATCCAGCCGCCGACGCGTTCGAAGCGGGAGTCCGGCAATCTCAACGCAGCCGACTCCGCCGACGCCCGTGCCCGGAGGCCGGCAAAACGAGCCCCGCCGGCGCTTGAGGCGCGGGGCCTGCGGCGGCGCCCCAGAAGCCCAGCCGGCTCCGCCGCCTCCGGCCCGGGGGCTCGGCCAATCCATCCCCCCCCACCTGCGCCGGGGGTCCGGCACATCCAGCCGCCAACGCGTTCGAAGCCGGAGCCCGGCAATCTCAGCCCCGCCGGCGCTTGAGGCGCGGGGCCTGGGGCGGAGCCCCAGAAGCCCGGCCGGCTCCGCCGCCACCTGAGCCGGGGCTCGGCCAATCCATGACCCGCCGACGTCTGTAGCGGGAGTCCGGCACATCCAGCCTCGCCGGCGTTTGAGTGGGGGTCTCCCGGACGGAGTCTGGGGGAGGGTCCGGGCAGAGCCCGGTGCCCGGCGGAGCCGGGTTCCCTGGGGCGCCGCCCCAAACCCCGCGCCTCAAACGCCGGCGAGGCTGCAAATGCCCACCCCCCGCTTCGAAAGCGGGAGCTGCGGCGGGAGGGCTGGCGAGGCCGACGGACAGGCCGCGCGGCCCGCATACGGCGGAGGGCCGCCTCCGGGGAGGTTCCCGGAGGCGGCCCCAGGCGGAGCGAGGCGGGGGGTCGTCAGGCCAGCGGGCCCGTCACGGACTCGACCGCGGTGACGAGGCCGCCCGAGCGGACGAAGGCATCGGCGGCGGCCAGGTCGGGCGCGAGGAAGCGGTCCGGCCCCGGACCCGCCACGCCGGCCTCCCGGGTACCCGCGATCGCGGCAAGGCTGGCCGGGGCGGCGGTCAGCCCGTGCCGCAGCTCGATGGCCCGGGTGGCCGCGTACAGCTCGATCGCGATGATCCGGGTCAGGTTGTCGATGGCGGTGCGGAGCTTGCGCGCCGCGGACCAGCCCATCGAGACGTGGTCCTCCTGCATGGCGGAGGAGGGGATGGAGTCCGCGGAGGCCGGCACGGCGAGCCGCTTCATCTCGCTGACCAGCGCGGCCTGCGTGTACTGGGCGATCATCAGGCCGGAGTCGACGCCGGCGTCCTCGGCGAGGAACGGCGGCAGGCCGTGGCTGCGGTTCTTGTCGAGCAGCCGGTCGGTGCGCCGCTCGGCGATGGAGCCGAGGTCGGCGGCCGCGATGGCGAGGAAGTCCAGCACGTAGGCGACGGGGGCGCCGTGGAAGTTGCCGTTGGACTCCACGCGGCCGTCGGGCAGGACGACCGGGTTGTCGACGGCGGAGGCCAGCTCGCGGGAGGCGACGAGGGCGGCGTGCGCAAGGGTGTCGCGCCCGGCGCCGGCGACCTGCGGGGCGCAGCGCACCGAGTAGGCGTCCTGCACGCGCGGGGCGGACTCCTCCTGGAAGTGTCCGGTGAGCCCGGATCCCTTCAGGACGGCGGCCATGTTGGCGGCGGAGGCGCCCTGGCCGGGGTGGGGGCGGATGGCGTGCAGCTCGGGCGCGAGGACCTTCTCGGTGCCGAGCAGGGCCTCGAGCGTCAGGGCCGCGGTGATGTCGGCGGAGGTGTACAGCCTGCCGAGGTCGGCAAGGGCCATGACCAGCATGCCGAGCATGCCGTCGGTGCCGTTGAGGAGGGCGAGGCCCTCCTTCTCGCGCAGCTCGACGGGCTCGATGCCGGCCTCGGCGAGCAGCTCGCCGGCGGGCCGGACGACCCCGTCGGGGCCCTCGGCATCGCCTTCGCCCATCAGGGTGAGCGCACAGTGCGAGAGCGGGGCGAGGTCCCCGGAGCAGCCGAGGGAGCCGTACTCGTGGACGACGGGCGTGATGCCCGCGTTGAGCACGTCGGCCATGGTCTGCGCGACGGACGGGCGGACGCCGGTGTGACCGGAGGCGACGGTCTTCAGGCGCAGGAACATCAGGGCGCGCACGACCTCGCGCTCGACGCGCGGGCCCATGCCGGCGGCGTGCGAGCGGACGATGTTGCGCTGGAGCTGGGCGCGCAGCTCGGGGCTGATGTGCCGGGAGGCCAGGGCGCCGAACCCCGTGGACACCCCGTAGACGGGCTCGGGCTTGGCGGCGAGGGAGTCGACGATCGCGCGGGAGCGGGCGAGGGCGTCGAGGGCCTCGGGGGACAGCTGGACCCGCGCGTTGCCGCGGGCGACGGCGATGACGTCCTCGGCGGTGGTCCCGGACGTCCCCACCACGACAGTGTGCATATCCATATTCAGCACCCTACGGACTGAATCGCTTCATGTCACTAGCGACTTTCACGAGCACCTGTTACGCAGCGCACGCACCGCCCCCGGACCGCCCCCGTGCGGCCTGCACGGCCCTGCACGGCCCCGGCGGCGCCTATGCCCGGCCCCGGAAGCGGCGCCGCTCGCCCGGCGCCTCCTGCTGCGCGGCGTCGGCGAGGCGCACCACCGCGGTGTCCCGGCCGGCGACGACGGGCCCCGCCGAGCGCGCCGCCTTGGCCTTGTACTGGGCGGCGTCGGCCAGCCGGAACAGCCGCCGGGAGGACTTCACGGGGCCGATCGGGTCCCCGGTCGAGGCGACCCCGCAGGCCACCCCCTCGCCCAGCTCCAGCCCGGCGGCCCGCCGGCACAGCTCCTCGGTCACCCGTACCACCTCGTCGGCGGCGGGCCCCACGCTGACCAGGCAGAACTCGTCGCCGCCGAGCCGGGCGGCGAGCGCGCCGGGCAGCATGGCCCCGCACAGGCTGAGCACGGACCCGAAGCGCTCCAGCAGCCGGTCGCCGGTGGCGTGGCCGAGGGTGTCGTTGACCCGCTTGAGGCCGTTGAGGTCGCACACGACCAGGCTGACGACGGCCTCGGCCCGGCGATGCTCCTCCAGGGCCTCGTCGAGTCGCATGTCGACGGCGCGCCGGTTGGCCAGCCCGGTCAGCGGGTCGGTGAAGGCGAGCCGCCGGGCCTCCTCCAGCCGGTCGTTCTGGGCGAGCCCGGCCGCGATGACGGCGGCCAGGACGGCCGCGAACTCGGCGTCGTCGTCGTCGAAGTCGGGCAGGCCGTCGTCGCGGGCCACGTACAGCTCGCCCCACGCCCGCCCGCTGAGCACGATCGGCGCGACGACGCAGGTGCCGCGGCCGCGGCGGCGCAGCTGCTCGCCGCGCCGCCCGGGCCGGCCGCCGCCGGCGCTCTCGACCCAGGCGTGCGGGCCGGCGCCGCCGACCCACCGCTCGTGCAGGAACTCGGTGATCTCGGGGAAGTCGTGCACGGGGTAGGACTCGTCCTCGGGGAACTCGGCCTCGTCGGCCCGGCGCTCTCCCTCGTTGACGAGCACCCTCAGCCGGCCCCGCTCGCGCTCCCAGGCGGAGATGGCGGCGAACGAGCCGTCCATGGCCAGCCGGGCTCCGCGCGCGGCCGCGCGCACGCTGTCCTGCGGCGCGACCGCGGCGGCCATGGCCTGGGCCAGGCCCACGACGGCTCGCAGCCGTCCGTCGACTCCCATCACCCCAGGTTAGGGAGTTTCGCCCGATTCGGAGACAGCAGGCGCGATACCGGGCGGCCCGCCGCCGCGGCTGCGGCTGCCGCGGGTCCGCTGCCGCTGCGCGGAGCCGTTCCCCTCCCCGCCCCTTCCCGCTGTGCCGGATTTGCGGCTCCGCCGCGTGGCGGGCTCCGCCCGGACCCGGTTCCGTGCGCTCCGCGCCCGGTGCGCTCAAACGCCGCGCGGGCTGGATTTTGCCGCTGCGCGGCAATTCCAGCCCCGCCGGCGTTTGAGGCGCGGGGTCTGGGGCGGAGCCCCAGGCGGGGCCGGGGCCGCAGGCCACGGTTTCTGGGGGCACCTCCCAGCGGTAGCTGGGGGAGAAGGGGCGGGGAGGGGATTCGCTCCGCGCAGCGGCAGCAGCAGGCGGCCGGCGGCCGGCCGGGGTCAGACCCCCGGCCAGTTCGGCCGGCGCTTTTCGTTGAACGCCGCTACACCCTCCGCGCGGTCGCCGGAGAAGGCCACCGTCCGCCACGCGGCGTCCTCGATCTCCAGGCCCGCCGCGAGGTCCATGCCGTGCCCCAGCCGAAGCGCCCGCTTGGCCGCCCGCAGTCCCACGGGGGAGTTCGCCGCCATCCGGGCGGCCAGCGCCAGCGCCTCGTCCCGGTCCGTGCCGGCCGGGACCACGGAGTCCACCAGGCCCAGGGACAGCGCCTCGGCCGCCTCCACCCGGCGCGCCGTGAAGATCAGCTCGGCCGCGCGGGCCGCGCCCACGCGCCGCGGCAGCAGCTGCGTGCCGCCGCCGCCCGGGATGACGCCGACGGACACCTCGGGCAGGCCGACCACAGCCGTCTCGTCCGCCACGATGACGTCGCAGGCCAGGGCCAGCTCGAAGCCGCCGCCGAGGGCGAAGCCGTGCACCGCCGCGATCGTCGGCATCGGCAGCTCCAGCACGCCCCCGTACGCACCGCGCGTGGTGGGCCGCTGGCGCAGCAGCTCGGCGTCGGAGAAGGAGTTGCGCTCCTTGAGGTCGGCGCCGACGCAGAAGGCCCGCTCCGCGGTCGAGGTGAGCACGACCACCCGGACCGAGTGGTCCGCCGCCAGCTCGGCGCAGGCCGCGCCGATGGCCCGCGCCATGTCCGTGGACACCGCGTTCATCGCCTTGGGCCGGTCCAGGGCCAGCTCGACGACCCCGTCCTCACCGTGCCGACGTACGCTGACGAACTCCGACTCCACCGACACAGGAACCCTCCCGGTTAACGAACGTTACCCGGGGATCTTAGGCTTCCGCCGCGTCAGCGACCAGGGCTCCACGACACCCAGCCCGCGCACCGGCCGCTGCCACATCGGCTGGAGCGCGAAGCGGTACGAGCCGCCGCCCTCCTCGGCCGCGGCCTCCTTCTCCGACACCGGCGCCGCACCCATGCGCCCGAGTTCCTCGGCCATGGCGCCGTCGACCAGCACCGCGTCCTTGGGGGCTATGGAGGTCAGGCGGCTGGCCAGGTTGACCGTGGTGCCGAAGACATCGCCCATCCGGGTCGTCACGGTCCCGAAGGCGATGCCGACGCGCAGCTCCGGCATCTGCGGGTCGGCCTCCATCGTCTCGATCAGCCGCAGCGCGATCTCGGCCGCCGTCGCCGCGTCGTCCGCGACGTACAGCACCTCGTCTCCGAGGGTCTTGATCAGTCGGCCGCCGTGCGCGGCGACCAGGTCCGCGGAGGTGGTCTCGAAGGACTCGACCAGCTCTCCGAGCTGCTCCTCCTCCAGCCGGCGGGTGAGCCGGGTGAAGCCCACCAGGTCGGCGAAGCCCACCGCCAGGCGCCGGTCGACCATCTCCTCGTCGTCCGCGGCCTGCACCACCCGCCCGGTGGCGGCCGCGAGCTGCCGCCGCCACACGTAGACGAGGAACTCCTCCAGCTCCGGCAGCAGCAGCTCGACCAGCGGGTACGTGACCTCCGTACGGGTCATGCCCGGCTCCGGCGGCTCGGTCAGCCCCTCCAGGAAGGAATCGATCTGCCATTCGGCCAGTCGGGCGGTGGTCTGCCCGGTGGAGCGGGCCACCTGCACCGCCATGGGCTCGCTCAGCAGCCCCGCCTCCACCAGGCCGGCGAGCCGGCGCAGCGCCAGGACGTCCGCCTCCGTCAGGGCCCGGGCCTGGCCGATGTCGGCGAAGCCCATGGCCCGCCAGAAGCGGGAGGCCAGCTCCATGGACACGCCCGCGCTGCGGGCCGCCTGGAACGGGGTGTACCGGCGCTCCGCACCGAGGATCAGCTGCTCCAGCCGGATGGCGAGCGGGTCCGCCGTCGGCTGGGCCGTGTGGTCCACCTCGTGGTGGGGAGTGTGCTGGTCGCGCCCGATCGGCGTGCCCGGGCCGCTGTGCCCGTGGGCGGACGCGCTGGACTTTGAGTCGTCGACGGTCAAGGGCCGCCTCCTGTCCATTCCGTGCGCACTGCCCTGGCGAACCGGTGATCGCCGTGAGGACCGGGATCGCCTAAACCATACGGCAGGTGTGCCGTAGCTCACTCCCCAGTCCTGCGACCTCTGCCCTCCGCGGGAGCCCCGGGCCGGTCCCGGCGCCCGGGGCGCCGCCGCTAGCGGACCGAGCGCAGGTGCACCACGTCCCCGGCTCCGACGGCCTCGTGGGCGTCCTCGGCGGTCCGTACGACGAGCCGCCCGTCCGCGTCCACGGCTTCGGCCGTCCCGGTGAGGGTGCGGCCGCCGGGCAGCTCGGCCCGTACGTGCCGGCCGAGGGTGGCGCACTCCGCCGCGTACGCCTCCTGCAGGCCGCTGGCGGCGGGGTCGCCGCCGGCCGCCCGCCAGGTGCCGTACCACTGCTCCAGGGAGCGCAGTACGGCCTTCAGCAGGGGCTCGCGGTCCGTCACCGCGGCCTTCGCCAGGAGCAGGGAGCCGGCTTCGGGGACGGGCAGCTCCTGCTCCGTCAGGCTGACGTTGAGCCCGATCCCGATGACGATGCCGTCGGCGACGCGCTCGGCGAGGATGCCGCCGGCCTTGCGCTCCTGGCCTTCCACGGTGACCAGCAGGTCGTTGGGCCACTTGAGGGCGGTGTCCACGCCCGCCGCGCGCGAGACCCCGGCCGCCGTGGCCACCCCGGCCAGCAGGGTCAGCCAGCCCCACTGCTCCTGCGGCACGGCCCCGCCGGGCTTGAACAGCACGGAGAAGAACAGCCCGGACCGGGCGGGCGCGACCCAGCTGCGCTCCAGGCGCCCGCGCCCGGCGGTCTGCTCCTCGGCGACGAGCACGGCCCCCTCAGGCAGCTCCGCGGCCCGGGCGGCGAGATCGGTGTTGGTGGACCCGGTGGCGGGGACGACTTCCAGGGAGGTCCACAGACCTCCGTCGGTGACGAGCGCCTGGCGCAGCGCACCGGCGTTGAGCGGCGGCCGGTCGAGGTCGGACCAGCGGTTCGCGGAGGCTCCGGAGGAAGCCTCTCCTGAAGCATCGGATGGCGTCATGCAACCCAGATTAGGTGTGTCAAACGCCGCACTGCCGAGCGCCATGCCCGCCGATACGCTACGCACGAGTAGCCAGCAGTAGTCAATCAATTGACCAGGCAGTTGACACCACACAGGGAGCCGCGACCCCGATGTCACAACCGTCAGAGCCGATCGACATCCACACCACCGCGGGGAAGATCGCAGATCTGCAGCGCCGTATCGACGAAGCCACCCACGCGGGGTCCGCGCGGGCGGTGGAGAAGCAGCACGCCAAGGGCAAGCTGACGGCGCGCGAGCGGGTGGCCCTGCTGCTGGACGAGGGCTCTTTCGTGGAGCTGGACGAGTTCGCCCGGCACCGCTCCACCAACTTCGGCCTGGAGAAGACCCGCCCCTACGGCGACGGCGTCGTCACCGGCTACGGCACGGTCGACGGCCGCCCGGTGGCGGTCTTCTCCCAGGACTTCACCGTCTTCGGCGGCGCCCTCGGCGAGGTCTACGGCCAGAAGATCATGAAGGTGATGGACTTCGCGCTGAAGACCGGCTGCCCGCTCGTCGGCATCAACGACTCCGGCGGCGCCCGCATCCAGGAGGGCGTCAGCGCGCTCGGCATGTACGGCGAGATCTTCCGCCGCAACGTGCACGCCTCCGGCGTGATCCCGCAGATCAGCCTGATCGTGGGCCCCTGCGCGGGCGGCGCCGTGTATTCCCCGGCCATCACCGACTTCACGGTCATGGTCGACCAGACCTCGCACATGTTCATCACCGGCCCGGACGTCATCAAGACGGTCACCGGCGAGGACGTCGGCTTCGAGGAGCTGGGCGGCGCCCGCACGCACAACTCCACCTCGGGCGTGGCCCACCACATGGCCGGGGACGAGAAGGACGCCATCGAGTACGTCAAGTCCCTGCTGGCCTACCTGCCGTCGAACAACCTCTCGGAGCCGCCGGCCTTCCCGGAGGAGGCCGACACCGAGGTCTCCGACGCGGACCGCGAGCTCGACGTGCTGATCCCGGACAGCGCGAACCAGCCGTACGACATGCACACGGTGATCGAGCACGTCCTCGACGACGGCGAGTTCCTCGAGACGCAGTCGATGTTCGCCCCGAACATCCTCACCGGCTTCGGCCGCGTCGAGGGCCACCCGGTCGGCATCGTGGCCAACCAGCCGATGCAGTTCGCCGGCTGCCTGGACATCAACGCCTCCGAGAAGGCCGCCCGCTTCGTGCGGACCTGCGACGCCTTCAACGTCCCGGTGCTGACCTTCGTGGACGTGCCGGGCTTCCTGCCGGGCACCGACCAGGAGTACAACGGCATCATCCGGCGCGGCGCGAAGCTGATCTACGCCTACGCCGAGGCCACCGTGCCGCTGATCACCGTCATCACCCGCAAGGCCTTCGGCGGCGCCTACGACGTCATGGGCTCCAAGCACCTCGGCGCCGACCTCAACCTGGCCTGGCCGACCGCCCAGATCGCCGTCATGGGCGCGCAGGGCGCGGTCAACATCCTGCACCGCCGCACCCTGGCGGAGGCGGAGGCCGCCGGCGAGGACGTCGAGGCCGTGCGGGCCCGGCTCATCGCCGAGTACGAGGACACGCTGCTCAACCCGTACACCGCCGCCGAGCGCGGCTACATCGACGCGGTGAGCATGCCGTCGGAGACCCGGGCGCACATCGTCAAGGCTCTGCGTCAGCTGCGCACCAAGCGGGAATCCCTCCCGCCGAAGAAGCACGGCAACATCCCCCTCTAGTCCGGGAGGTCAGTCCTGTGGTGATCAAGGTCGTCAAGGGGAATCCGACCCCCGAGGAGCTGGCCGCCGCACTGGCGGTGGTCCAAGCGCGCGCGGCGGTGCTGGCCTCGGCACCGTCGGGCGCTCCGCGGCCGGCCGACGCGTGGGCGGCCCCGGGCCGCGTGGCGCGGCGGACGGTGCCGCAGCCGGGGCCGAGGGCGTGGGCCCGTACGTACTGGCCCGGCCAGAGCTGAGCACGGCGGCGTGACCGGTGCCGGAAACGGTGCCGGCAACGGTTCCGGAAACGGCGTGAAACCACCGCGGCGCCTGAGTACCCGTACTCAGGCGCCGCAGCCGTCCCCGGGGCCAGGATCGGGGCATGCTGTGGTCAGACCCTGAGAACGAGCCGCCGAAGGACATGCGCGACGCGCAGGCGATGGTCCGTCGGATGACCGTGGTGGTCGTGCTCGCGATGCTGGTGGTCGTCTACGTCCTGGGCGTGGGCTTCTGATCCGCGCCTACGATGGCGGGCATGACTGCTGCCCAGGCCTCCCAGGCCCCCGCCCGCGCGCTCGTCCTCGCCTCCGCCTCCCCCGCCCGGCTGAACCTGCTGCGGCAGGCCGGGCTGGCCCCGCACGTGATCGTCAGCAACTTCGACGAGGACTCCGTCACGGCGGACTCCCCGGCCGAGCTGGCCCTGGCGCTGGCCGAGGCCAAGGCGGCGGTCGTGGCGACCCTGGACGAGGCCGCGGGCGCCCTGGTGATCGGCTGCGACTCGGTGCTGGAGCTCGACGGCGAGGCGCTGGGCAAGCCGGCGGACGCCGAGGAGGCCACGGCCCGCTGGAAGGCGATGCGCGGGCGGGCCGGCGTGCTGCGCACCGGGCACTGCGTGGTCGACACGGCGACGGGGCGGCGGGTTTCGGCCACGGCCTCGACCACGGTCCGCTTCGGCGAGCCGACGGACGCGGAGGTGGCGGCGTACGTGGCGAGCGGCGAGCCGCTGCACGTGGCCGGGGCGTTCACCCTGGACGGGCTGTCGGCCCCGTTCATCGAGGGCATCGACGGGGACCACGGCAACGTCATCGGGCTGTCGATGCCGCTGCTGCGCTCGCTGCTGGCCGAACTGGGCGTGTCGATCACCGACTTGTGGGCTTGAGCCAATTCCCCTCGGCCGCGTGCAGCGCCAGGGTCAGCACGAGCAGGCACAGGATCAGCATGGTCGCCGCGAAGGCGCCCCAGCCGACCAGGGCGGCGGCGAGGGCGCCGAGCACCCCGTGGGTGACGGCGGCGGTGACGATCACGACGCGGGCGAAGCCGCCGGGCGGCCGGTCCCGTACGGCGGTCACGGCGAGCAGGACCGCGCACAGGAGCAGGAACGCGGCGATGGCCGCCCCCATGGCGTACGTGGCCAGGGACATGACAGCCGGATCGGCGCCCGCGACCGACATCGACTGGTTGCGCGTGGTCCGCCCCAGCACGAAGTGCACCAGGGCGAGCAGCAGCGCCTCGGCGGCGACCACGGCGGAGGCCAGGCCCGCCACGGCCCTGCGCAGCACGACGTCCACGAGGCCCCACCCCTCCCACGTGTGTTCGACGTCGTGGAGGCTACTAACGGGTAAACGTACGGACAAGGGGTGTGCACCGCTTCGTTATAGGGGGTGCCCCGGTCGGCGATCCCGCAAAGAATGTGTGGGCCGTTCGTAGGGAATCGACAAAGAATCGCCGGGGGCCGCTGACCTGCCGCACAGAGACCGTGGCTACCTGACGGGGTTACTGTGCAGTCGGGGATCCCCCTGACCTGGGGCGCCACTTGGCCTTTCCTCGATCGAGGCGGACTCGAATCACACTCCGTGTGGGCAAGGTCACCTCTAGGGAAGGGTCGAAAGGCCGTGTGGGCAGTCCCTAAACTCAGCTTGTTTCAAGGAGGGAGCCATCGTGCGCAAGGTGCTCATCGCCAACCGTGGCGAAATCGCTGTCCGCGTTGCTCGGGCCTGCCGGGATGCCGGAATCGGGAGCGTAGCCGTCTACGCCGATCCGGACCGGGACGCCCTGCACGTCCGCGCGGCCGACGAAGCTTTCGCGTTGGGCGGTGACACCCCGGCCGCCAGCTACCTGGACATCTCCAAGGTCCTGCAGGCCGCCGCCGATTCCGGCGCGGACGCCATCCACCCCGGATACGGCTTCCTCTCCGAGAACGCCGAATTCGCGCAGGCCGTCATCGACGCGGGCCTGACCTGGATCGGCCCGCCGCCGCAGGCCATCCGCGACCTCGGCGACAAGGTCGCCGCCCGCCACATCGCGCAGCGCGCCGGCGCCCCGCTGGTCGCCGGCACCCCGGACCCGGTCTCGGGCGCCGAGGAGGTCGTCGCCTTCGCCAAGGAGCACGGCCTGCCGATCGCGATCAAGGCCGCCTTCGGCGGCGGCGGCCGCGGCCTGAAGGTCGCCCGCACCCTGGAGGAGGTGCCGGAGCTCTACGACTCCGCGGTGCGCGAGGCGGTCGCCGCCTTCGGGCGCGGCGAGTGCTTCGTCGAGCGCTACCTCGACAAGCCGCGGCACGTCGAGACCCAGTGCCTGGCCGACTCCCACGGCAACGTGGTCGTCGTCTCCACCCGTGACTGCTCGCTGCAGCGCCGCCACCAGAAGCTGGTCGAGGAGGCCCCGGCGCCGTTCCTCTCCGCGGAGCAGAACGCCGAGCTGTACGCCGCCTCGAAGGCGATCCTGAAGGAGGCCGGCTACGTCGGCGCCGGCACGGTCGAGTTCCTGGTCGGCGTCGACGGGACGATCTCCTTCCTCGAGGTCAACACCCGCCTCCAGGTCGAGCACCCGGTGACCGAGGAGGTCGCCGGCATCGACCTGGTCCGCGAGATGTTCCGCATCGCCGACGGCGAGGAGCTCGGCTACGGCGACCCGGTGCTGCGCGGCCACTCCTTCGAGTTCCGCATCAACGGCGAGGACCCGGGCCGCAACTTCCTGCCCGCGCCCGGCACCGTCACCAAGTTCAACGCGCCGTCCGGCCCCGGTGTCCGCCTGGACGCGGGCGTGGAGTCCGGCTCGGTCATCGGCCCGGCGTGGGACTCCCTGCTGGCCAAGCTGATCGTCACCGGTGCCACCCGTGAGCAGGCCCTGCAGCGCGCCGCCCGTGCGCTGGAGGAGTTCGAGGTCGAGGGCATGGCCACGGCCATCCCCTTCCACCGTGCTGTGGTGAGGGACCCGGCGTTCGCCCCGACCGACGGCACCCCGTTCAAGGTCCACACCCGCTGGATCGAGACGGAGTTCGTCAACGAGATCCCGGCCTTCGCCGCCCCCGCCGCGGACGAGGCCGAGGAGGAGCCGGGCCGCGAGACGGTCGTCGTCGAGGTCGGCGGCAAGCGCCTGGAGGTCTCCCTCCCGTCCTCCCTGGGCATGACCCTGGCCCGGACGGCCGCCGCGGGCGGCGCGAAGCCGAAGCGCCGCGCGGCGAAGAAGTCCGGCCCGGCCGCCTCGGGCGACACGCTGGCCTCGCCGATGCAGGGCACGATCGTGAAGGTCGCGGTCGAGGAGGGCCAGCAGGTCAACGAGGGCGACCTCGTCGTGGTCCTGGAGGCCATGAAGATGGAGCAGCCGCTGAACGCCCACCGCTCGGGCACGATCGTCGGCCTGACGGCCGAGGTCGGTGCCTCGCTCACGTCGGGCGCCACGATCTGCGAGATCAAGGACTGACGTCCCGAACACCCCGAACGCCGGCGGCTGGACCCCCAGCCGCCGGCGTTCGGCGTTCGGCGTTCGGCGTTCGGCGTTCGGCGTTGGACGTCAGAGGCGGATCCGCTCCCGGCAGCGGACCGGGTCAGCGGTCGTCGCGCGTGAGGTCTCCCCCACGTCGAGCACCACGGTGCGGATCACTCGCCCAGCCTGAGCGGGACCTCCGCCGGGGCTGGAGTACCGGCGGAAGGGAGCGGGTGGAACGGCGCTGAGCAGGCTTTCCGGCACTTGTGGCCACCCGCATCACCGGGTGAAGCGGGGTCGGGGGGTAGCGGGGTTCCGCCCGACCGGGATCAGGGAGGCCTTGGGGGTTTCCCGTCAGTCTCATCGTCCTTCCGCGTCGGGCCGGCCTGTCAAGGGCGCTCCCTTCGGTCGCGTCGCTACGCGATCGCCTCCGGCGACCCTTGACAGGCCGTCCCGCCACGGAAAGACAAAGACTGCCGGGAAACCCCCAAAAGGACGGCACGGGTCTACGAACAGAGGAGCGCCCCCGTCAGAGACCAGACGGGGGGCCGGGCCTCGCCGCACCGGGCATCCGGCCCCGTTTCCCACCCGGCCCCGGAGCCGCTCACGCGCCAGATCGCTACGCGCTCTTCTCGGCTCAGCGTCTGCGGCCCGTCCGGGGGCTGATACCCGCACCAGACGACGACTGGAAGGCCGTCGGAGCACCCAGGCGCACCGGATCGCTACGTGCTCCCGCTCTCTTGGCGTCCGCGGCCCGTCCGCCGCCGACACTGGGGTCGGCACGGGGGCTGATGTCCGCACCTGATGACGACCGGGAAGCCTCCGGAGCAGCCCAGGCGCAATGGAGCGCAGCGCTGCTCTCCTTGGGGCCTTTCGGGGCCCGGATGGGCTGCTGGTCGTCATTTGCTGCGGGTACCAGCCACGGACGACCGCAGGACGCCGAGCCGAGAGGAGCGCGTAGCGATCTGGCGCGTGAGGGTCTGCGGGGGCCGGTCTCTTCCGCGGGCGGTGCGGATGGGCGAACCCCGGGCGCCCGCCTCATCTGTGATCCGGCCGTCCCTTGTCCATGGACCGTGCCGTTCCTCTGGGGGGTTCCCGGCAGTCTTCGTTTTTCCGTGGCGGGGCGGTCTGTCAAGGGGCGCCGTAGGCGATCGCGAAGCGACGCGACCGTAGGGAGCGCCCTTGACAGGCCGTCACGACACGGAAGGACGATGGGACTGACGGGAAACCCCCAGCCCTTCTCCGATCCCGCCCGGGGAACCCTGCCCGTTCTAGCCCGCGCGCGTTTGAGCGCACCAGGCACGGAGCGCCCGGGCCTTCCAGCCCCGCCGGGGCCGTCCCAGACCCGCCGTGGCCGTCCCAAACCCGCCGTGGCCGTCCCAGCCCCGCCGGCGTTTGAGGCGGAACGGGTCCGGGCGGAGCCCGGTTTCGGGAAGGGGCGGGGAGGGGAACGGCTCCGCGCAGCGGCCGGCAACGACAACGGAACCGCCAACACAACCGGAATCAGAAACGGCAGCGGCTGGCCGATGAACTTCTTGGGCAGGGGCCGCTCGACTGGTTGCGGAGCGCCCTGGGGGAAGCAGGGCTGAGCCCGGAGCCCGCCGCCTCTCCGGCCCGCGGGCCGGAGAGGGCTAGCGGCGGCGGAGGTCGGCTACTCGGGGGCGGTCCTGTTGGGGGTCCAGGAGGGAGGCGGGGGCGCTGCGGAGTTGCGGGGTGGGGGTGCCGCGGCGTTGGACCGGGAGGGGGGCCTCGCGGCGGGGGCGGCGGCTCTGCATGGCGTCCAACGGGCCGGTGGAGGCGGTGCCCGCCACCGTGATCTGGACGCCCTGGTCCGCCAGGGCCTGGAGCTCCGTGGCCGCGCGGTCGTCGTGCGCGGGGGGCTCGTCGGTGACCAGGCGGGTCATGACGTCCGTCGGGACCGTCTGGAACATCGTGTCCGTGCCGAGCTTGGTGTGGTCCGCCAGGACCACCACCTCGGCCGCGGCCTGGACCAGGGCCCGGTCCACGCTGGCGGACAGCATGTTGGACGTCGAGAGGCCCCGTTCCGCCGTCAGGCCGCTGCCCGACAGGAAGGCGCGGGAGACGCGCAGGCCTTGGAGGGACTGCTCGGCCCCGCTGCCGACGAGCGCGTAGTTCGAGCCGCGCAGGGTGCCGCCGGTCATGACGACCTCGACGCGGTTGGCGTGGGCCAACGCCTGGGCGACCAGGAGGGAGTTGGTGACGACGGTCAGGCCCGGCACCCGGGCCAGCCGTCGGGCCAGCTCCTGGGTCGTGGTGCCCGCACCGACGACGACGGCCTCGCCTTCCTCCACGAGGCCCGCCGCCACGTCGGCGATGGCGGTCTTCTCCGCCGTCGCGAGATGGGACTTTTGCGGAAACCCGGATTCCCGCGTGAAACCTCCGGGCAGTACCGCACCGCCGTGCCGGCGGTCGAGGAGTCCTTCTGCCTCCAGTGCCCGCACGTCCCGACGTACGGTCACTTCGGAGGTCTGGACGACGCGGGCGAGCTCCCGGAGCGACACCGCTCCGTTGGCCCGCACCATTTCGAGAATCAACTGGCGACGTTCTGCAGCGAACACGAAACTGACAGTAACCCGGGCGACCGTCTGGTTTCAGCTCCTTGCGCCGGAATACCGAAGTTGTCCATAAGGCGGGGTGCCAAGTGGTATACGCGGCGGGGCGAGGACGTGAACATCCCGCCCTTCGCCCGCAGTCCGCCCGCACCCCGCCCCAACTCTCCTGGCCAGCAGGAAGGTTGTCGGCGGACCGGCCCGGCTCAGGCCTCGCCGGCCGCCTTGCGGGTGTGCAGCTGGCGCGCCACCTCGGCGATCGAACCCGACAGCGAGGGGTACACCGTGAACGCGTTTGCGATCTGCTCGACGGTCAGGTTGTTGTCGACCGCGATCGAGATGGGGTGGATCAGTTCGCTCGCGCGCGGGGAGACGACCACGCCGCCCACCACGATGCCCGTACCCGGACGGCAGAACAGCTTCACGAAGCCGTCCCGGATGCCCTGCATCTTGGCGCGGGCGTTGCGCAGCAGCGGCAGCTTCACCACGCGGGCGTCGATCCGGCCGGCGTCGACGTCGGCCTGCGTGTAGCCGACGGTGGCGATCTCGGGGTCGGTGAAGACGTTCGAGGAGACCGTCTTGAGGTTCAGCGGGGTCACCGCGTCGCCGAGGAAGTGGTACATCGCGATGCGGCCCTGCATGGCCGCCACCGAGGCGAGCGCGAAGACGCCCGTCACGTCGCCGGCCGCGTACACGCCGGGCGAGGAGGTGCGCGAGACCTTGTCGGTCCAGATGTGGCCGGACTCCTTGAGCTTGACCCCGGACTCCTCCAGGTTCATGCCCCGGGTGTTCGGGACGGCGCCGACCGCCATCAGGCAGTGGGTGCCGGTGACGACGCGGCCGTCGGAGAGGGTGACCTCGACGCGGTCGCCGACGCGCTTGGCGGACTCGGCGCGGGAGCGGCCGATCACGTTCATCCCGCGGCGGCGGAAGACGTCCTCCAGGACGGCGGCGGCGTCCGGGTCCTCGCCCGGCAGCACGCGGTCGCGGGAGGAGATCAGCGTGACGCGCGAGCCGAGGGCCTGGTAGGCGCCGGCGAACTCGGCGCCGGTGACGCCGGAGCCGACCACGATGAGCTCCTCGGGGAGCTCGTCGAGGTCGTAGACCTGGGTCCAGTTCAGGATGCGCTCGCCGTCGGGCATCGCGTCGGGGATCTCGCGCGGGGTGCCGCCGGTGGCGATCAGCACGCACTCGGCGGTGAGGATCTGCTCCGTGCCGTCGGCCGCCGTGACGATGACGTCGCGGGTGCCGTCGATGCCCTGCGGGCCGCCGAGCCGCCCGCGGCCGCGGATGACGCGGGCGCCGGCCCGGGTGACGGAGGCGGTGATGTCGTGCGACTGGGCGAGCGCGAGGCGCTTGACGCGCCGGTTCACCTTGCCGAGGTCCACGCCGATGATGCGGGCGGCCTGCTCGATCGGCGGGGTGTCGTCGGCGACGACGATGCCGAGCTCCTCGTAGGAGGAGTCGAAGTTCGTCATGACCTCGGCGGTCGCGATGAGCGTCTTGGAGGGCACGCAGTCGGTCAGGACCGAGGCGCCGCCGAGGCCGTCGCAGTCGACGACGGTCACCTCCGCGCCGAGCTGGGCCCCCACGAGGGCCGCCTCATACCCGCCGGGTCCGCCGCCGATGATCACGATCCGGGTCACGAAAACTCCGCCTCACGTCTACCCGGCCGAGCGCCGCCCCGGCCGGGGCTTCCGGGGGGTCTCCCCGGGGGATGCATTCCGTGCTCCATTGTCCCGCACGCTTCAAGGTGCTTCTCCCCCGGTCCCGGGGCCACCCCGCGGACGTCCCTCCACCGGTCCCCGCGAGGACTCCGTCCGGGGGTACACCCACCGGGCACGCGTCCCGGGCCGCCCCTCCCGTACCCTCGACTCCATGTCGCTCTACGCCGCGTACGCCGGCAACCTCGACCCGCGGCTGATGACGCGCCGCGCCCCGCATTCGCCGCTGCGCGGAACGGGCTGGATCAACGACTGGCGGCTGACCTTCGGCGGCGAGCAGATGGGCTGGGAGGGCGCCCTCGCGACCATCGTCGAGGCGCCCCGCCAGCAGGTCTTCGTCGCCCTGTACGACATCGCGCCGCTGGACGAGGACTCGATGGACCGGTGGGAGGGCGTCGGCCTCGACATCTACCGCCGGATGCGCATCCGGGTCCACACCCTGGACGGCGAGGAGGCGGCCTGGTGCTACGTCCTCAACGGCTACGAGGGCGGCCTGCCCTCGGCGCGCTACCTGGGTGAGATCGCCGACGCAGCCGAGTCCGCGGGCGCTCCGCACGACTACGTGATGGAACTGCGCAAGCGCCCCTGCTGAGCCGCGGTCGCCGGGCCCCGAGCCGCCCCGCGGGCCGCCCCGCAGGCGGCTCAGGGCGGCCGCGGGCCGGCCCCGCGCGGGCTTGCGCCGACCTGCCCCGACAGTCGCCGACCCGGTCCGGCGCCCCCGTTCCCGCAGGTCACTGGCGGCGGCGCCAAGGCCGCGTACGCCGCGCCCCGGGACGATTCGGCGGAAACGACAAGGCAACGATCCGAACACCGTGAGCTGCGCCATCTACGCGCGTAGGCCATCAGCGGCTACGCTCGTCTGCGTGAACGCATCTGTAACCGACCCCTACGCCGCCGCCGACGCCGCCGCCGCGCGTCTGCGTGAGCTGACCGGCGCCGAGACCCACGACGTCGCCCTGGTCATGGGCTCCGGCTGGGCCCCCGCGGCCGAGGCCCTCGGCACCCCCGAGTTCGAATTCCCCGTCACCGAGCTGCCCGGCTTCCCGCCCCCCGCGGTCGAGGGCCACGGCGGCACGATCCGCTCGTACAAGATCGGCGAGAAGCGCGCGCTGCTCTTCCTCGGCCGGACCCACTACTACGAGGGCCGCGGCGTCGCCGCCGTCGCCCACGGTGTCCGCACCGCCGTCGCCGCCGGCTGCAAGACCGTCGTGCTGACCAACGGCTGCGGCGGCCTGCGCGACGGCATGAAGCCCGGCCAGCCGGTCCTGATCAGCGACCACCTGAACCTCACCGCGACCTCGCCGATCGTCGGCGCGAACTTCGTGGACCTGACCGACCTGTACTCGCCCCGCCTGCGCGCGATGTGCAAGGAGATCGACGAGACCCTCGAAGAGGGCGTCTACGTCCAGTTCCCCGGCCCGCACTACGAGACCCCGGCCGAGATCAACATGATCCGCGTCATGGGCGCCGACCTGGTCGGCATGTCCACCGTGCTGGAGGCCATCGCCGCCCGCGAGGCCGGCGCCGAGGTGCTCGGCATCTCCCTGGTCACCAACCTGGCGGCGGGCCTGTCCGGCGAGCCGCTGAACCACGAAGAGGTGCTCCAGGCCGGCCGCGACTCGGCCGCGCGCATGGGCAAGCTGCTGACCCAGGTCCTCGCCCGTATCTGAGGCACCGGCGACCGGCACCGTACGAGAGACAAGGCGGAAGTAGTGCAGGAACAGGACGACCTGATCACCCGGGCCCGGGCCTGGCTGGCCGAGGACCCCGACCAGGAGACCGCGGACGAGCTCGCCGGGCTCCTCCAGGCGGGCGACACCGCGGAGCTGGCGGACCGGTTCTCCGGCACCCTGCAGTTCGGCACCGCCGGGCTGCGCGGCGAGATCGGCGCCGGTCCCATGCGGATGAACCGCTCCGTGGTCATCCGGGCCGCGGCGGGCCTCGCCGCGTACCTCAAGGCCCAGGGGCACTCCGGCGGCCTGGTCGTGATCGGCTACGACGCGCGCTACAAGTCGGCCGACTTCGCCCGCGACACCGCCGCCGTCATGACCGGTGCCGGGCTCCGCGCGGCCGTCCTGCCCCGACCGCTGCCGACGCCGGTCCTCGCGTACGCCATACGGCACCTGGGCGCCGTCGCCGGCGTCGAGGTGACCGCGAGCCACAACCCGCCCCGGGACAACGGCTACAAGGTCTACCTCGGCGACGGCTCGCAGATCGTGTCCCCCGCCGACACGCAGATCGCCGCCGAGATCGCGCGCGTGACGACGCTCGCGTCCGTCCCGCGGCCGGACTCCGGCTGGGAGCAGCTCGGCGACGAGGTCCTCGAGGCCTACCTGGCCCGTACGGACGCCGTCCTGAGCCCCGGCTCCGCCCGGGGCGTGCGGACCGTCTACACGGCCATGCACGGCGTCGGCAAGGACGTCGTCATGGCGGCCTTCGCCCGGCACGGCTTCGCCGAGCCGGTGCTCGTCGCCGAGCAGGCCGAGCCGGACCCGGCCTTCCCGACGGTGGCGTTCCCGAACCCGGAGGAGCCGGGTGCGATGGACCTGGCCTTCGCCAAGGCCGCCGAGGTCCAGCCGGACATCGTGATCGCGAACGACCCGGACGCGGACCGCTGCGCGGTGGCGGTGCCCGACAACGGCGGCTGGCGGATGCTGCGCGGCGACGAGGTCGGCGCGCTGCTGGCGGCGCACCTGGTGCACAAGGGCGCGACCGGCGTCTTCGCGGAGTCGATCGTCTCGTCCTCGCTGCTGGGCCGGATCGCCGAGGCGGCCGGGGTCGGCTACGAGGAGACCCTCACGGGCTTCAAGTGGATCGCCCGCGTCGACGGCCTGCGCTACGGGTACGAGGAGGCGCTCGGCTACTGCGTGGACCCCGAGGGCGTCCGCGACAAGGACGGCATCACCGCCGCCCTGCTGGTGGCCGAGCTGGCCTCCGAGCTCAAGAAGCAGGGGCGGACCCTGTCCGACCTGCTGGACGACCTGGCGATGGCCCACGGCCTGCACGCCACGGACCAGCTGTCGGTCCGCGTCTCGGACCTGTCGGTCATCGCGAACGCCATGGCGCAGCTGCGGGCGGAGCCGCCTGCATCCCTCGCGGGGCTGCGGGTCGTCGCGGCGGAGGACCTGACGCAGGGCACGGAGTCGCTCCCGCCCACGGACGGCCTCCGCTACTACCTGGAGGGCGACTACAAGGCCCGGGTGATCGTGCGGCCGTCGGGCACGGAGCCGAAGCTGAAGTGCTACCTGGAGGTCGTGGTGCCGGTGGCCGACGCCGCGGACCTGGCCCCGGCCCGCGCTCGGGGGCAGGAGATCCTGGACGCCATCAAGAAGGACCTGGCGGCGTCGGCGGGCATCTGACCCCTCCGCCGCCGCGGGCATTGCCCGCCGCCGCACGGCCGCGCACCGGCCCCCGAAGCCATGGCTTCGGGGGCCGGTCCGTTTCCATCCGCCGTCCGGGCGCTCAGACCCCGCGCCGGCTGGATTCGGCGTTCTGCCTGGGCGGGATCAGAGAAGGACTGCAGATTTCCCCATCACGGTGCTTGCCGACTACAACCGGGCGAATTCAAACCGAGCCGCCGTCTCACCCGTCAGCCCTTCATGGAACTCTGCGAAAAGATCAGTAGAGGGCGCAGCGCGGTGGCTTGAGGCTGCTGAGCGTTGCCCCGGCAATCAGGGTCGCGACGCCGGCCAGGAGGGCGGGCGTGCTGGTTGCGGCGTGCAGGGCGACAGCCCACGGCTGCGCTCCGCGGCCACCGCTCTTCCACCCTCCGACGGCGAGCACCAGGGGTACAGCCGTGAGGACCGGGGCTGCGATCCGGGCGCCGGTAAGGGGGTTCAGGATGAGCGCTAGGCCCAGATAGAAGGCGGTATTCCGGCCGATGGCCAAGGCCACGGCGTCGGCGCCCGCGAAGTGTCCCAGAACAGCCATGCTCAGGGCGAGGGTTGCGCAGGCAGCAGCGAGGGCGGTATCGAAGCGGTGGACGGCCCGGGCAGCGACTGTTTCCGTGGCATCTCGGGCGCGGCCGGTGAAGGCGAGCCATGTCACGGCGGGGACGACGGTGATCAGCGCGGCGAGAAGGAAGTGTCCGGCCCCGCCGACCATCGCCGGTACGGGGATGCGGCTCTGTCCGAATGCCAGGCCCGCGCCGACCGTCATGACAGTGACGGCGGCGAGGACCGGGACGCTGCGGGATGCGGCCCACCAGTTCATTGGCCTGCTCCTTCAGGGCTCAGGGCCGGCTTCTGGTCGCAGCCGGTGAGTGCGGCCCGGTTCGTTTCGTACCAGGCGTGCTGACGGTCGGAGGGCAGTGTGAGGACCCTCTGGGCGATTTTCGCGTCGTCGGGGGAGACGCTGCCCTGGACCGGCGCCGGGGGAGCTTGGGTGGCAATGGCGGTCAGCCATGCCGTGAGCGGTCCCCGTGCGGGGAACGCCGGGTACTTGTGGCTGGTTCGGGCGCATTCGGGAACGGGGGGCAGGAGGGTGTTGGTGAGGTTGGTGGCGATGTCCTGCTGGCGGAGCTGGCCTTTGCCTCCGAAGCGAGCTTGTCCGGGCTCGAGGTCGCGGTTTTGGGTGAGGGAGGCGAGCGCGGGAAGTCCGGCGTCCTTCAGGCGGCCGCTGTAGGTGCGGGTGGTCGCCACGATCCGGTTACGTCCCGGGGTCTCGGGCCACAGGCACACCTCCGGGACGCCGGCGGTGTCGCAGACCAGAGCGTCGGGGTTCCGGTCGGTGACCGGGGCATAGCCCATATGCACGACCAGGGACACCGAGGCCGCGGACGCGGCGATCAGGGCGGCCAGAGGCTTCCACCGGCTGGCCTGGGCGATCGCGAGGAGGCATGCGGTGATGATCCCGCTGGTGAACAGGATCGGCGCCCATATGGCCACAGGGTCGATGACCGATCCGACCGAGCAGCAGCTGTCGTAGGCGCCGGCGACCAGGTGGCGGGGCCACGGGGTGTCCCAGGATCCGGGGAACGCGGTCAGGCAGAACCCGGCGACCATCGCCATTGGTGCGGCAGCAAGGTGCGGAAGACGGCCACCCAGGAGGTATCCGGCCAGCGTGGCGGCCGCCATCAGCAGCGCGTACACCACGAACATGCCCAGGTGCGAGAAGGAAGGAAGGGTCCCCGCAGCCGAGACCGCGACACCGACCGCGATGAGCATGCCGGCGACGCCCATCCCCCAGACTGGGACCAGCAGCGGCAGCGCGATGGCGAGCCGGCTGCGAGAAGGAGTCTGCCCGAAGACGTTGCCGCGGCGCAGGCGTGCGCTTTCCCACGCTCCGCTCGCCGCGCAGGCGGCCGCGGCGAAGGGGATCGTGTAGGAGGCGTTGCCCAGGACGGACGGTCCGTACCCGCGGACGATTCCTGTGCTGATCGGCTCCGACAGGAGCAGCAGGACGTAGGCACCGAGAAAGACGAGCATGATCGCAGCGGACGAGGACCGCAGGAGACTGGCGATACGCACCGGTCAGATCTCCCGTCCGACGAGCGCCACGTAGGCGGCTTCGGCCCGCTCGCGTCCCCGTGTGTCGGCCGGTGCCAGGGCGCAGAAGTCGGCGGGGCTGCCCTGGAAGCAGATCTTGCCGTGTGCGAGGACGGCCACGTGCGTATACAGGTCTGCGAGGTCTTCGGTCTGGTGCGTGGAGACGATTACCTGTACATGGCTGGCGAGGTCGTCAACCAGCTCACGGAACACCTGGCGTTGAGTGGGGTCGAGGCCGGCGGTCGGCTCGTCCATCAAGATCAGCTCACTGCGGTGGGTCAGCGCCCCCGCAATTCCCATGCGGCGGAGCTGCCCGCCCGACACCTGGTGGCTCTTCCGTTCCGCGAGGCGGATGAGGTCGACGCGGCGCAGCGCGCCCTCAGACGCCTTCCACGCCGCAGCCCTCGACATGCCCTTGAGCCATCCCGCATAGGCGACCTGCTCGCGTACCGTCAGCCCCGGCATGGGGGTGATCTGCTGGGGGATCCACGCCACGCGTTGGCGGTAGCCTGCCAAGCGGCGGCCCCTTGCGGTGTCTCCGTCGAAGGTGACCGACCCGGAGGACGGGGCCAGGTGGGAGGCGGCAAGGGCCATCAGTGTGGACTTGCCGGCTCCGTTCGGGCCGAGGAGGACCGTTGCCCGTGCATCGATCCGGAGCATGAATTCATCGAATACGGGCTTTCTCCTTCCGTACCGGAACGAAACGTGATCAAAAATCAAAGACATGGAGGAACGCGCAATCCGCCAACCCGCTGCCAGCGGGATGACATTGGTCATGGGTGGGGAAGAGAGGGTCCCGGTGCCGCATCCACCGGGACCCTCGTATTACTTTTTCAACGACCGTACTACCAGGCGACCTTCACATACTCGACGGAAAGATACGTGCCGCTGGACATGTCCGTCAGCGCGAAGTAGTAGTTGCCCGCGTCGTTCGGATCGCCGTAGTCGACCCACCCGCAGTAGTTGGTCCGCGTACCCTTGGATCGGTCCGGAGCGTTAGGGACGTCCTTCCACAGCCTCAGGGTGGCGAAGTTGAACCCGCCACCGCCGTCCGCTGTGCAGCCCGAGAAGTAGATGCCCGTGTAGTCCGAAGTGTTGTTACCGTCCCACCAGCGGCGCGACTCGGGCTGAGAACTTACCTGCCATCCTGTGATGGACGACTGGAACTCGCCCTCCGAGGCATGCGCAGGAACTACCGACACCGCACCCAGCAGCGCGGCCCCGGCCATCACCCCGGCCCACGACGTCAAACCGATCTTCACTCTAACCCTCATTTCCTTGTGTGGTACCGCCCCATCGGGCGGCACTCTCATGGGCCGGAAATCCGACCCCTGATCCGGCCCTCGGCTACCAGGCGACCTTGACGTGTTCGATCTTGATGAAGTCGCCGTTGCCGACGCCCGACAGGTTGAAGTAGTAGCTGCCCGCGTCGTCCGGATCGCCGTAGTCAACCCACCCGCAGTAGTTGTTCCGGGTGCCCTTGGATCGGTCCGGGGCATTGGAGACGTTCTTCCACAGGGTCAGTGACGCGTAGTCATAGCCTCGGAAGTCGTCATCCGACTGGCACCCTGAGAAGTAAATGCCGGTGTAGTCCCCGGTGGTGTTGTTGTCCGTCCAACGGCGGGACTCCGTTGGAGGTGTCCACCACAAGATGCGCGACTCGAACTGGCCCTCCGCGGTGACGCCCGCGTTCGCCGGCGTGATGCCGCCGATCCCGAGAAGCGCAACGCCTGCCATCAGACCGGCCGCCTTCATACGCTGTGTACTCATCGGTTTCCCCTTCCCCTGCTCACTGGCCCTGTGTGAGGCAGCTCGATTGAAACCCGCCGTGCCCTGACCTCGGTGTGCGAGGCATGCAGAGTTCTTCGACGATCTGTGCAGCTGGGTCGTGGCGGGCACCGTCAGATGAGGCTCGTGATGGTTGGCCGTTGGGTACGCGGCTGTGGGAGACGTGCCCTCGAATATGAGGGGATTGCTCCCTCCCGGCCTACGGCGATCGGAACTACATCAGCAGGTTCTCGGGGCGCAGCATGGTCGGGCTGTGGGGTTGCTTCGGTTTGGCGGATATCCGAGATCTGGGCTCGTGCCCGGGAGGGATGTCCATGATGGAGAACATGCCGAAGAAGAAGCCGCGGCAGCGGCGGCAGTTCACGGCCGATTTCAAGGCCGAGATCGTCGAGTTGTGCCTGCGCGGAGACCGGTCGGTGCCTGAGGTCGTCAGGGACTTCGACCTGACCGAGACCGCTGTCAGGCTGTGGCTGGCGCAGTCTGAGGCCAGCCACCAGCCCCAACAGCTCGAGCGGGACGAGCGGGCGGAGCTGGCTCAGCTGCGGCGGGAGAACCGCCGTCTGCGGGAGGACGTCGAGGTCCTCAAGCGGGCCACGGTGAGTTCAACCCGTCAGCGCAACAGCCTGCTGGAGCTTATCTGACGGTGTCAGATAGCCGAGCGTTTTCCTTGGTCTGCTGTTGAGCCTGACGGCGATCTTGTTCAGGTCGTTCTGGCTGTGCTGGGACAGGTCGCTCTTCTTGGGCAAGTACTGCCGCAGAAGCCTGTTGGTGTTCTCGTTGGTGCCCCGTTGCCAGGGGCTGCGCGGGTCGCAGAAGTAGATCCCGAAGCCGGTCGCGGCCGCCAGCCTCTTGTGATCGGCCAGTTCCATCCCGCGGTCCCAGGTCAAGGTGGTTCGGAGGTTCGCGGGCAGCTTCGCGAGTTGCCCGGTCAGGGCTGAGACCACCGTGTCGGTGTCCTTGCCGTTGACCTTGACCAGCACGACGTAGCGCGAGTGCCGTTCGACAAGGGTCGCGACGTGGGTGTTCTTCGTGCCCGCGATCAGGTCTCCCTCCCAGTGCCCGGGGACCTCTCGGCCCTCCACATCCGCAGGACGTTCAGTGATGGACCGGGCATCGGTGATGCCGCCACGGCCCTGCCCGGACTTTGTCGCCCTCTTTGAGCGGCGCATCGCACGGCGGCAGCGGAGGTGTCCTATGAGCTCTCGGGCGAGAACCCCTCTGGCCTGCAGGAACAGACTGCGGTAGATGGTCTCCGCCGATATGCGCAGGCTCTCGTCGTCTGGAAATTCGGCGACGAGCCAGCCGGATATCTGCTCCGGTGACCAGTCCTCGGCCAGCTTCCTCGATACGAGGTCACGCAGCCGGTGATTCCTCGCCAGGAGGCAGTCCTGCGGACGTCGGGCGTTGTCCCACGCCCGTTCGTCAGCTCGAGCCGCACGATAGGCCCGCCGGCCGCCGTTCCGGCTGACCTCGCGGCTGACTGTTGACACTGGTCGACCGACGACGGAGGCGATCTGGCGGAAGGACTCCTGCCGTGCCAGACCGCGAGAGATCTCTTCCCTCTCGGCCAGCGACAGCGCGTCTGGCCGACGCCGACGTTCCGCAGGCACGATCCCGCCGTTGGCCTTGACGACTCCGAAGATCGAGCCAGCCTGCCGGCCGAAGGCCCGGCCTATCTCACTGAGCGACTCACCGTCTCTCCAGCGCCGCCACAGCTCCCGCTTCTCCGTATCCGACAGCCCGCGACGACCCAACCGAGCCACCAAGCCCCTCCCCATCAGAAGACCAACACCAAGATCATGCGGTGTTGCGCTGACGGGTTGAACTCACCACGGCTTTCTTCGCGAGGGGGACCCGGTGACGGTTCACCCGTTCATCGAGGCGGAGAAGCACGCAGGTCACAACGTCAAACGGGCGTGTGAGCTGATGAAGGTCTCCCGGTCGCGCGGCACCTACGGCGCCCCCAGGATCCACGCCGCTCTGCTGCGTGAGGGCCTGGCCTGCGGCCGGCGCCGGGTTGGCCGCCTGATGCGCCAGGCCGGCATCATCGGCCGGCACCGCCGACGCGCCCACCGCACCACCCTCCCCGACCCGGCCGCCCGCGCACGCCCCGGCCGGGTCGGACGCGACTTCCGCACCGACCCGGCCGCGACCGACACCCGCTGGTGCGGGGACATCACCTACATTCCCACCGGTCAGGGCTGGCTCTACCTGGCCACCGTCATCGACATCGCCTCCCGCCGCGTGATCGGCTGGGCCACCGCCGACCACCTGGGCACCAGCCTGGCCGCGGACGCACTCAAAGCCGCCTGCCACCAGCGCCGGCCCCAAGCCCCGGTCGTCTTCCACACCGACCGCGGCACCCAGTACACCAGCCACGCCTTCGCCCGCCTCGCCACCGACCTGGGCATCCGGCTCTCCGTCGGACGCACCGGCGTCTGCTGGGACAACGCCCTCGCCGAGTCCTTCTTCGCCACCCTGAAGAACGAGCTGGTCAGCCGACACAACTGGCACACCCACGCTGCCGCCCGAACCGCGATCTTCCAGTACATCGAGGGCTGGTACAACACCCGCCGACTCCACAGCACCCTCGGCTACCAAAGCCCAGCCGAGTACGAAACCACAGCAGCCTGACCAACACATCGAACCTGTCCGCCAAACAGGAACAACCCCACTGACGCGCCGGCCGCCGAGCGATTCGGGTGCCAACGAGGTGCTGCTCCGCTACGCCGGCGTCGCCGGCGGCGGAGTTTGCGACCACGACTTCGACGTGAGCAATGGCAAGGGTGGCTGTTACGAGGTCCCCGGCAAAGCGGGCGCCGTCGAGGACGTTGCCGCCGCAGCGATTCACAACGTCCTGTACGTGCAGGTCATCGGAGCCAGGGGGGGCATCTCTACCCGCAGGTAGGCCACGACCACGCGGGGCCGTTGGAATCCCGGCCGGACCCCCGTCGCAGTAGGGGGTCATCATGTGGCCCTGCAACTGGTACGGCTCAGCGCGGCAGCGCGGTGCTCAGCAGGGGTCCGCCCGTAGGCTTCCTTGAAGGCCCTGCCGAACGCCGTGCCACTCGAGAAACCACAGCGCAAGGCGATCGTCTGCACAGGCTCGGCGCGTAGCTCCGGACGTGCCAGGTCGGCGAACGCGCGGTCCAGCCGGCCCTGACGGATGCGGGCTGCCACGCTCAGAGGCTGACCCTGGAAGAGGTTGTAGAGGGTCCGCAGGGAGATGCTGTGGTGGTCCGCGACAGTCTGGGGGGTGAGTTCCGGGTCGCTGAGGTTGGTGTCGATGAAACGCATGACCTGGTGCCGCATCTCCTGAGCCCGTGCCTCGGGCGGGGCTTCCCGGGGGGAGCCGAGCTGCTGGGCCAGGCATGCGGTCGCCAGATCAAGCGCGATCGACCCCATGCCGGCCAGCTCCACTGGCCGACAGCTCGGACCCTCGGCAAGCATGGTGCGCACGAAGCCCTTGAAGATCGCCGCTGTTCCACGATCAGCGCCAATCCGCTGGGCGAGCAGCCGATCCACTCTGTCGGGCCGTAGTGCCAGTGCGGAACGGGGGATCTGGAGCACGGCGGCCTGAACCTGCCCGTCCGAACTGACTCCCGCGTTCTCCATGGGAAGAGAACTGGCCGTCAGCACCATGTCCCCCATGACTTCCGTGTCGTTGCCTTTCTGCGAGATCCTGAACCCCCCACGCGTCACGAGCGCCAGCTGGTAGTTCTCTGGATCGCCCCTCCGGACGTGGGTCGGGGTACGACGCGACAGCACCGGCGAGAACGTGAACGCCGACAACCGCACCGCACCCAGCTCCAGATCCGTGATCTCCGCATGAAAATCGGCCCTGCGTTCGGTGCTGAGGCTGACTGGCATCAGGTCTCCGGAGACCATGTCGCAGAACCAATCAAAACGCCCCTCGCTCGACACAGCCTCAGCCGACATGGCTAACAACCCCATTTATCCCCCACATACACGACGCCCCCTGATTATCAGATGAGTCCGGCTTGGTTTGCGCTCTCCCGGCTCCATCGCCAACACAGAACAGTCCACGCTGGGGTGGGCGGACCGGCTGATGGAGGCCTTTGGAGTGCCGGTGCCGCGCCTCCGGCTGAGGGTGACGGCTTCGGCGGTGGACCGCCTGGTGGAGGTCGGCCTGTCGGTCTACCCCGCGGGGCCGTCGAGCTCCCCGCCGTCCACCCGGACCAGGCGGGCGCGCTGGACCGGCACGTGGCCCGTGCGTGGGCGGGCGTTCTCCGACCGCTTGAGGTGCCGGGCCACACGCCGCGCCGCCGTCGTCCCGTCGCTCTGGACGAGATCGGCATGCCAACCTCAGGCGGGCTTCTCGTCGTCATTTGCTGCGGGTATCAGCCACGGACGGACTGCGGACGCCGAGCCGGGAGGAGCGCGTAGCGATCCGGTGCGCCTGGGGCTTCGGAGAGGGGTGAAACGGGGGTGGAGGCCCGGCGCGGTGAGGTCCGACCCCTCGTCTGAGCGCTGAGGGGGGATCCTGTGACTGTGGACCCGTGCCGTCCTTTTGGGGTTTCCCGGCAGTTCTTCGTTTTTCCGTGGCGGGGCGGTCTGTCAAGGGTCGCCGGAGGCGATCGCGTAGCGACGCGACCGCAGGGAGCGCCCTTGACAGGCCGTCACGACGCGGAAGGACGATGGGACTGACGGGAAACCCCCAGCACCTCCCTGATGCCGGCCGGACGGGATCCGGCTCCCCCACGCACCGCCCCGCACCCTGGGAGGCGGGTGGGCAAACGCCGCCCCGCCCCCGGCCCCTCGAGGGGGAGATGTCCGGCCTGCGCCGTCAGGCCCCGCACACCAGCCCCCTCAGCGCGAAGGCGTCGGCGTCGGCGTCGGCGCAGCCGTAGTAGGCGACCGGACCAGTTCGCCCAGGGTCGGGACCGATTCCGGGCGGCGGCGGACCGCCTCCGTGCACTCCCACGCGCGCGGCGGGTCCGCGTCCGGGCCGCCCAGTACCACCGGGCCCGGCCCGGCCGAAACCGTCTCGCTCCCGGCCAGGGTGCACACCACCTGGGACAGCGCCACCGGCGGCAGGTCCTCCGGCTTGCGGCTCAGCCGGACCGTGCCCGCCGGGTCCCCGGGCTGGCCGGCGGCGACCGTCAGGCCCTGGGGCACGGCGGAGCTGAAGCCCGCGTCGCGCTCCTCCTGCGACGGCTCCCGCTCCAGTGCCTCCAGCAGGGCCTCGGCGGCGAGCATGGCGGGGTCGCGGGCCGGCTTCTTCTCGGCTATGGGAACCACCCGGTCCACCCCGACCAGCCGCGACCCGCACACCAGTTCCACGGTGGCTCGGAAGCCCTGCGTACCGCCCTGCTGCGCCGGGATGTCGCAGGACACCCGCGACGGCGCCGCGCCGACGTCCACCGGCACGGTGGTCGCCCGGATCCCGCAGCCGGAGACCAGGGACGCCAGGGCCGCGGCCCACATCACCGCGGCCGCGGCGGTGGCGCCCCTACGCCTCGTTCGCGCCGCCACGGGCGATCACCTTCCCCACGTCCACCGGCAGCCGCAGCGTGAACAGCGCACCGCCGCCTTCCGCGTTGGCCGCGGTGATCTCGCCGCCGTGGATGTGCGCGTTCTCCACCGCGATGGACAGGCCGAGCCCGCTGCCCTCGGACTTGGGGCGGGACGCGCTCGCCTTGTAGAAGCGGTCGAAGACGTGCGGGAGGACTTCCTCGGGGATGCCCGGCCCGTTGTCGCGCACCGCGATGACGAGCCATTCGTCGTCCACGCGCACCGACACCCGCACCGGCGAGCCGCCGTGCTTGAGCGCGTTGCCGATCAGGTTGGCGAGGATCACGTCGAGGCGGCGCGGGTCGAGCCGCGCCACGATGCCCCGCTCGGCATCCAGTTCGACCGCGTCGAGCCAGGCCCGCGCGTCGATGCACGCCGTCACCTGGTCGGCGACGTCCACGTCGTCCAGCACCAGGCGCGCCGTTCCCGCGTCGAAGCGGGTGACCTCCATCAGGTTCTCCACCAGGTCGTTCAGCCGCCGGGTCTCGCTCACGACGAGCTTCACCGCCGGGGCGATCATCGGGTCGAGGTCGTCGGCCTCTTCCTCCAGCACCTCGGCGACCGCGGTGAGCGCGGTCAGCGGGGTGCGCAGTTCGTGCGACATGTCCGCGACGAAGCGCCGGCTGGCCTCCTCGCGGGCGCTCATGTCGGCGACCTTCTTCTCCAGCGCTTCCGCCGTCTTGTTGAACGTGTGCGACAGGTCGGCGAGTTCGTCGTTGCCGGACACGTCGAGGCGGTGGTCGAGCTCGCCCTCGCCGAGGCGCCGCGCCGCTTCCCCGAGCCGCTGTACGGGCTTGAGGACCGTACGGGCGGCTCCCTGCGCGAGCAGCGCGGAGCCGAGCAGCGCGAGGCCCGTCGCGATGGTCAGCGACCAGCCGAGCGCGTTGAGGTCGTCGCGCTCCTGGGCGAGGCTCTTGTACATGTAGCCGGTCGGCCCGCCGCCGACGATCCGGGTCCCGCCGACGAGGTACGGGTTGCCGTGCGGCTTGGTGCGCTGCCAGTACACGTGGTACTCGGAGTCGTTGGCGGACGTCTCCTTCTGACGGTCGTTCACCGCCCGCTGCAGGGACTCCGGTACGTCGTCCAGCCGGAAGGCGTCGGGGCCGGCCGCCCCGAACACGATGCGGTGGTCGGCCCGCTCGTCGACGAGCAGCACGCTGTAGCCGGGGCTGCTGCCCGCCATCAGCTCGGCGGTGCGCTGCAGCTCCTCCTGCGTGGGGTCGGCGGGCAGGGCGGCGGCCCGGTTCTGCATCTCCTGGCGGAAGTCGCCGAGTGCCGCGTCCTGGGTGCGGGTCAGCACCGCCTCGCGGTTGAGCCAGTAGGCGATGCCGGACGCGGAGACCGCGGCCGTCAGCGCGACGAGGGAGAACACCATGAGGAGCCGCAGCCGCAGGCTGGTCCAGCGCCGGCCCGCGAAAAGGGCCTTGATCACTGCGGCGAGTCCAGGCGGTAGCCGACACCCCGTACGGTGCGGATGAGCGTCGGTGAGGAGGGGACCTCCTCGACCTTGGCGCGCAGCCGCTGCACGCAGGCGTCCACGAGCCGGGAGTCGCCGAGGTAGTCGTGCTCCCACACCAGCCGCAGCAGCTGCTGGCGGGAGAGGGCCTGCCCGGGCCGGCGGCTGAGCTCGAGCAGCAGCCGCAGCTCGGTCGGGGTGAGCTGGAGGTCCTCGCCGTTCTTGGTGACGGTCATGGCGGCCCGGTCGATGACGAGGGAGCCGAAGACCGCGGAGTCGCTGGCCTCCCGCTCGCCGCGGCGCAGCACGGCCCGGATGCGGGCGTCGAGCACCCGGCCCTGTACGGGCTTGACGACGTAGTCGTCGGCACCGGACTCCAGGCCGACGACGACATCGATGTCGTCGCTGCGCGCGGTCAGCAGGATGATCGGCAGCTGGTCGGTGCGGCGGATGCGCCGGCACACCTCGAAGCCGTCGATCCCGGGCAGCATCACGTCGAGCACGATCAGGTCCGGCCGCTGCTCGCGCAGCAGTTTCAGGCCGTCCTCGCCCGTCGCCGCGGTGGCCACACGGTGGCCCTGGCGGGTCAGGGAGAGTTCGAGGGCCGTGCGGATGGCGTCGTCGTCCTCGATCAGCAACAGGAAAGGCACGGGCTCATTCTGTCCCATCGGTGGTTGGGAGTTCGACCGTCGGGTGAGGGGATCTCACGGCGGGGCCCGCGCGGGGTGCGGCACGGCGGCTGTGACAGGCCTGTGACAGTCGGCGGACACCCCGGTTATGTCCGGGGGGCAGGCTTCTACCAACGCACCGAACGGATGCGGGAACCGAAGCAGACTCCACGACGGGGGGCGCGAGATGAACACGCTGCACAGCACCAACACCAGCGCGGTTGTCACGCGGCTGCACGATGTGAACCGCCGGGCAGGTGCCCGTTCGGTGACGGTCGCCCGTCCCCGGCAGGCGCACACGGCGGCCATCGACGCGAACACGTACCAGGCCGCTGCCGCGGTCACGGGCCTGCCCGCGACGCCCCGCCTGTCCTCCACCTCGGAGGCGGAGTTCACCGCGTACGTCCAGGAGCGCCGCGCCGCCCTCTACGCGACGGCCTTCCACCTGACCGGCGACCGGTACGAGGCCGAGGACCTGCTGCAGAGCGCGCTGTTCTCGACGTACCGGGCCTGGGACCGCATCAGCGACAAGGCGGCGGTCGGCGGGTACCTGCGGCGCACGATGACGAACCTGCACATCAGCGCGTGGCGCCGCCGCAAGCTGAACGAGTACCCGACGGAGGAGCTGCCGGAGACGGCCTCCGACACGGACGCGATGCGGGGCACGGAGCTGCGCGCGGTGCTGTGGCAGGCGCTGGCCCGCATCCCGGAGCCGCAGCGCACGATGCTGGTGCTGCGCTACTACGAGGGCCGCACGGACCCGGAGATCGCCGAGATCCTGGGCATCAGCGTCGGCACCGTGAAGTCGAGCATCTGGCGCTCCCTGCGCCGCCTGCGCGACGACGAGGTGCTGAGCTTCGGCCGCGACGAGGCGGAGTCCTTCGAGGAGCTCGTCGCGTAACACCACAGACCACTGGCCAGGGGGCCCGTCCTACGGGGGTGGGGCGGGGGCCATTGGGGGGGGATGGAGGCGGGATCGTGCGGCCGGGGGTCCGCACGGTCCCGCTTTCGCATGCGTACGGGGTCCCGGGGTCAGGCCGCCGGGGCGGGGGTGCGGTGGCGGCCGGCTGCGGCCGCGGCCAGGCGGCCCAGGGCCTCGTCGGGGCCGCAGGGGTGGGCGCCGAGGGCGATGTGGCGGGCGACGATGCCGCGTTCGGCCCGCATCAGGCGCCAGCCGCGGCGCAGCAGGAACAGCACCGATTTGCGGCCCTCGCGCAGGTCGCGGGCCAGGCGCCGGCGGAAGGTGGTGGAGGGCCGGCCGCGCAGGCACAGGGCGTCGGCGAGCAGCCCGAGCTCCTGGCAGCGGGCCGCGATCTCGGCGGCGAAGATCCCCTCGGCGATGAACAGCGGGGTGCGCGCGGCGTCCGTGATGTCGAGGACCTCGGTGCCGGTGCGGGAGGAGGTGGCGATGTCGTACACCGGGACCTCGGTGCGGCCGGAGCGGCACAGTGCGGCGACGGCCGCGACGGCGACGTCGGCGTCCCACGACAGCGGGGAGTCCCAGTCGATGTCGGAGCTGCCCTCGACCAGGGGGAGGGTCGGGTCGACGCCCTCCTTGTAGAAGTCGTCCAGGCGGAGCACGGGGAGCCCGGACCGGGCTGCCAGCGAGGACTTGCCGGAACCCGAAGGCCCGGTCAACAGGACGACACGCGTAGGCGAAGAAGAGGAGCTGCTCACGGAACACCAGTGTGGGGCATTACCCCGCGCAGGGGATGCCTCCTGCAGCCGGTTGGTATCCAGGATCACACCTCGACTACGCTGCGTGCGCACGCGAACACGATGACTGGCAGTCCGACGACCGACGGACCGACACAGGCGGGATTCCCATGGCACGTCACGCAGCCCCCGGCGCCTCTTCGCTGCGCTCCGCTGGGCTCACCCTCTCCATGGCCGGTGCGGCCCTCGCGATGGCCGCCGGCGGCGCGCAGGCGGGCGAGCTGTCGGTGCCGGCGGCGCTCTCCGGCGTCGTCGACCCGATCACGAACCTCAAGGTGAACCCGCTCGCGCACACGGGCGTGGACCCGCTGGACAACGGCCTCGCCACCAAGGTCGCCGACTTCCCCTCGGTCGGCACCGGCATGGTCACCGGCATCCTGACCCAGGGCCCGTCGGTCGGCGAACTCCCGGAGGCGGCCTCGTCCTCGCTGCTGGGACCCCTCACCGGCGGAGCCGGCCGGTAGGCGGTGGAAAGGCAACCGGCCCCGGCAGCGCGGGTGGCTGCCGGGGCCGGTTTTTTGCGTACCGGTGACCTGTGACGTGACTAGTACGAGGAGCCCGAGGCGCCGAGGCTGCCCGTCGGGTGCCAGACCGTCTTGGTCTCCAGGAACGCCGTCATGCGCGACGTGCCCGGGTCGGCGCTCCAGTCGTCCACAGGCTGTGGACGCAGGACGCGCTTGAGGTTGTCCGCGGCGGCGATCTCCAGCTCCTTGGCCAGGGCCGCGTCGGCGCCCGCCAGGTCGATCGCGTTGACGTCCTGGTGGGCCGCCAGGTGCGGGCCCATCTCGGAGGCCTTGCCGGACAGGATGTTGACCACGCCGCCCGGCAGGTCGGAGGTGGCCAGCACCTCGCCCAGGGACAGGGCGGGCAGCGGAGCCTTCTCCGAGGCGATGACGACGGCGGTGTTGCCGGTCGCGATCACCGGGGCGATGACCGAGACCAGGCCCAGGAAGGACGACTCCTGCGGGGCGACGACGGTGACGACACCGGTCGGCTCCGGGGTGGAGAGGTTGAAGAACGGGCCCGCGACCGGGTTGGCCCCGCCCACGATCTGGCCGATCTTGTCGGTCCAGCCCGCGTACCAGACCCAGCGGTCGATGGCGGCGTCGACGACCGCGGCGGCCTTGGACTTCGACAGGCCCTCGGCCTCGCCGACCTCGCGGACGAACTGCTCCCGGCGGCCCTCCAGCATCTCGGCGATGCGGTAGAGGATCTGGCCGCGGTTGTACGCGGTGGCGCCCGACCAGCCGCCGAACGCCTTGCGGGCCGCGACGACCGCGTCACGGGCGTCCTTGCGGGAGGACAGCGGGGCGTTGGCCAGCCACTTGCCCTTCGAGTCGCTCACCTCGTACACCCGGCCGCTCTCGGAGCGGGGGAACTTGCCCCCGACGTACAGCTTGTAGGTCTTGAAGACGTTCAGACGCAGAGAGGTCTCAGACATCGAGGTAGGCCTCCAGACCGTGGCGGCCGCCCTCGCGGCCGAAGCCCGACTCCTTGTAGCCGCCGAAGGGCGAGGTCGGGTCGAACTTGTTGAACGTGTTGGCCCAGACGACGCCCGCGCGGAGCTTGTTCGCGACCGCGAGGATGCGGCTGCCCTTCTCCGTCCAGATGCCGGCGGACAGGCCGTACTGGCTGTTGTTGGCCTTGGCGACGGCCTCGTCCGGCGTACGGAAGGTCAGCACGGACAGAACCGGGCCGAAGATCTCGTCGCGGGCGACGGTGTGCGCCTGGGTGACGTTCGTGAAGAGCGTCGGGGCGAACCAGTAGCCGGCGGACGGCAGCTCGCACGCCGGGGACCAGCGCTCGGCGCCCTCGGCCTCGCCGGTCTCGGCGAGCGCGGTGATCCGGGCCAGCTGCTCGGCGGAGTTGATCGCGCCGATGTCGGTGTTCTTGTCGAGCGGGTCGCCCAGGCGCAGCGTGGACAGGCGGCGCTTGAGGGAGTCGAGGAGCTCGTCGTGGATCGACTCCTGGACCAGCAGGCGGGAGCCCGCGCAGCAGACCTGGCCCTGGTTGAAGAAGATGCCGTTGACGATGCCCTCGACGGCCTGGTCGATGGGGGCGTCGTCGAAGACGATGTTGGCGCCCTTGCCGCCCAGCTCGAGGGTGACCTTCTTGTCGGTGCCGGCGACCTGGCGGGCGATGGCCTTGCCGACCGCGGTGGAGCCGGTGAAGGCGACCTTGTTGACGTCGGGGTGGGCGACGAGTTCGGCGCCCGCGTCCCCGTAGCCGGGGATGATGTTGACGACGCCCTTGGGCAGGCCGGCCTGGCGGCAGATGTCCGCGAAGAACAGCGCCGACAGCGGGGTCGTCTCGGCCGGCTTCAGCACGACCGTGTTGCCGGTGGCGAGCGCCGGGGCGATCTTCCACGCGAGCATCAGCAGCGGGAAGTTCCACGGGATGACCTGGCCGGCCACACCGAGCGGGCGCGGGTTCGCGCCGTAGCCGGCGTGGTCGAGCTTGTCCGCCCAGCCCGCGTAGTAGAAGAAGTGCGCGGCGACCAGCGGGAGGTCCGCGTCGCGGGTCTCCTTGATCGGCTTGCCGTTGTCCAGGGTCTCCAGGACGGCCAGCTCGCGGCTGCGCTCCTGGATGATCCGGGCGATGCGGAAGAGGTACTTGGCGCGCTCGGAGCCCGGCAGCGCGGACCACTTCTCGAAGGCCTTGCGGGCGGCCTTCACGGCGCGGTCGACGTCGGCGGCGCCGGCCTGGGCGACCTCGGCCAGCACCTCCTCGCTGGAGGGGCTGACGGTCTTGAAGACCTTGCCGTCGGCGGCGTCGGTGAACTCGCCGTCGATGAAGAGCCCGTAGGAGGGGGCGATGTCGACGACCGAGCGGGACTCGGGAGCCGGTGCGTACTCGAAGAGGGATGCCATGGTGATCAGTCCACCGTCACGTAGTCGGGACCGGAGTAACGGCCGGTGCTCAGCTTCTGGCGCTGCATCAACAGGTCGTTGAGCAGGCTGGAGGCGCCGAAGCGGAACCACTCGTTGGTCAGCCAGTCCTCGCCCACGGTCTCGTTGACCAGGACCAGGAACTTGATCGCGTCCTTGGTGGTCCGGATGCCGCCGGCCGGCTTCACGCCGATCTGGATTCCAGTCTGCGCCTTGAAGTCACGGACGGCTTCGAGCATGAGCAGGGTGTTGGCGGGGGTGGCGTTGACGCCGACCTTGCCGGTGGAGGTCTTGATGAAGTCGGCACCGGCGAGCATGCCGATCCAGGAGGCGCGGCGGATGTTGTCGTACGTCGACAGCTCGCCGGTCTCGAAGATGACCTTGAGGCGGGCGGCGGTGCCGTCCTCGCGGACGCAGGCCTCCTTGACGGCCTTGATCAGCTCGTACGTCTCCAGGTAGCGGCCGGCGAGGAAGGCGCCACGGTCGATGACCATGTCGATCTCGTCGGCGCCGGCGGCGACGGCGTCACGGGTGTCGGCGAGCTTGACGGGCAGCGCGGCGCGGCCGGCCGGGAAGGCGGTCGCGACGGACGCCACCTTCACGTCGGCACCGTTCAGGGCGGCCTTGGCGGTGGCCACCATGTCCGGGTAGACGCAGACCGCGGCGGTCATCGGCGTCGTACGGTCGGTGGGGTCGGGGTTGACGGCCTTGGCGGCGAGCGCACGGACCTTGCCCGGGGTGTCGGCACCCTCAAGCGTGGTCAGGTCGATCATCGAGATGGCCAGGTCGATGGCGTACGCCTTGGCCGTGGTCTTGATCGAACGGGTACCGAGCGCGGCCGCGCGGGCCTCCAGGCCGACGGCGTCCACGCCGGGCAGCCCGTGCAGGAACCGGCGCAGCGCGCTGTCGGACGTCGTCACGTCAGCGAATGCGGTGAGGGTGGTGGGCATGGTCACCACATGAGCATATCTACGCGCGTAGCGGCCTGTCACCCCCCAGGGGTGCACATCTGTGCGGGGTGCGCCACATCCGCGCGGGGAGGATCACGGGGAACGTCGCGGGGGAGCGATCCGGCCGGGGGTCGGAGGGAGGGTGAATGCGCTGGTCAGCGCCGTTACACGGCCATGACGGGAATCCCACGCTCCGGAGTCACGGGATCCGTAGGTTTCTCTTCAGCAGCCCGCCAGATCCTCACCGGATGAAAGCCCGACAGAGACCCCGCGGCATGCGACTCTCCCTCCCATCCTCGACACTGCTTCCAGGAGTCGTTATGCGTATCGCCCTCCGCACCTCGATCGTCACCGCCGCCCTCGCCGGGGCGCTGCTGGCGCCCGCCGCGGCCCCCGCGTTCGCCGCGCCCGCGGCCGCGGCCGCCCCGCAGGCCACTGCCCCGGCGAACGCGACCGCCTCGGACGACGACCGCTACGCGGGCGAGCCGGTCTACATCGGCGAGGGCCTCGTCGCGGTGCTGCGCAACGAAGCGGAGGGCCCCGAGGCCTGGATCCGGTTCGTGGGCTCGCAGTGGAAGCCGGGCGACCCGTACATGGTCCGCGTCCTGACCGTGCTGGAGCGCAGCCACCCCGGCGACACCGTGAACGGGCTCCTGCTGAAGCTGACCAAGGCGGACACCGCCGCCCCGGTGCTCACCGTCACCAAGGACGGGGTGACGGCCTCGTACCCGCTGCCGAAGGGCACGGGCGTCAAGGGCGCGGGCAAGGACGGCGGGAGCTCCGACGCCACCCACGCCCCGGTCGCCCCGAAGGCCCCGGAGGCGCCGAAGGCCCCGCAGACCGCGGCCGTGCAGCCGGTCGCGGCCGCGCTGCCCTCGACGGCCGAGGTGCAGGCGCCGGTGCAGGCTCCCGAGCAGGCACCGCAGCAGGCGCAGGGTGCGCAGATCCTCGCCGCGCCGCAGGGCCCGGTCGCCGCGGACGCCGATCTCGCCGCCGCGGACGCCGACACCGACGACACCACCACCGCGGCCGCGGGCGCCGGGCTCGTCGCGATCGTCGGCGGGCTCTGGGCGGCCCGCGCGGCCCGCACCCGCCGCGGCCGCAACGGCGCCTGAGCCTTCCCCGGTACCCCGCTTCCCGGCGGGCCACCCCTGTGGTGGCCCGCCGGGCGCGTTTTCCGGGAGTACGCCGATCTCGTGGGCCGAGACACCGTGAGGCACAATCGGCCCCATGAGCAGCCAGCAGCCCACCGAGCCTGATGAGCCCGTCTACGACGACCGGGTCTACCGCTCCCCCATGGCCGTCGTCACGGGCATCGCGCTGCTCGCGCTCATTGCGTGGCTGTGCGGGGACGCCCTGGTGCGCGGGACGGGCAGCGTCCGCTGGCTGGGTGCGGCGATCGCCCTGTTCGCCGTGCCTCTGACGGTGGCGTTCACGATCCGCCCGGCGGTCTTCGCCAACGACAACCGGATGCGCGTGCGCAATCCGTTCCGGGTCATCGAGCTGCCGTGGGCGGCCGTGGACGCGGTGCGCGCGGGGTACTCGGCGGAGGTGCTGGCCGAGGGGGCGAAGTACCAGCTGTGGGCGGTCCCCGTCTCGCTGCGCGAGCGCAAGAAGGTGCAGCGCCAGGGCCAGGGGTACAGCCGCCGCGGCGGGCTGACCGGCAAGGGCATGGCCGTGCCGAAGGCGAACGGTTCGCCGGACGGCGGTGCGCCCGCCGACCCGCCGCGGGCGCACGCCGACCAGGTGGTGGACGAGCTGCGCGAGCTCGCCGAGCGCGGGGCCGGCCGGGTCGGCGCGCAGGGCAGCGTGCGGGTGCACTGGTCGTACGAGATCATCGCGCCCGCGGTGGCGGGCGCGGTGCTGCTGATCGTGCTGCTGGCCCTGCGCTGAGCGCCTGCGGGGCCGGCGCCGGCTTCGGCTTCGGTACCGGTTTCCGGCGCCGGCCTCGTGATCAGGTTCTGGCCGTGTCCCAGTCGGAGCACAGGGCCCAGATGATGAACACGGCGATGGCGATCGCGACCAGTCCCCACAGCGGCTGGTAGGGCAGCCAGAAGAAGTGGACGATCACGGCCAGCGAAGCCAGGACGACACCTGCGTACCGGGCCCAGACGGCGCCCTTGAGCAGGCCGATGCCGGTGGCCAGGACCAGGATGCCGAGGATCAGGTGGATCCAGCCCCAGCCGCTCAGGTTGAACTTGAAGATGTAGTCGCCTATGCGCTGGTAGAACACGTCGTCCTTGGAGAGGGCGACGATGCCTTCCAGGATGGTGAAGGCGCCCATGACGGTCATCAGGACGCCCGCGAACGTGATGCCGCCGGTCGCCCAGTCGCGGCGGGTGCCGGACCGGCCGGTGGGGGCGGGGGTGGGGGTGGTCGTCATCGCGCCACCTCGTCTCTCGCTGAGCCGGATCTTGGTGAGATCCCGGGTGGATGGGGCCATTCGAGCGTGCGGGGGCCCGCCCGGCACGGCGAGCGGCGGTGGGCCGAACGGGTGACGCCGGCGGACCACGGCCGGGTCCGGGGTGCGCGGGGCGCCGTCCTGCGCTACGGCCTGTCCGACCCTGCTCCGCCGGGCGGGCCTTTAGATCTCGCAGTTGAGCTGCACGTTCGTACCGCCTTCGCCGTCGCAGTCGTCGGTGCCGGCGCTGCCGTTGAGGGTGTCGTTGCCGGGGCCGCCGCGCAGGAAGTCGTCGCCGGGGCCGCCGGTCAGGAAGTCGATGCCGCCGGCGGTGCCGATGGAGTCGTTGGTCGTCTGGGAGTCGGCGTTGTCGCCGATGACGCGGTCGTTGCCGCCGCGGCCGTCGATGACGTCGTTGCCCGCGGTCGCCCCGGCGGGATCGCCGAGGCCGCTGTCGCCGGCGAGGACCACCTCGTCGGCGGCGCCGCCGAAGATGCGGTCGTTGCCGGAGCCGACGGCGGTGCCGTAGTAGGTCTGGTGGTCGCCCCAGGCGCCGAAGCCGCCGTCCACGCCGAGGTCGATGATGTCGTCGCCGCCGGCGCCGCTGACGTTGCCGAGGATCGAGGTGCTGTCGCCGGTCACGACGCCGTTGTCGCCCGGGCCCTCCAGCAGGACGTCGTCCCCGGCGCCGTCGGCGTCGTAGAAGCCGGACGAGTCGCCGACGAGGTTGTCGCTGCCGTTGCCGCCCTCCAGGCGGTCGTCCGCCCCGCCGGTGACGTGGTCGCCGACGCTGTCGCCCGTCAGGCCGTCCTCGCCGTCCCCGCCGAAGAGCAGGTCCCTGGAGGCGCCGGTGGCCGTGCCCTGGACGGCGTAGTGGTCGCCGACCAGGAAGTCGCCGTCGGCGCCGCCCACGATCCGGTCCCGGCCGGTGGGGCCGGTGGCGTTGCCGGTCCAGGCGATGTCGTCGCCCACCAGGAGGTCGTTGCCGGCCCCGCCGTCGAGCTGGTCGTCGCCCGCGCCGCCCGCGACCTGGTCGTCGCCGGGGCCGCCGATGAGGACGTCGTTGTCGCCGAGGCCGCAGATCTTGTCGTTGCCGCCCCCGCCGTCGATGACGTCGCGGCCGGCGGTGCCGATGATCACGTCGTCGCCGGGCGTGCCGACGGTGCCCGTGGCGGTCGCGTTGAAGCAGGTCGGCGCATCGTCGGCGGCGTGGGCCGGCGCCACGCCGAGCCCCGTCAGGGCGGCGGCCAGGGCGTGGGCGCCCATGACGGAGACGAACGTGCGCAGGGGCCGGGCCCGCCCCCATGCGGTTCTGCGGTGTACGGGCATGCCTGCCGTCCTTCCGTGGCGGGTCGTATGCACCGGTGTGCATCGGGCGTACGTCGGGGTACGTCGCGCTCACTGTGCGTGGTGACGGCCGGGGGCCCGGGCGAACGCGTCCGCCGCGCCGGCCATTTCATCCGATCGGATTCTCATCGGACTCCACCGGCCGCAACGGACCGGAACCGAAGCCGCCGACAGGGGCGTCCTCGCAGGTGTGCAGCGTCATGAGGTCGGCCACCGCGCCGCCACCGCCATACACCTGCGGCTCCGGCTCCTCGGCGGGGGCCTGCTGGTCGCCCATCTGCTCCTCGTCGCCTGGCTCACCCTGCGTCCCCTGGACGTCCCGTGGGCGGCGGCGGCCAATCTGACCCCGCTGGAGGGGATCAGGGCCGATCTCGCGCTCGGGCCGCTGGAGGCCGCCCGCCGGATCGGGGAGGGGCTGGCGCTGCTCGCTCCGCTCGGTGTCCTGCTGCCGCTGGCCAGCGGGAGTCTGGCGCCCTCGCCGCTGGCGGCGTGGTCCTCGCTGGCCCGCACCGCCGGCGCCGCCGTGCTGGTCTCGCTCAGCATCGAGATGCTGCAGAGCGCCGTACCGGGCCGGGTCGTCGACGTGGACGCGGTGCTGCTGAACACCCTCGGCGTGGTGCTGGCGCACGTGGCCGTCGTACCGGCGCTGCGCGCGCGGCTGCGGCGCTCGCGCAAGGGTCTGACGGAGGTCCCTCAGGGGTCCACCCCGAGAATTCCCAGGGTCGGGCTCGGCCCGTGGACCGACGTTCTGTCTGCGGTGCCGCGGGAGTATTGAGGCATCGCGGGAAACTCCCGCGAACACCTCGGAGGAGATCCCATGAGCGCCCTTGTTCGACCCCGTGACGGCCGCTGGATCGGCGGCGTCTGCGCCGGACTGGCGCGACGCTTCGGAATTTCCGCGAACACGATGCGGGCGATATTCGTCGTCTCGTGCCTGCTGCCCGGCCCGCAGTTCCTGATCTACCTGGCGCTGTGGGTGCTGCTGCCCAACGAGAAGTCCCCGTCCACCGCCTGGTGACCGGCCGGGCGGTGGTGGCCTGCCCGGCGGCCGGCGGCCGGCCGCGCGGCGGTCAGCGCGCGCGGCGGTCAGCGCGCGACGGTCAGCCTGCGCTGCGGACCTTCTCCAGCTGCTTGTCCGCCACTTCCTGCGGGACCAGTGCCTTCTGCCGGCCCGCGGCCACGTTGAGGGCCATCAGCCGGACGACGGTGTCGCCCTGGCGTACGACGACCACGTGGACCTGGGCGGAGACGCCCTGGGCGGCCGCGGTGGTGGTCCAGCTGACGGTGTCGTCGCCGGCCGTCCTGTACGCGGCGGGGCGGACGTCGCGGTAGCTGCCGCTCTGCTTCTCGACGGTGGCGGTGAAGCCCGTGCCGCAGGCGGCGACCGCGTCCTTGAGGCGGGTGACGAGGGCCTTGGCGTCCCGCTCGGCGTAGGAGCTGACGGAGGCGGAGACGGCGAGCCCGACCTGCTTCTGGGAGCCGATCCCGCGGTTGACGGTCTCCCGCGCGGCCGGGTCCGGCTTGTCGCCCATGATGTCGGCGAGCGGCTGGCAGGCCTTGCGGTCGGCTTGGGGCTGCCCGTCGGGGGCACTGGGGTTCTTGCCCTGGGCGGAGACCTGGTAGCCGGGCAGGTCCCCCTGTTCCAGGGCGGAGCGCTCCAGCCGGCTGCCGCCGGCCTTCCGCGCGGCGGGGCCGGAGGGGGAGGCGGCGCCCGGGGAGCCCGCGGCGGAGGCCGCCGGGGCCGAGTCCTTGGGGTCCGGCGCCTTGGCGCCCGCGGGGGCGTCGCCGCTGCTGCACCCCGCGGCGCCCAGCAGGAGGGCGGGCAGCAGGGCGGCCGTGGCGGCCTTGGCCGTGAACCGTGTCTTCAGGCGCATGAACCGGTGACCTCTCACCTCTCCGCCGGCTGCAGCCGGGCGGTCTCCCGCCCTTCCCTGACGGGCAGTTGGCGGGGATCCTGGCACAACGGCACCGCGCGGCGCACCCCGGTCGAAACGGTGTGCGCCGCGCGTGCACGCGTACGAATCCGGCGCCGACCCGGCATGGATCGGCGCGCGGACCGGCGGGGGTCAGCCGCCGAGGGCGCCGCCGATCGGCAGGCCGCCGAGGGTCGGGCCGACCGCGTCCGTCAGCTGGCCGAGCGGGGCCGCCGGGTCGCTGGACTGGCCGTCGGTGCTCATCTGCTGCTGGCTGGTGAGGCCCTGGAGCGCGCCGGTGGCGGAGCCCAGCGCGTCGGTCAGGCCGACGGCGGGAACGGCGGCGGAGGCGGTACCGGCAGCGGCGGCGGCGAAGGCGGCACCCACGGCGGCGGCACCGAGGATCTTGGCGGCTGACTTCTTCATGAAGGATCGTCCTTGCGACGGGGAACGGAGCGGCTCCGCAAACTAGTCACTTCAAACGGCCGCCCGCAAACATCCTTAAATACGAGAAAGCGCCCGGGAATTGCTCTTCCCGGGCGCTCTCATTCCGTCAGGTCGTGGCCTAGGCGGAAACAGAACCGCTGGTGGAGGCGGTCTGCCGGAACAGCCATTCCGACTTCAGCTCGGCATAGCCGGGCTTGATGACGTCGTTGATCATGGCCAGTCGTTCATCGAAAGGAATGAACGCGGACTTCATGGCATTGACGGTGAACCACTGCATGTCGTCGAGCGTGTAGCCGAAGGTCTCGACCAGGTGCTCGAACTCACGGCTCATGCTCGTGCCGCTCATCAGCCGGTTGTCGGTGTTGACCGTGAGGCGGAAGTGCAGCTTGCGCAGCAGCCCGATGGGGTGCTCGGCGTACGAGGCGGCCGCCGCGGTCTGCAGGTTCGAGGTGGGGCACATCTCCAGCGGGATGCGCTTGTCGCGGACGTACGAGGCCAGCCGGCCCAGCTTCACCGAGCCGTCGGGGGCGACCTCGATGTCGTCGATGATCTTCACGCCGTGGCCCAGGCGGTCGGCGCCGCACCACTGCAGGGCCTGCCAGATCGACGGCAGGCCGAAGGCCTCGCCCGCGTGGATGGTGAAGTGGTTGTTCTCGCGCTTGAGGTACTCGAACGCGTCCAGGTGGCGGGTGGGAGGGAACCCGGCCTCGGCACCGGCGATGTCGAAGCCGGCCACGCCGTTGTCGCGGTAGCGGTTGGCCAGCTCCGCGATCTCCAGCGCGCGGGCCGCGTGGCGCATCGCGGTGAGCAGGGCGCCGACGCGGATGCGGTGGCCGTTGGCCCGGGCCCGGCGCTCGCCCTCGCGGAAGCCCTCGTTCACGGCCTCGACGACCTCTTCGAGGGTCAGGCCGGCTTCCAGGTGCTGCTCGGGGGCGTAGCGGACCTCGGCGTAGACGACGCCGTCCTCGGCGAGGTCCTCGGCGCACTCGGCGGCGACGCGGAACAGCGCCTCCTTGGTCTGCATGACGGCGCAGGTGTGCGCGAACGTCTCCAGGTAGCGGGGCAGGGAGCCGGAGTCGGCGGCCTCGCGGAACCAGATGCCGAGCTTGTCGGCGTCCGTTTCCGGCAGGTTCTCGTAGCCGACCTCGCGGGCCAGCTCGATGATGGTCCCGGGACGCAGGCCGCCGTCGAGGTGGTCGTGCAGCAGCACCTTCGGGGAGCGGCGGATCTGATCCGGGGTGGGCAGGTTGGGGGTCTCGCTCGTCATCTCCGCACTCTAACTCCTACGCGCGTAGAGCATCGGGCGGCGCCGGGCGTCGATATCCAACAGAGACCGTACGGACGGGTCGCGTACACCTGGCAGTCTGAGACTGTTCCGCCATGTCACATGATGCGCCTCCGGCGCGCGGGGCCCGCCTGGGGCGGGCGGCCGGCGCGAACGGCACGTACTCGACGGTCAGCGGTGTGGTGCTCCTGCTCCCCGGGGCCTCCCGGTGGTCCCCCGGCCCGGTGCGCCCGCTCGCGCGGGCCCTGGCCCGGGCGGGCGGGGCGGACGGGCTGGTCGCCCACACCGTCGTCCACGGCGGGCAGGCCACCCGCGAGGAGGACGCCCGCTGGGCGGCGGACGAGGCGGTGCGCCGCTACGGGGACGTACCGGTGTGCCTCGCCGGCTACGACGCGGGCGGGCGGGCCGCGCTGCTCGCGGCGGGGCACGACGCCGTCAACTGCGTGCTGGCACTGGCCCCTTCCCTGGACGAGGCGCCGGGCGCGGCCGAGCCCGAGCCGGTGAAGCAGCTCTCCGGCCGACAGGTGCTCATCGTGCACGGGACGAACGACGCGCGCTGCGACCCGGAGGCCTCCTTCCGGCTCGCGGCGCGGGCGAAGAAGGCCAACCGGACGACCTGCCGCTTCGAAGTCCACTCCGACGGCCACCGGTTACGCGACCACCAGTCCGAAGTCGTCGCGCTGGCGGTGGACTTCGTACTCGGCGCGATGTTCTGCGCGCGCTGGTCGCGGCCGGTGACGGACGCGCTGGCGGCGCCGCCCCCGCTCGGCCTGCGGATGCCCCTCGCCTCCGGCTTCGGGCGCTCGCTGCGCGGCTGAGCGGCACGGCCTTGCGCGCGGCTGAACCGCACCGCCGCGCGTAAGGTGAGAAGTGGACTCGGGGGTGGCTTTCTCCTGGAGAGGCGATCCTTCATGACCATCGTGCGCAGGAGCTTCGACGAGGCCGACGAGACGCGCCCCTTCGCGGACGGCAAGGGCCGGCTGGACCTGATCCAGGCGGAGGGCGGGCCGGTGGGCCGTGCCGTGTTCGAGCCGGGCTGGCGCTGGTCGGAGCACATCAAGCCGCTCGCCGGCACCGACAGCTGCCAGTCCGCTCACACGAGCTACGTGGTGAGCGGCCGCATGCACGTCGTCATGGACGACGGGCAGGAGGAGGACTACGGCCCCGGCGACTTCATGCAGATCTCCCCGGGACACGACGCCTGGGTCGTCGGCGACGAGCAGTGCGTGGCCGTCGACTGGACGGGCTTCGGCGACTACGCGAAGGCGGCCGGCGGCTGACGGCCGCTGCCGCCCCGCTCCCGCCCGTCGGCGGCTGGCTCCGCGGCCGGGCTCCGTGGCGCGGCGGTGGGCGCGCCGGTCCGGTCGTGCCTGCCGTTCCGCCCCCTCACGGTCGGATGGCACCGGTGGATCCGGCGCGGCCACCGCCGTGCGGGGCCCGCGCACCGGGCGGCCGCCGTCATGGCGGGACGCGGCTGAGCAGAACGGTCCTGGTCCCGGACCGTCCGTGCGGGTCGGCTCCCCCGTACCGCGCTTCCCCCTCCCGGTGCGTCCACTCTGCCGGGCGGTCCGCGCTGGTTACCGCCCGTCAGGGCGTCGTCTTGCCGCCTTGCGGGAACACGAGGGGTTTACGAACCTCCCCAATCCGGGACGAATACGGTATGCCCGCCGACGCAGCCGTCCCCCCGTCCGGAGGCGACCTGAGCCCCGCCGCCCGGCGGCTGTACGCGTATGCCGTCGAGCGGCACTCCTTCGCCCCGGAGGAGGCCACCGAGGCCCTCGGCGTGCGGGCGGCCGCGGCGATCACCGAGCTCGCGGCAGCGCACCTGCTCCAGCGCACCCCAGGCGGCGGCCCCGACCGGTGGAGCGCCGTCGCGCCGCGGACCGCGGCGGCCCGGGCGCTGGCCCCGCTCGCCCTGCTGGTGCGCGAGACCCACGACGAGATGGACCGGCTGCGCGGGCGGCTGGAGGCGCTGGTGCCGGCGTACGAGGCCGGGGCGGTCCAGCGCGACCGCAGCGGGTCGGGGCGCCAGCAGCTGGAGACGGTCACCGACCTGGGGGCGGTGCGGGCGCTGATCGCGGAGCTGGTCGCGGGCTGCGAGAAGGAGCTGCTGACCTCGCAGCCGGGCGGTGCGCGGCCGCTGGAGACGCTCCAGGAGGCCATCGGGCGCGACGAGTCGCTGCTGGCGCGCGGCGTCCGGATGCGGACGATCTACCAGCACACGGCGCGCTACTCGCGGCCCACGGCGGCGTACGTGGAGCGGGTGACGGCGCTCGGCGCGCAGGTGCGCACGGTCGGGGACGGGCTGATGCGGATGCTGGTCTTCGACGGGCACACGGGGCTGATGGCGGTCCCGGACCGCGCCGGGGCGGCACTGGTGGTGCGCGAGCCGAGCGTGGTCCACTTCATGACCTCGGCCTTCGAGCGGGCCTGGCCGGACGCGGAGCCGTTCCCCACGACGGTGACCCCGGAGGCGGCCAAGTCCCTGTCGGACGAGCTGCGCCAGACCATCGTGCGACTGCTGTCGGAGGGCCTGGAGGACAAGGTGATCGCGCGCCGCCTGGGCATGTCGGAGCGGACCTGCCAGCGCCACATCGCGGAAATCATGCGAGCGGTCGGCGCCAAGTCCCGTTTCCAGGCGGGCTACTTGCTGTCCGCGGCAACGGCGCCCCGGCGCCGGGACGATGCCCCGAGCCCGACGGGCGGCGCCGATACCGCCGCTTGAGGCTGGTCGGACCCCGGTCTCAGCCGGCAGACCCGAACCCGCCCGACGGCCGACGGACGGAGTCCGGCACAGCGACACGAAGCCGGGGAGGCGCCCCGGCGCCGAGCCGCGCGAGCGGCGCATGAAGAAGGGGTCCCGTTTCCAGGCGGGCTACTTGCTGTCCGCGGTCCCGGGGTCGAGGAGTGGCGGCGGCGGGGGCGGGGGCTGAACCGGGCCGCCGAAGGCCTCCGGGATGAGTTTGCCGCGCCTCGACAGCAGGAAGCGCTTGAACTGGGCGACCGGCGGCGTGTCGGGGTGGCCGTCGAGCCAGGCGACGCCGATCTCGCGGACGGCGCGCGGGGCGGTCACGGTCAGCTCGACCACGCCGGGGCGGGCCACCGCCGGGGGCGGCAGCAGGGCCACGCCGAGGCCGGCGGCGACCAGGCCGCGCAGGGTCTCGGCCTCCTCGCCCTCGAAGGCGACGCGGGGCGCGAACCCGGCCTCGGCGCACAGGTCGTCGGTGATGCGGCGCAGCCCGTAGCCGGGCTCGAGGGTGACGAAGGTTTCCTCGGCGGCCTCGGCGAGGCGGATGCGCTTGCGGGTCGCGAGGCGGTGGTCGTCGGGGACGACCAGGCGCAGCCGCTGCTCGTCGAGGCGGCGGGCGACAAGGTCGGGGGCGTCGGGCAGCGGCGAGGTCAGGCAGAGGTCGAGCTCCCCGGCCCGCAGCCGCTCCAGCATGGCCTCGCCGTAGTTCTGGACCAGGGAGAAGCGCACGCGCGGGTGGTCGGCGCGGAAGGCGCGGATCAGGCCGGGTACGGTCTCGGGGCCGAGGGTGTGCAGGAAGCCGAACGCCACCTTGCCGTAGGCCGGGTCGGCGTCCTGCTGGACGGATTCCGCGGCGCGGGCGATCTCGGCGAGGGCCTTCTCGGCCGAGGCGAGGAAGGTCCGCCCGGCGGTGGTGAGCGCGACGGTGCGGCCCTTGCGGGCGAACAGCACGACGCCCAGGTCCTGTTCGAGGCGGACCATGGCCCGGGACAGGGTGGACTGCGGGACGCCCAGCTCGTGGGCGGCGCGGGTGACGTGCTCGTGGCGGGCGACCGCGGCGAAGTAGGCGAGGCGCGGGGCGAGCAAACCTGTCACGGGGATGTTCTCTTCGTAACGGTTCGTTGACATGCACCCTCCTGAGCAGTGCTGATGCGCCAGTGGATCGATTATCGCGATTCTGTGCATTGGACGCATGAAACGCGGCGGGTCTACGGTCGTGGCATGCCTCCCGTTCATACCGGGGCACCCGTCATCCCGGGTGCCTCCACCCCGTCGTCCCCGGACACCACCGCTGCCACCGGCGCCACCGCAGTCGGCGACGCCCCCGAGGCCCTCGCGCCCGAGGCCCTCGCTCCCGGCCGCCCCGGCTACCGCCGGATGAGCCTCGCGCTCTTCGCCGCCGGACTCGCGACGTTCGCGCTCCTCTACTCCACCCAGGCCCTGCTGCCCGCGATCTCCGACGGCTTCGGGGTGACGGCCGGTCAGGCCAGCTGGACCGTCTCCGCGGCCACCGGGGCCCTCGCCCTGTTCGTGCTGCCGCTCAGCGCGCTCTCCGAGCGCTTCGGGCGGACCCGCACGATGACGGTCTCCCTCGCCGTCGCCGTCGGCATCGGGCTCCTCGTCCCGTTCGCGCCCAGCCTGGAGTGGCTCGTCGCACTGCGCGCCGTGCAGGGCGCGGCCATCGCCGGCATCCCGGCCTCCGCGATGGCCTACCTGGCGGAGGAGGTCCGGCCGAAGGCGCTGGTCGGGGCGATCGGCCTGTTCGTGGCGGGCAACTCCATCGGCGGCATGAGCGGCCGCCTCGCCACCGGCTGGGCGGCGCAGGCCTGGGGCTGGCGGGCGGGTCTGCTGACCGTCGGCCTGATGGCACTGGCCTGCGCGGTCGCCTTCCGGGTGCTGCTGCCGCGGGCCCGGTTCTTCCGCCCGGCCTCGCTGGACCCGCGGGCCGTCGGCGCCTCGGTCGCCCGCCACCTGCGCGATCCGCTGCTGCTCCGGCTGTACGCGATCGGCGCCCTGTTCATGACCGTCTTCGGCGCCGTGTACACCGTCATCGGCTACCGGCTGGTCGAGGAGCCGTTCTCCCTCGGGCAGGGCGTGATCGGCTCGATCTTCCTGATCTACCTGGTCGGTACGGCCTCCTCCGCGGCCGCGGGGCAGCTGGTGGCCCGCATGGGCCGCCGCGGGGCGCTGTACCTGGCGGTGGCGACGACCGCGCTGGGCCTGCTGCTGTCGCTGTCGGAGTCCCTCGGCGCGATCGTCGCCGGGCTGGTGCTGATCACGGCCGGGTTCTTCGCAGGCCATGCGGTGGCCTCGGCCGCGGTCAGCCGGACCGCGGTGTCGGGCCGCGCGCAGGCCTCCGCGCTGTACCAGTCGGCGTACTACCTCGGCTCCAGCGCGGGCGGCACGCTCGGGGCGCTCGCCTTCCACGCGGCGGGCTGGGAGGCCACGGCGGGCCTGGCTCTGCTGGCGGTGCTCGGCGTCGTGTCGATCACCCTGTACGGCTCGCACGCGGCCCGCGCCGAGCGGCGGATCCCGGCGCGGGCGGCGGCGGCCCGCTGATCCGGGCCGCGGAACGGGTCCCGGGGCCAACTGCCCCGGGGCCCTTCGCCTTTGTGTCCGAGCTGCGGCTGTCGGACCCCTCGGGTAGGTTCACCGGGTATCGGGATCGACCAGGGGGACGGAAGAGATGACCAACACCGCAGACCTCGCGGCCGGCACGGCCACCGCCCCTGATGCGGACGGCGGCCTGGAGGCGGCGCTCGACCGCTACCGGGTCGAGCTCACCGGCTACTGCTACCGGATGCTCGGCTCCTCCTTCGACGCCGAGGACGCGGTGCAGGACACGTACATCCGCGCCTGGCGCAGCTTCGAGAAGTTCGAGGGCCGCTCCTCGCTGCGGTCGTGGCTGTACCGGATCGCGACCAACGTCTGCCTGGACCTGCTGAGCGCGGGCAACAAGCGGGCCCGCCCCATGGACCTCACCGCCCCGCAGCACCAGGCCACCGCCGTCCTGAGCGAGCGGCCCGAGGTGACCTGGCTGGAGCCGGTCCCCGACGGGCGGGTGCTCCCGCAGACCGCCGACCCGGCGGAGATGGCGCTGGCCAAGGAGTCGGTGCGGCTGGCGTTCGTCGCGGCGCTGCAGCACCTGCCGCCCAAGCAGAGGGCCGTGCTGATCCTGCGCGAGGTGCTGGCCTGGAAGGCCGACGAGGTGGCGGTGCTGCTGGAGACCACCACCGCGTCGGTGAACAGCGCCCTGCAGCGGGCGCGGGCCACGCTCTCCGCGCACCCGCTGCGCGAGAGCGAGAGCGCCGACCCGCTGGACGCGGAGCAGGTCGCGCTGCTGGAGCAGTACCTGTCGGCGTTCGAGGCGTACGACATCACCCGGCTCACCACGCTGCTGCACGAGGACGCGGTGCTGTCCATGCCGCCGTTCGACCTGTGGCTGCGGGGCCCGGCGGACATCGCCGCCTGGCACCTGAACCAGGGCATCGGCTGCAAGGGCTCGCGGCTGGTCCCGACCACCGCCAACGGGCTGCCCGCCTTCGGCCAGTACCGGCCCCGGGAGGACGGCCGGCCCGGGCACGTGCCGTGGGCGCTGCAGGTGCTGGAGGTCTCAGCCGGGCGGATCGTCGGGCTCAACGCCTTCCTGGACACCGCGCGGTGGTTCCCACTGTTCGGCCTCCCCGAGCAGCTCGACTAGCCCCACCAGGCCGAGCAGGGCCCGCAGCGGGGCGCGAGCGCCGGTGATGGCGAAGTCCCCGCGCCCCCGGGCGGTGAGCCGCAGCCGGGCCAGCACCTCGACCGCGCCGAGGCCCGGCGCGGTGACCGCCCGCGCATCGCACTCCACCGCCTGCGCCCCCTGCTCGTACAGTCGGGCCAGGCGCACGCAGAGGTGCGCCGCGTCGTCGGCGGTGGGGCTGGGTCCGGGCAGCACGAGTCGAGTGATCTCCACGCAGGGGTGACTCCCCGGCCTGCCGTAACTCATCGGCGGCGGATGAGGCGGGTGCGGAGAATGGCGTGATGAGATCTGCCTACTGGGATCCGCTGCCCACCGCCCGCGCACTCGCCCCGGCGGACGCCCGCTTCCCCGTGTTCCGGGGCGTCTGGGCCGAGCGGAACTGGCGCAACGTCCCCGGCCCCTTCTACGGGGCGGACACCGACTGCATGATGATGGGCCGCTACGAGGCCCCCCGACACATCGCCTACGACGGCGACGGGCAGGAGTTCGTCTTCCGCCAGCCGGTGGACGTCCACGAGACCGACAACCTCGTGCGCGGAGCCCGGGTGGAGCTGTACAGCGCCTACGGCTGCGACGGGGACGACCACTGGACCGTGGGGTCCGTCCGTGATTGGTGGCGGGACCGCGGCCGGGTACGGGAGTGGGCGGTGGCCACGGGCGCCGAGTGGGCCGCCTACGCCGGGGATCCGCGGTACGCCGCCCACTACAACGAAGCCGCGCAGGGCCACCGGGACTTCGTCGGCCACATCGACGACGGCCTGGAGGCGTACCTGCGCGGCTATCTGTTCTGGCTGGAGCAACGGCGCGAGCCGGGGGCGGGCGAGGCCCTTCCCCGGCTACAGGGGTGAGGCCGGACGGCGCCGGAAGGGGAACGGCCTCGCCGAACCTGCCCGCCCACGGCACGGAGCCCCAGCATGCCGAACGGGACCGGCAGGGATCCACCGGTCCCGTCCACCCGAAAGGGAAGCCGCAGGTCAGGCGATGCGGTCCAGGACGATCGGGGTCGGCTGGAAGGACGTGCCCGCCGGGGCGATGTCGTACGAGCCCTCGAGCGAGGCCAGGGCGTACTCGAACTTCTCCGGGGTGTCCGTGTGCAGCGTCATCAGCGGCTGGCCGGCGGTGACCTGCTCGCCCGGCTTGGCGTGCAGCTCGATGCCCGCACCGGCCTGCACCGGGTCCTCCTTGCGGGCGCGGCCGGCGCCCAGCCGCCAGGCGCCCACGCCCACCGCGTACGCGTCCAGCCGGGTCAGCACGCCCGAGGACGGCGCGGTCACCACGTGCTGCTCGCGCGCGACCGGCAGGGCCGCGTCCGGGTCGCCGCCCTGGGCCTGGATCATGCGGCGCCAGACGTCCATCGCGGAGCCGTCGGCCAGCGCCTTGGCCGGGTCGGCGTCCTTGATGCCGGCGGCGTCCAGCATCTCCTTCGCCAGGGCGATGGTCAGCTCGACCACGTCGGCCGGGCCGCCGCCGGCCAGGACCTCGACGGACTCGCGGACCTCGAGCGCGTTGCCCGCGGTCAGGCCGAGCGGGGTGGACATGTCGGTGAGCAGGGCGATGGTCTTCACGCCGCTGTCGGTGCCCAGCGCCACCATGGTGGAGGCGAGCTCGCGGGCGTCCTCGATGTTCTTCATGAAGGCGCCGGAGCCGACCTTCACGTCCAGGACGAGCGAGCCGGTGCCCTCGGCGATCTTCTTCGACATGATGGAAGAGGCGATCAGCGGGATGGCCTCGACGGTGCCCGTCACGTCGCGCAGCGCGTACAGCTTCTTGTCGGCCGGGGCCAGGCCGTCGCCCGCCGCGCAGATGACCGCGCCGGTGGTGTCGAGGACGTGGAGCATCTCCTCGTTGGAGAGCAGCGCGCGCCAGCCGGGGATGGACTCCAGCTTGTCCAGGGTGCCGCCGGTGTGGCCGAGGCCGCGGCCGGACAGCTGCGGCACGGCCGCGCCGCAGGCGGCGACGAGCGGGGCCAGCGGCAGGGTGATCTTGTCGCCGACGCCGCCGGTGGAGTGCTTGTCGGCAGTCGGGCGGGAGAGGGAGTCGAAGTTCATCCGCTCGCCGGAGGCGATCATCGCGGCGGTCCAGCGGGCGATCTCGGACCGGTTCATGCCGTTGAGCAGGATGGCCATGGCCAGCGCCGACATCTGCTCGTCGGCGACGACGCCGCGGGTGTAGGCGTCGATGACCCAGTCGATCTGCTCGGGGCTCAGCTCGCCGCGGTCCCGCTTGGTCCGGATGACGGAGATGACGTCCATGTGGTGCTTCCTTCTACGCGCATAGAGGGGTGTAAGGGTGTCCGCGGAAGTGCGACGGCCCCCCGCCTCGTGGGCGGAGGGCCGTCGGCACGGTTATCTCAAGTGGTCCGGCCCGAAGGCCTGGGGCAGCATCTCCGCGAGCGGAAGGATCCCCTTCGGGGTCTCCACCAGCAGTTCCGGGCCGCCGAACTCGAACAGCAGCTGGCGGCAGCGCCCGCACGGGACGAGTACCTCGCCCTTGCCGTCGACGCAGGTGAAGTGCGTCAGCCGGCCGCCGCCGGTGGCCTGGAGGGAGGAGACCAGCCCGCACTCTGCGCACAGGCCGAGCCCGTAGCTGGCGTTCTCCACGTTGCAGCCGGTCACGGTCCGGCCGTCGTCGACGAGGGCTGCGGCACCGACCGGGAAGCCCGAGTACGGGGCGTACGCCCGGGACATGGCGTCCCGGGCGGCCTCGCGCAGGACCTCCCAGTCGGGGGTGGCCGCCGTCGTCACTTGCCCTGACCCTTGCGGTACGGCAGGCCGTCCGCCTTGGGCATCCGCAGGCGCTGCGCCGACAGGGCCAGCACCAGCAGCGTCGTGACGTACGGGGCGGCGTCGACGAACTGGCTCGGGACGGCGTCGGTCAGCGCGTACCAGACGAACAGGCCGGCGGCGCAGGCCAGGGCGATCGCGGCCTGCAGGTGCTTCTTCTTGTACAGCTGCCAGACGACGACCACGATGAGCAGGATCGCGAGCAGCAGCAGCATCGCGTGGACGTTCTCGGCGCCGCCGCGCAGCTTGAGGCTGTACGTGAAGCCGAACAGGCCCGAGCCGAGGGCCATGCCGCCCGGCATCCAGTTGCCGAAGATCATCGCGGCGAGGCCGATGTAGCCGCGGCCGCCGGTCTGGCCCTCCTGGTAGATGCCGGTGGAGACGATCGCGAGGAACGCGCCGCCGAGGCCGGCCATCGCACCGGAGACGACCACGGCGATGTACTTGTACTTGTAGACGTTGACGCCGAGGGACTCGGCGGCGGTCGGGTTCTCGCCGCAGGAGCGCAGGCGCAGACCGAAGGAGGTCCGCCACAGCACCCACCAGGTGGCCGGGATCAGCAGGATCGCCACGATGGTCAGCAGCGACAGGTTGGTGACCAGGCCGCCGAGGACGCCGGCGACGTCCGAGACCAGGAACCAGTGCTTCGCCTGGAGCGTGGCCAGCCAGTCCGACAGGCCGGGGACGGTGATCTCGGTGATCGGCTCGATGCGCGGGGACTGCTTGGAGGAGCCGCCGGGGACCTTGTCAAAGGTGAAGTTCGACAGGTACTGGGTGAAGCCGACGGCCAGGATGTTGACGGCCACACCGGAGACGATGTGGTTGACGTTGAACGTGACCGTGATGATCGCGTGCAGCAGGCCGCCGAGGGCGCCGCCGACGATACCCATGGCGACGCCGGTCCACGGGCCCCACTGGTAGCCGGCCCAGGCGCCGAACCAGGTGCCGAGGATCATCATGCCTTCGAGGCCGATGTTGACGACGCCGGAGCGCTCGGCCCACAGGCCGCCGAGACCGGCCAGGGCGATCGGCACGGCGAGCTGGAGGGCGCCGGAGACCTGGCCGACGGAGGTCAGGTCGTTGGCGCCGGAGATGACCCGGACCAGCGAGATCAGGGCGAGCCCACCGGCGATGATCAGCAGGATCCAGGGCAGGGTGAGCTTGCGGCGGCCGCCGCCCTTGGGCGCAGCGCTCGTCGCGGTAGCGGTGCTGGTGCTCACGCCGCGACCTCCTTCTTGTCGGTCTTGATGGCGTGGCCGGCAGCCAGCTCCTCGCCGACCTTCTGCTGCTGGCGGCGGATGCCGTAGCGGCGGACGATCTCGTAGCTGACGACGACCGCGATCACGATCAGGCCCTGCATGATCGTGCCGATCTCCTGGGCGTAGCCGGCGGTGTCGAGGCCGGCGGAGGTCTGCTTGATGAACGCGAGCAGCAGGGCGGAGAAGAGGATGCCGACCGGGCTGTTGCGGCCGAGCAGGGCGACGGTGATGCCGGTGAAGCCCACACCCAGCGGGAAGGACAGGTTGTACGTGTGGGACTCGCCGAGCAGCAGCGGCATGCCGGTGAGGCCGGCGACAGCGCCCGAGATGAGCATCGAGGTCATGATCATCTTCTTGGCGTCCACACCGGAGGCCTGGGCGGCGGACTCGCTGGCGCCGGTGGCGCGCAGGTCGAAGCCGAACCGGGTGCGGTTGAGGACGAACCAGTAGACGATGCCGAGCGCGAAGGCGACGAAGGTGAAGCCGTAGATGTCGCCGCCGGGCAGGGACAGGGCCGGGAACCAGGCGGACTCCGGGATGTCACCGGTGGTCAGGTCGTTCGAGCCCGGCGGCTGCACGCCGAGGTTCTTCGGCAGGATCAGCCAGGCGATCAGGGACGTGGCGATGGCGTTGAGCATGATCGTGGAGACGACCTCGCTCACGCCGCGCTTGGCCTTGAGAATGCCCGCGATACCGGCCCAGAAGGCACCGGTGAGCATGGCCACGACCACGATCAGCACGATCTGCAGCGGGCCGGGCAGCGAGATCGCAGCGCCGATGACGGCCGAGACCATCGCGGCGAGGCGGTACTGGCCGTCCACACCGATGTTGAAGAGGTTCATCCGGAAGCCGATGGCGACGGCCAGGGCTGCCAGGTAGTAGATGCCGGCCTGGTTGACGATCAGGACCTGGATGTCCTCGAAGCCGGCCTGCTGGATCATGATGCGGAGCGGCTCGATCGGGTCCACGCCCGAGGCGGCCAGCACGATCATGGTCAGTACGAAGGCGCTGACCAGGGCGAGCGCCGGGCCGGCGACGGCCAGGAGCAGCCGGTCCTTGTCGAATTTCTTCATCGGGCCTCGTCCTCCGTCGTGTCACCGTCGGCAGCGGCGGAGTTGTTGTCGGTGGCTTCCAGGTGGCCGCGCGCGGCACCCGTCATGGCGGTGCCGAGCTCCTCGGGCGTGATGGTCGCCGGGTCGGCGTCCGCGACCAGGCGGCCGCGGTAGATGACGCGCAGGGTGTCGGACAGGCCGATCAGCTCGTCGAGGTCGGCGGAGATCAGGAGCACGGCCAGGCCCTCGCGCCGGGCCTCGCGGATGGTGTCCCAGATCTGCGCCTGCGCACCGACGTCCACACCGCGGGTGGGGTGGGCGGCGATGAGGAACTTCGGGTTGTGGCTCATCTCGCGGCCGACGATCAGCTTCTGCTGGTTGCCGCCGGAGAGCGAGGCCGCGGTCACGTCGATGCCCGGGGTGCGGACGTCGTACTCGCGCACGATCCGCTCGGTGTCCTTGCGGGCGGCCTTCGGGTCGAGGATGCCGCGCTTGGAGTTGGGCGCCTCGGTGACGTGGCCGAGGATGCGGTTCTCCCACAGCGGGGCTTCCAGCAGCAGGCCGTGGCGGTGGCGGTCCTCGGGGATGTAGCCGATGCCGTCCTCGCGGCGCTTGCGCACCGGGTGCTTGGTGATGTCCTGGCCGTCCAGGGTGATCACGCCGGAGTCCGGGGTGACCATGCCCATGAGGGCCTCGATCAGCTCGGTCTGGCCGTTGCCCTCGACGCCGGCGAGACCGAGGACCTCGCCCTTGTGGATCGTGAGGTCGACGTTGTCCAGCAGCAGGCGGCCGACGGGCACGTGCTCGTGGACGTTCTCCGTGTCCTCGTTGTGGTCCTCGGCGGCGGCCGTCAGCGGCGCGGTCACCGCGCCGCCCGTCTCGGCCAGGGTCAGGCCCTTGACCTGGAGCATCGGGACGTCGGTGACGGTCGACTCGCGGGTCTCCGGGGTGGGCAGCTCGCTGCCGACCATCAGCTCGGCGAGCTGCTTGGTCGTCGCGGTCTTCGGGTCGGCGGTGCCGACCGTGGTGCCGCGGCGGATGACGGTGATGTCGTCGGCGACCTTCAGCACCTCGCCCAGCTTGTGCGAGATGAAGATGACGGTCAGGCCCTCGGCCTTGAGCTCGCGCAGGTTGTCGAAGAGTGCGTCCACCTCCTGCGGCACGAGCACGGCGGTGGGCTCGTCGAGGATGAGGGTCCGCGCACCGCGGTAGAGGACCTTGAGGATCTCCACGCGCTGGCGGTCGGCGACGCCGAGGTCCTCGACCAGGGCGTCGGGGCGCACGCCGAGGCCGTACGCGTCCGAGATCTCCAGGATCTTCTTGCGGGCCTTGGCACCGATGCCGTACAGCTTCTCGCCGCCGAGGACCACGTTCTCGAGGACGGTGAGGTTGTCGGCGAGCATGAAGTGCTGGTGCACCATGCCGATGCCGCGGGCGATGGCATCGCCCGGGTTGCTGAAGGAGACCTGCTCCCCGTCGATGGCGATGGTGCCCTCGTCCGGCTTCTGCATGCCGTAGAGGATCTTCATCAGGGTCGACTTGCCGGCACCGTTCTCACCGATCAGGGCGTGGACCGTGCCCTTGCGAACGGTGATGTCGATGTCCTTGTTGGCAACGACGCCGGGGAAACGCTTGGTGATGCCGTGCAGTTCTACGGCGGGGGGGCTGGACGCGTTGATGACGCACTCTCCTTGGCGCGGAAGGAGCTGGAAAAGCCTTGAGGCAGGGGGACAGGGCGGGGAGAGAAGGTACCGCGTCCACGGAACCTCTACGCGCGTAGCACTGTCGAAAGTGAAAACTTGCGGCCAACCGGCCACAAGGATCACGACACGGAACACGGCTTCGGGGCCCGGGAGCGGTAGAGACCGCCCCCGGACCCCGTAAGACCACTACTTCACGTCGGCGACGGCCTTACGGCGCGGTCTTGACGGTGATCTTCTTGGCGATGATGTCGGCCTTCGCCTTGTCGACGGCGGCGATCAGGTCGGCCATCTTCTTGTACTCGGGGTTGGAGTCGGCCAGGCCGACGCCTTCCTTGTCCAGGCCGTAGCGGACCTCACCGGTCTGCGGCTTGCCGTCCTCGACCGACTTGATCAGGTTGTAGACGGCACCGGACACGTCCTTGGTGACCGAGGTCAGGATGTGGTCCTTGTACTTCGCCAGACCGGCCTGGTTGTACTGGTCGGAGTCGACGCCGATGGCCCACTTGCCGGCGGTGGCGGTGGCCTCGATCGCACCCGAGCCGGCGAGACCGGCGGCGGAGTAGATCACGTCGGCGCCGTTGTCGAGCTGGCCCTTGGCGGCGGCCTTGCCGAGGTCCGGCTTGGCGAAACCGGAGAAGTCCGGCGGCTGGGTCAGGTAGGTCGACAGCACCTTGGCGTTGGGGTTGGTGTCCTTGACGCCCTGGGTGAAGCCCGCCTCGAACTTCTTGATCAGCGGAACCTCGACGCCGCCGATGAAGCCGACGGTGCCGGACTTCGAGGCCTTGGCGGCGGCGACGCCGGCCAGGTAGGAGCCCTGCTCCTCGTTGAAGACCAGGTTCGCGATGTTCTTGTCGGTCACCGAGGTGTCGTCGATGATGCCGAACGTGGTGTTCGGGAACTTCGGCGCGACCTTCTTGATGGCCGGGGCGTACGAGAAGCCGACGCCGATGACCGGGTTGTTGCCCTTGCGCGCGAGCTCCGTCAGGCGCTGGACCTTGTCGGCCTCGCTCTCGCCCTCGGTGGGCTCCGCCTCGGCGCCCTTGATCTTCAGGTCCTTCTCGGCCTTCTCCAGACCCGCGAACGCGGCGTCGTTGAAGGACTGGTCACCGCGACCGCCGATGTCGTAGGCGATGGCGGCCGACTTCTGACCCGACTCGGACGGGGACGCCCCCGTGTCGGAGGACTTCTTTCCGCCACAGGCGGTGGCCGAGAGGGCCAGCGCCGCGGACGCGAGGCCCACGGTGGCGATCCTGGTGATCCGGCGCAAGGGGAGGCTCCTTCAAAACCTGACCGAAGCGCCACTGACCGGCGCTGGTTTCGCGGCGATCGTAACGCGCGTAGATGTCAGTTAAAGGCCCGTTCATGAGTCGTTATCGGATCGTCGCGAACCGGACAGTGACCGATCAGTAACAGCGGTCCTGTCCAGCCCTTGATACACAAGGGCTGGACAGGTGCGGGGGACGCCGCTCAGATGTTGCAAAAATTTCTACCCGGTAGGCCGTGCACGACGCCCGTCGAGCAGGGCGGCGGCGGTGAAGAACTCCACCCCGACGCCGATGGCGGCCTCGTCCACGTCGAAGTCCCCGCGGTGGAGGTCCCTCTTCACGCTGGCGCCCGGCGGGTGCACGCCGAGGCGGGCCATGGCGCCCGGGACGTGCTCCAGGTACCAGGAGAAGTCCTCGCCGCCCAGGCTCTGCTCGGTGTCCTCGACCGACTCGCTGCCGCGCCGGGCCGCCATCGCCTCCCGCAGCAGCTCGGTGACCACCGGGTCGTTCACCACGGGCGGCACCCCGCGCACGTAGGTGATCTCCGACTTGGCCCGGTGCACCCCGGCGATCTCGTCGATCGCCGCGTGGATCTGGTCGGGCGCCTCGTGCCAGGCGTTGATGTCCAGGCAGCGGATGGTTCCGGAGAGCTCGGCGTGCATCGGGATCACGTTGCACGCGTGCCCGGCCTCGATCCGTCCCCAGGTGACCGACATGCCCGAGCGGGCGTCCATCCGGCGCGAGAGCACCGCCGGCAGGTCGACCGCGACCCGGGCCGCCGCCGTGACCAGGTCGGTGGTCAGGTGCGGGCGGGCGGTGTGGCCGCCGGGGCCCTCCAAGGTGATTTCCAGACGATCACACGCCGATGTGATCGGACCCGCCCGCAGCCCGATCTTCCCCGCGTCGACCCGCGGGTCGCAGTGCACCGCGATGATCTTCCCGACGCCGTCCAGGACGCCGGAGGCGAGGGCATCGGTGGCCCCGCCCGGCAGTACCTCCTCGGCGGGCTGGAACAGCAGCCGCACCGGCCTGGGCAGCCGGCCCTGGCGGTCGAGCTCGGCGAGGACCAGGCCGGCGCCGAGGACGACCGCGGTGTGGACGTCGTGGCCGCAGGCGTGGGCCCGGTCGGGGAAGGTCGAGCGGTAGGCGACGTGGGTCTTGGCATCGGGGATGGGCAGGGCGTCGATGTCCGCACGCAGGGCCAGCATCGGCCGGCCGCCGTCCCAGGTGCCCACGTCGCATACCAGCCCGGTTCCGGACTTCAGCACGCGCGGGCTCAGGCCGGCTTTCTCCAGCCGGGCCTTGAGGGCCGCCGTGGTGCGGAACTCCTGGTGTCCTAGCTCGGGGTGCATGTGCAAGTCCCGGCGGAAGGCGATCAGTTCGGCACGCAGATGATCCGGAAGCTTGCCGGGCAGCTCGGGCTGGGAGGGCACGCCGGGCAGGACGGTCTGGGACTCGCGGGACATCAACTGGTTCACCCGTTGAAGGGTAGGCGCACGAATGGCCCAACTGGATGGAGATCAGGAAAAGTTCATGCCGTCAGGGGAAAAAAACCAGACCTATGGACGCATGACCGGATGGCCCCGGGGGTAAACTCGCGCGCTCATCCGGCCGCCGAAGCCGTCTGAACAGGGATTCTCTGCACATCACGGGCGGATTCGGTGACGGAGGCGAGGAAGCCCCCGGCGCGCGGGGAGGCGGAGCCGGTGAGCCATGCCGGGTCCACCTCGCATACGGCGACCGTCACCCCCGTACCGGTCAGCGCGTACGGCAGCGTGTGGACGACCGTGGACGGGAAGCTGACGACCGTTCGGCCGATCGGTCCCCGACGCGCCGTCAGCTCCAGCGGCAGGTCCGGCCGTACGATCTCCAGCCCCGTCGCCTCGCTCAGCGCGCGCAGCTTCTCCGGGGACTCCCGGCGGTGCGCGAAGTAGCGGGTCGCGCCGTGGCGCAGCGCCAGGGCGCGCACCGCCTCCAGGTAGCGGGCCCCGTCGACCACGCCGGTCTCCACGAGCGAGGTGCCGACGAGGTCGGTGCCGCGGGTCAGGCGGGGCGGGCCGAAGCGGGCCCGGGTCCAGGCGAAGTCGTTGACCCGGAGCGTCATGGTGCCGTGCACGCTGACCGGCATGGAGGTGAACACCTCGATGCGGCGTCCCGTGCCGGCGGCCGGGGTGAAGCGGCGGCGGGCCGTCGCCGAGACCGGCGCGTACGCGAGCTCGCGCAGCCGGGCCGGCAGGCCGCCGCGGCCGATGCGGTGCCAGCGCACCAGGCGCTCGCCGCGGGCGGTCTGGGCGGCGAACTCCAGGGTGGCGGTGCCGTCGTCGACGACGACGAGCTCCTCGGAGCGTACGAGGGTCAGCAGCAGCTGCACGTACCGGGAGAACGGATCGCCGACGACCACGCGCCGGGCGGCGCGGACGTCCCGGGCCAGCGCGGCGAGCGCCCGCAGCGGGGCGAGCCGGCTGCCGCGGGCCTCCTGCCAGCGGACCTCGTACCCCTCGTCCCGGGCGAGCCCCGCCATGCGGCGCAGCTGGCCGCGGGACATGGGGTCGGTCGGGGGCAGGACCACGATCCGCAGCCGGTCGGGCGCGGGGGCGGCGGCCGAGGCCCCGGGGGCCTGCGGCCCGGCCGGGTCCGCGGGGGCGCCGGCCCGGCCGGCCCGGCCGGACTGGCGCGGTACGCCCGCCAGCAGCGGGGCGCGGCCGGACGGGGCCGTGCCCTGGGCGTGGGCCCACTCGAGCACGTTCAGGAGCTGGACCGGGCTCTCGACGAAAGCCAGGGTGGGGGTGGGGGTGGGGCGGGGGGTGCGGGCCGAGGGGTTCACCGGGTTTCTCCCAGGAGGCCCCGGCCTTCAGGCCGGGGAGGAATGGGTCCTTGGGGCGCAGGCGCGGAGCGCCGGAGTTCTCTTCGCATCTGTTCTGACCTGCACTCTCTTCCGTTGTCAGTGGCGGGTGTCAGCTTGCGGATCATGACGACAGCAGCGATAGCCGATCAGGTGGCCGGGCATGCCCGGTACACCTTCCGGCTGCGCGTGTCGTCCGGTGCGCTCGCGAAGCTGAATGACGAGTGGGCGCGCTGTCGGCGGGTGTGGAACGAGTGCGTGGCGATCTCCCGCAAGGTCCACGGCCTGAACAGGACTGCCGAGGAGAAGATCACGTGCGGTCCGGCGCAGCTCGACAAGATGCTGACGGAGGCCCGTCGGTCGATGAGCTGGTTGCGTGAGGGCGCGAGTGTCCCGCAGCAGCAGATCATCCGCGACTTCGCGAAGTCCCGGGCCAAGGCTTGCAAGGACACCAAGGGGAAGTTGCCGGTACGGCAGCGGGCCGGGATGCCCCGCATCGAGCGCAAGCGCGAGGCGCTGCCGTCGCTGAACTACACGACCCGGGGTTTCCGGATCAAGGACGGTCGGCTGCACCTGGCGGGCGGGATCGCAGTGACGGTGGTGTGGTCGCGTGAGCTGCCCAAGCCGCCGTCCTCGGTGCGTGTGTACCGGGACAGTCTCGGGCACTGGTACGCGTCGTTCGTCGTGGCCACGGTGTCCGAGGACCTGCCGGCCACCGGCCGGGCCATCGGCATCGACTGGGGCGTGAAGGAGACCGCCACCACCACCTCCACCGCCCACGACCTGCCGCACGCCCAGCACGGGCGCACGGCCGCGCAGAAGCTGGCCCGCTACCAGCGGATGATGGCCCGGCGCGCCACGCCGAAGAACCGGCCCGACACCAAGGGCTACAAGAAGGCCCGCCGGGCAGCGGCGAAGGTGTCGAAGAAGATCGCCCGGCAGCGGACCGACACCGGCCGCAAGTGGGCCAAGCGCGTCGTCCGGAACTTCGACCACCTCGCGGTGGAGGACTTCCGGCCGCGCTTCCTCGCGAAGACCACCATGGCCCGCACAGCGGCCGACGCCGCGATCAGCGCGACCAAGACCGCCCTGGTCGAGATGGCCCGCAAGCACGGGCGCACCGTGCACCTGGTCCACCCCGCGCACACCACCATGGACTGCGCGCAGTGCGGAGCGAGAGCCAAGCACGCACTACCTCTTTCCGAGAGAACGTACACGTGCACCGCGTGCGGAGCCGTCTCGCCCCGAGACAAGAACTCCGCCCGTGTGATGCTCGTCCGGGCTGGTCTCAACCCGGCTAGTGCTGATCTTGTAAGCCCTGCCCGTCGCTGACGGTCAGGCGAAGTGAGCTAGGAATCCCCTCCCTTCAGGGAGGGGAGGATTCAACGGGACTCCTCCTGTACTGCTCGTCAGGGGCGGGCTGCGGTGCGCGGGGGGGGCGGTCAGGCGGCGATCGGCTCGCCCTGGACGCGGCGGAGCTTCTTCATCGGGGCGAGCTCGGACGCGTACACGCGCTTGACGCCGTCGCCGAGGGCGGTCTCGATGGTGCGGATGTCGCGGACGAGGCGGGTGAGGCCGCCGGGCTCGACGGAGGCGGCCTGGTCGGAGCCCCACATGGCGCGGTCGAGGGTGATGTGCCGCTCGACGAACGCGGCGCCGAGGGCCACGGCCGCCAGGGTGGTCTGCAGGCCCGTCTCGTGGCCCGAGTAGCCGATCGGGACGTTCGGGTACTCCTCGCGGAGGGTGTTGATCACCCGCAGGTTGAGCTCCTCGGGGCGGGCCGGGTACGTGGACGTGGCGTGGCAGAGGAGGATGTTGTCGCTGCCGAGGACCTCCACCGCGTGCCGGATCTGCCGCGGGGTGGACATGCCGGTGGACAGGACGACCGTGCGGCCGGTCGCGCGCAGGGCGCGCAGCAGCTCGTCGTCGGTGAGGCAGGCCGAGGCCACCTTGTGGGCCGGGACGTCGAACTTCTCGAGGAAGGCGACGGCCTCGGTGTCCCACGGCGAGGCGAACCAGTCGATGCCGCGCTTGGCGCAGTGCTCGTCGATGGCCCGGTACTCGGCCTCGCCGAACTCCACGCGGTGGCGGTAGTCGATGTACGTCATCCGGCCCCAGGGGGTGTCGCGCTCGACGTCCCACTGGTCGCGGGGGGTGCAGATCTCGGGGGTGCGCTTCTGGAACTTCACGGCGTCGCAGCCGGCCTCGGCGGCGGCGTCGACGAGGGCCAGGGCGGTGCCGAGGTCGCCGTTGTGGTTGATGCCGATCTCGCCGACGACGTAGACGGGGCGGCCGGGGCCGGCGGTGCGGGAGCCGAGGGTGCGCAGACGGGGGTGGTCGAGGGTGGCGGCGGTCATGGCGTGGGACGTCCTTCGGTCGGGGTGGCGGGGAGCGGGGGCGGGGTGTCGAAGAGGGGGGCGAGGAGGCGGGCGCGGGCCAGGTCGTGCGGGTCGTCGATCTCCAGGACCCGGGCGGGGTCGGTGGCGACGGGGAGGGTGCGGCCGAAGAAGCGGTGCCGGGCCCTGCGGAAGCCGGCGGCGTCCATGGCGTAGGCGGCGCCGGTCTCCAGCAGGTCCTGGGGACGGTCCTGGCGGCGGGGGCGTACGGCCTTGTCGTGGTTGACGCCGGTCGCCCCGTCGGCGGCGGGCGCGGTGGCCGCGCGCCAGAGGAAGCCGTGGAAGGGGGCCGTGGCCAGGGCGGTGTCGGCCGCGCCGCCGGCCACGGCGGCGGCGACCGACTCCACGTCGGCGGGGGTGAGGAAGGGGCTGGTGCACTGGACGAGCAGGACCACGTCCACGGTGAGGGAGTGCAGTTCCTCGAAGGCCTCGAGGGCGTGCAGGACGGCGGCCTCGCTGGCGGCGGTGTCCCCGGAGAGGGCGGCGGGGCGGCGTACGGTGGCGGCGCCGGCCGTGCGGGCGGCGGCGGCGATGGCCTCGGAGTCGGTGGAGACGAGCACGTCGGTGACGGTGGCCGCGCCCCGGCAGGCGGCGACGGCCCGCGCCACGAGCGGCACCCCGCCCACCTCGGCCAGGTTCTTCCCCGGCACCCCCTTGGACCCGCCCCGGGCCGGGATCACGGCCAGCACCCGCTTCGGCCCGCCGCCCGCGGCACCACGGCCGCCGGCCGGCGCCTCGACGGCCGGCGGCCGGGCCCGGTCCGGCGCTGCGGCGGGTGGTTCGGCCGCGGCGGGCGGATCGGTCCGCGGTGCCGCGGCCCGGGGTGCGCCGGCGGTCGACGGCGCCGGGCCGGTCCGGGCGGTCACAGGTCCCCCAGGCGGCGGATCGCGGGGGCGACGCGCTGGACCCCGTGGCGGTAGGCGCCGCGGGCGGCCTCGCGCAGCCGGCCGCGGAACCAGCGGCCGACGCGGGACCCGCCCTCCCCGCCGCGCGGGGCGCCGGGCAGCGGCGTCCCGTCCGGCGCGAGGTGCTGCCGGGCGAGGATGCCGGGGAGGTATCCGGGGGCGGTGGCGAGCGTGTAGTACGGCTCCACCGGCGGCAGCCAGGGCCGGGCCGCCAGCTCCGCGACCCGGGCCCGCGCGGCCGCGTACGGATCGGCCGCCGTCCCCGCCTCGGCGCCGGGGCGGCACCCCGCCCCGGGCCCCGGGGACGTCGCACCCGCCCGCGGGCCGGTGCCGACATCCGCGGCCCCGGTCTCCGTGGCCGCGCCCCCGCCTCCGGCGCCGGAGGCGAACGCCACCTCCGCGCAGTCGCCGGCTTCGGCGACCGCCGTCCGGCCTTCGGCCTCGCCGCCGGGGCGGGGGCCGGCGGCCCCGTCCGGGGCCCCGGCCCCTCTGCCGGCGCTTGCGCCGACGGTGCCGGTGCCGGCGGCGAAGACCACCTCGGCGCAGTCGCCGGCCTCCGCCACGGCCGCCCCGCGCCCGGGGTCTCCATCCACGGGCCCGGACTGCGGGGCGGCGGTTGCGCCCGCGGCGCTGGCTCCGCCTGCGGACGCCATCCCTGCACAGTCCCTGGCGTCGGCGTCGGCGCCGGCGCGGGGCCGCGGGGGCACGGCGTGGGCGGTCGGTGCAGGCGCGGTGGGCGGGAGCGGCGGCGGGGGGCGGACGCCGTGGGCGGAGAGCCAGGAGGGGGCGGCCTCGGGGAGGAGGCCCGCGTCCAGCTGGTCCCAGGAGGCGAGGCAGCCCGAGCCGAGGAAGTGGTGGTTGCCGAGGGCCTCGCGGATGCCGAGGTCGGTCAGGACCGCCGTCGGGATGCCCCGGTACAGGGACTCCAGGGCGGCCGTGGAGGACACCGTGACCAGCAGGTCCGTGCCGTCCAGTACCTCGCCCATGTTCCCGTACACCAGTCGGCAGTTCACGGGCAGCCCGCCGGGGATCCGCTCGGCGAGCCGCTGGTACGGCTGTTCCTCCAGGTGCGTGGTGTGTTCCCCGGGCCGGCTGCGCAGTTTGACGAGCACCTCGCGGTCGGGGTGCAGCCGCGCGTGCCCGGCGGCCCGCCGCAGCAGGTAGGCCCGGTCCGCCCGGCTGTCGGGGACCGACGGCTGGACGGCGAAGACGACCCGCCGGGCCCGGCTGCCGGCCGGCCGGTACGGGGCCCCGTCCAGGAACGGCAGGGCCGTCTCGGTGACGCAGTCCGCGGCCGCGCCGACCCCCTCGTACACCGCGCGGAAGCGCTCGGCGTCGTGGCGGGAGTTGGCGAGGACGAGGTCGGCGCCGTGCCGCAGCAGCAGCCCGTCGGCGAGCTTCTCGTAGACGACGCCCACGTACCCGGTGACGACCACCGGCCGGGCGGCCGGGGCCGGCCACAGGGCGCGGATCCCGTGCAGCACGGCCTGGACGGCGCCGCCGACGAGGGCGAGGACGATGACGTCGGGGCGGTCGCCGACGATCCGGTCGAGGAACTCCGGGCAGGTCACCTCCGACAGCCGCCCGGCGTCGACCCCGACCCCGACCTCGCCGAGCTGGCGCGCGGTCGGCGTGGCCCGGCCGCGCAGCAGGTATCCGGCGAGGCGGTGGTCCGGCGCGAGGCGGCGGGCGGTCAGGGCGCCCCATTTCCACCGGGTGTCGGAATCCGCGAGGACGGCGACCTTCGGGCCGCGCCGCGTGTCTGCATGATTGCTGACTGGCACCCGGCAGAAGGTATTCGCTGATTCCCGGGATCGGCCCAACGAGCAAACAACAGCGGGTTAACAGGCCGTCGACGAAATGCGAATCCGCACCGGTTAACGCGCCCGCCCCGCGCCGTTCACACGGAATACGCACCCACGCCATGGTGAATGCCGGACGACGGCATAATGTCTCGCGGGTGCCCAAGCTCTCTGTTGTCGTGCCGTTCTACAACGTGCAGACGTACGCACCGGATGCCCTGAAAAGCCTCGAACTCAACGCGCGGGACGATTTCGAGTTCCTGCTGGTCGACGACTGCTCGACCGACGGGACGCCCGAGCTGCTGCGGCGGGCGGCGCGCGAGCTGCCCGGGGCGGTGCACATCGGACGCGAGCAGAACGGCGGCCTGGCCACCGCCCGCAACACCGGCCTGGACGCGGCGAGCGGGGAGTACATCGCCTTCCTCGACGGCGACGACTGGCTGGCCCCCGGCCACCTGGCCCGCACGCTGGCCGCCATCGAGGCGCTGAGCTGCGATTTCGTCCGCACCGACCATGTCAGCGTCAGCGGCCGCACCCGCTCGGTGCAGCGGGTCCCGTACGGTCCGCAGCTGGTGGTCGCCGATCCGCGGGCCGGGATCCTGCCCGCCTCCCGCTCGACCTGCGTGGACTATCCGTACGCCTGGGCCGGCATGTACCACCGGCGGCTGCTGGACGACGGGCTGCTGCACTTCACCGACGGGCTGCGCACGGCCGAGGACCGGCCGTGGATCTGGCGGCTGCACCGGCGGGCCCGCTCCTTCGCCTCCGTCGGCCTGCCGGGGATCTTCTACCGGCGCGGCATTTCCACCTCGTTGACGCAGATCAAGGACGAGCGGCAGCTCGATTTCATCCGGGCATTCGACCAGGTACTGGCCGATACGGCGGCCGATGCGGAATCCGGGCGGCTGCTGCCGAAAGCGGTCCGAACATACTGTGCCATTATCGCGCACCATATCGGGTCGATCGAAAAATTCGAACGGCCGGTGGCCGAAAAACTGCGCGCACTGAGCGCGGCCGCCCTCGGCCGCATGCCCGGCGAGCTGCTGGACCAGGCACTGGACGCGATGGACGCCGAGCGCGCCGCCCTCCTGCGCCGCCTGCGCCGCGCCCACCGCCGGGCCCGCTCCGCCCCCTCCTCCCCTTTCTTCCCGACCTCCCCGACCTCCCCGACCGCCGGTGCGCGCGGAGGAGACCGCTGATGGCCCTCCCCTGCACCCAGGTCTTCGTCGCCTCCACCCTCTACGGGACGGCCACGCTCGCCGCCGCCCTCGACGCGGGCTGCTTCCCGCCCGCCGGCCGCCGCATCCTCCTGACCAGCAACCACGCCCTCGCCGCCGAGGCCTCCCCCGGCCTGGCCGCCCTGCCCGGCTTCGCCGCCCTGCGCACCCGCTTCGACGAGGTGATCGACTGGAACGCGGCCATCGCCCCGCTGCACCCCAGCTCCTGGACCCCGCGCCCCGAGGACGTGCCGCTGTGGGAGCGGCAGCTGCGCGCGCTGTGGGGGCTCGGCGAGGACCGCGTCGAACTGGTCGTGGAGTCCCTCCAGGTGCCGCCCGCCCGCGCCCTGTGCCTGCTCTTCCCCGGCGCCGCCGTCGACGTGTACGCCGACGGGCTGATGAGCTACGGCCCCACCCGCTTCCGCCTCGACGCGCAGCTCGGCACCCGCGTGCGCCGGGTCCTGCACCCCGACCTGGTGCCGGGGCTGGAGCCGCTGCTGCTCACCGAGTTCGGCGTCCGCCCCGAGCTGGTCCCCGGCACGGCCCTGCTGAAGGTCCTCGCCGAGCTGCCCTCGGAGGCTCCCGAGCTGGACGGGGTCGGCCAGGGGCCGGCGCTGCTGCTGGGCCAGTACCTCTCCGCCCTGGACCTGCTCTCGCCGTCCGAGGAGGAGGAGCTGCACGTGGAGATGGTCCGCGGCGCGCACGCCCTCGGCCACCGCGAGCTGGTCTTCAAGCCGCACCCCAGCGCCCCCGCCGAGTACTCCCGGCGCGCTGTCGCCGAGGCCGGGCGACTCGGCGCCCGCCTCACCGTCGCGACGAGCCCGGTCCTGGCCGAATCGCTGTACGAGCGGCTGCGCCCGGCCCTCGTCGTCGGCTGTTTCTCCACCGGCCTGCTGACGGCCGCCACGCTGTACGGGCTGCCCGTCGCGCGCACCGGGACGGGACCGCTGCTGGCCCGGCTGACCCCGTACCAGAACAGCAACCGGATCCCGCTGACGGTGGTGGACGCCCTGCTGCCCGCCCTCTCGGACGCGCGGGCCGTCGACGGGTGGAGCCCGCCCGGGCCGGAACAGGTCCGCGGCCGCCTGGCCGGGCTGCTCACCGCGGTCGGGTACGCCATGCAGCCGCAGATCCTCGCCGGGCGCCGCGGCGACGCCGAGCGGTACCTGGCCCACCACCCCGAGCAGCGCGCCGGGAACTACTTCACCCGCCGCCGCCTGACCTCCCTCGGGCTGCCCGGCGGCATCCCGGCGCGGCTGGCCTTCCTGCCGCACAGCCCGGCGGTGCGCCGCGCGGTCCGCCGGCTGCGGCGGCTGCGCTCGCTCCGGGCGCACTGAGCTGCCGCGGCCCTGCCGGGCGCGGGGGGCGTCAGCTCGTGGCGAGCTTGGCGGCGAAGCCGAGGAAGAGCACCCCGGCCGCCGAGGTCGCCCCGGCCGACAGCCGCTTGCGGCGGCGGAAGGCCGCGGCGAGGCGGGTGCCGCCGAATATCAGCAGCGTCAGGTACAGGAAGCTGCCGAGCTGGAGCAGGGCGCCCAGCAGGAGGAAGGACAGCGCCGGGTAGGCGTAGCCGGGGTCGACGAACTGCACGAAGAAGGAGACGAGGAAGAGGATCGCCTTCGGGTTGAACACGCTGATCAGCAGCGCCCGCCGGTACGGCCGCTCGCCCTCGCCGGCCTCCCCGGCCGCCCCGGCCTCACCGGACACCGGGGCGCCGGCGGTTTCCGCGGCCGCCTGCGGCCCCTCGGCCGCCGCGGTCCGCGACCGCCACAGCGCCCAGGCGCCGCGCATCATCCCGACGGCGAGCCAGGTCAGGTACCCGGCTCCGAGCAGTTTGACGATCCCGAAGAGCACCGGGCTGGTCCGGAGCAGCGCCCCGGCCCCGGCGGCGGACAGGGTCATCAGCACGGCGTCGCCGGTGAACACCCCCGCCGCGGCCTTGTACCCGGTCCGCACGCCGCGCCGCGCCGCGACGGAGAGCACGTACAGCGAGTTCGGACCCGGCAGCAAAATGATCAGGACGAGGCCGACGAGGTAGGTCGGCAGATCGGTGACACCCAGCATGCGCAGGAGTGTCCCATAGGGTTGCTCCTGTCGCACGAGGGATTTCACCAGGTGGAACCGGTGGGCTCGTACGCGCCCCAGACCTCGCGCAGGGCGTTGCAGACCTCACCCACCGTGGCGCGGACGCGCAGTGCCTCCTTCATCGGGTAGAGGACGTTCGCGGTGCCGGCCGCCGCCTCGCGCAGGGAGGCCAGGGCCGCCGCGAGCGACGGGCCGTCGCGGTCGGCGCGCAGTGCGGCGAGGGCCTCGCGCTGGCGGGTCTCGATCGCGGGGTCGACGCGCAGCGGCTCGTACGGCTCCTCCTCGGCGAGGGCGAAGCGGTTGACCCCGACGACCACCCGCTCGCCGCTGTCGGTCTCGGTGGCGATCCGGTACGCGTTCCGCTCGATCTCCGCCTTCTGGAAACCGGCCTCGATCGCGGCGACCGCACCGCCGAGGTCCTCGACCCGGCGCATCAGGTCGAGCGCCGCCCGCTCCACGTCGTCGGTCATCCGCTCCACCGCGTAGGAGCCGGCGAAGGGGTCGACCGTGTGCGGGACGTCCGTCTCGTGCGCCAGCACCTGCTGGGTGCGCAGCGCCAGCCGGGCCGCCTTCTCGGTCGGCAGTGCGATCGCCTCGTCGAAGGAGTTGGTGTGCAGGGACTGGGTGCCGCCGAGCACCGCGCCGAGGGCCTGCACGGCCACGCGGACGAGGTTCAGCTCCGGCTGCTGGGCCGTCAGCTGGACGCCGGCGGTCTGGGTGTGGAAGCGCAGCATCAGCGATTTGGGATCCTTCGCCCCGAATGTGTCGCGCATGATGCCGGCCCAGATCCGCCGCGCGGCACGGAACTTCGCGACCTCCTCCAGCAGCGTGGTGCGGGCGACGAAGAAGAAGGACAGGCGCGGCGCGAACTCGTCGACCGCCATCCCCGCGGCCAGCGCGGTCCGTACGTACGCGATCCCGTCGGCCAGGGTGAAGGCGATCTCCTGCGCGGGCGAGGCCCCGGCCTCGGCCATGTGGTAGCCGGAGATGGAGATGGTGTTCCAGCGGGGCATCTCCACGCGGCAGTAGCGGAAGATGTCGGCCGTGAGCCGCAGGGAGGGCTCGGGCGGGAAGATGTACGTGCCGCGGGCGATGTACTCCTTCAGCACGTCGTTCTGGATGGTCCCCGTCAGCTGCCAGCCCTCGACGCCCTGTTCCTCGGCGACGAGCTGGTACATCAGCAGCAGCAGGGCGGCCGGGGCGTTGATGGTCATCGAGGTGGAGACCCGGTCGAGCGGGATGCCCTCGAAGAGGACCCGCATGTCGTCGAGGGAGTCGACGGCGACGCCGACCTTGCCGACCTCGCCGTGGGCGAGCGGCGCGTCGGAGTCGTGGCCCATCTGCGTCGGCAGGTCGAAGGCGACGGACAGGCCGGTGCCGCCGCCGGCGATGAGCTGGCGGTAGCGGGCGTTGGACTCCGCGGCGGTGCCGAACCCGGCGTACTGGCGCATGGTCCACGGCTTGCCGGTGTACATCGTCGGGTAGATCCCTCGTGTGTACGGATACGCCCCCGGTTCGCCCAGTTTGACCTCCGGATCCCACTCCGTCAGATCGCCCGGCCCGTAGACCGGTTCGATGGGACTTCCGCTCTCGGTACTCGCCATGTGACCAAGCCCTCCATAGAGAGAACGGGCCCGGGGCTGATACAACCTCTCCCGGCTGCGCCGGTGCGCCCCCGGCGCAACGGTCGGCCGTCGCCTGCCCGACGGCCGCTGGTCACAATGGCGCAACATCCCGGGACCGTGTGCAACTCTCCACGCCCGCCAGGCATCACCTACATACACGACGTAGAAAACGGGGGGCTGCAATGCACCGCCAGAGAGTCATAGTCCGCGCCCTCGGGGTGGCCACCGCCGTCGCGCTCTCCGCGACCGCCTGCGGTCCGCAGAAGACGGAGCCGGCGGGCTCCGCCTCCGTGGTCCCGTCCGCGTCCGCGGCGGGCTCCTCCCCCGAGACCTCACCCTCCGCCGACGACAAGGTGGCCTCACCCTCGGCGTCGCCGTCCCCGTCCGCGTCGGCCTCCGCGTCGCCCTCGCCGTCGCCGACCGCCAAGGCGCTCATGGCGAACGGCGACGAGAGCGAGCAGGTGCGCGAGCTCCAGGCCCGCCTGAAGCAGCTCAAGTACCTGACGGCCAAGCCGACCGGTTTCTACGGTTCCAAGACCACCGCCGCGGTCAAGGCCTTCCAGGCCAGGAACGGCCTGCCCGCCACCGGTTCGGTCGACGAGGCCACCTGGAAGAAGATCCAGGGCCTGAGCAAGAAGCCCTCCGCCGACGAGCTGCGCCCGCCGGAGGTCAACGAGGCCGACGCGCCGGACCCGCGCTGCATGAAGGGCCGGGTGATGTGCATCAGCAAGGAGAGCCGCACCCTCGCCTGGATGATCGACGGCAAGGTCGTCTCCACCATGGACGTCCGCTTCGGCTCGGAGAACACCCCGACCCGCGAGGGCGAGTTCAGCGTGGGCTGGAAGGCGAAGGAGTGGACGTCGACGATCTACCACACGCCGATGCCGTACGCGATGTTCTTCAGCGGCGGCCAGGCGGTGCACTATTCGGCCGACTTCGCGGCCCGCGGCTACAACGGCGCCTCGCACGGCTGCGTGAACGTCCGGGACAAGGGCAAGCTCGCCGCGCTGTTCGACCAGGTGAAGGTCGGCGACAAGGTCGTCGTCTACTGGTGATGCGCTGATCGGGTGAGCCGCCCGTACGAAGAAAAGCGGTGGCGGGGGGGGGGGGGCGGAGGCGGCCGCCCCGCCGACTGAATAGTGGTGGGGTTGGTGGAGGGTGGGGGGCGGGGGGGCAGGCGGGCCTGC